>NZ_SRID01000079.1 GCF_004684805.1 Streptomyces palmae
GTATAAGGGACAGCCCCGTACCCCGCACCCTGGGCGGGTGGCAGAACCCAAGCACCAGATCCGCGCGGTGCACACCGCGAGCACCATCACCGTCTACCAGGCCTACGCACCGGGGATCGGCCTGCCTGCCGCGCGCGACGGCCGGTTTCCGGCTGCCTGGAAGCGGGAGCGGATGACCTGGATCAAGCCCTCGTTCCTGTGGATGATGTACCGCTGCGGCTGGGGTGCCAAGCAGGACCAGGAGACCGTCCTGGCCGTCGAGATCACCCGCGAGGGCTTCGAGTGGGCGCTGCGGCACGCCTGCCTCTCGCACTACGAGCCCGGCACCCACGCCGACCCCGCCGACTGGAAGCGGCGGCTCAAGCGGTCCCCGGCCCGCGTCCAGTGGGACCCCGAGCGGGACCTGCGGCTCCAGCCGCTTCCGCACCGCTCGCTCCAACTCGGCCTCTCCGGCGAGGCGTCCCGGCGGTACGCCGACGAGTGGACGGTCGGCATCACCGACGTCACCGGGCTGGCCCGGGAGATCCACGCCCTGGTACGCGCCGGCGACCTGCCCGCCGCCACCCGGCTGTTGCCGGCGGAGCGGCCCTACCCCGCGGCCCCGGAACTGCTCGCCCCACTGCTCCCCCCGAACGCGGAGGCCGAAGCCCTGGTCCGCTGAACGGGGCGGCCGGCAGACCCCGAGCGCGCTGCCGACCGGGCGTCCCCTCGGCCTGTGCGTCCCGCCCATCCGGACCTCCCGACAGCCCGGGCGTACCGCCGACCCAGGCGTACCGCCGACCCAGGCGTACCGCTGACCCAGGCGTACCGCTGACCCCGACGTACCGCCGACCCCGACGTACCGCCGACCCAGGCGCCCCTCCGACCGGGGTCCGGTTGGTCCGGGGCGCAGGGCGCCCGGGACGGATCCGGCCCGCGCCCCATGCGCCGCTAGGGAACCAGCACCACCTTCCCCATCGTCCCCCGGTTCTCCAGCGCGCGGTGGGCCGCGGCGGCCTCGGCGAGGGGGAAGCTGTGGACGGCGGGGACGAGGCGGCCGGCGGCCAGGGCGGACAGTGCGGCCTCCTCCAGGTCGCGCGGGCCGGTGGGGGAGCCGAGGAGCAGCTCGCGCCACTCGGGGCTGCCGAGGATGGTCTTGGAGACGATGCCGCGTTCGGCCAGCTCCTGCTCGCTGAACTCCAGGGGCCCGCCGGCGGACCAGCCGTAGACCAGGTGCCGCCCGCCGGGAGCGAGCAGGCCGACCGCGTCCCGGGCCGGGGCGCCGCCCACCGAGTCGAAGACCACGGTGGCCCGGTTGCCGCCGAGTGCGGTACGGGCCTGGTCGGCCCAGTCGTCGGCGGTGTAGTCGAAGGCGTGGTCGGCGCCGAGCTCCAGCGAGCGCCGCACCTTGGCCGGTCCGCCGGCCAGCGCGAGCACGGTGGCGCCCAGGTTCTTGGCGTGCTGGACCAGCAGGTTGCCGATGCCGCCCGCGGCGGCGGTGACCACCACCACGTCCTCCGCGGTGAGGTCGGAGAAGTGCAGTACGGCCAGGGTGGTGCGGCCGGTGCCGATCATCGCGACGGCCTGGTCCTCACGGACCCCCTCGGGGAGTTCGTGCAGGCGGTCCACCGAGGTCACGGCCTTCTCCGCGTAGCCCCCGGGGACCATGCCCAGGTGGGCCACCACCCGGCGACCCAGCCAGCGCGGGTCCACCCCCTCGCCGAGCGCCTCCACGGTGCCGGCCACCTCGCGGCCGGGGATGGTGGGAAGCTCCGGCGCGCCGTGGAGGGTGCTGCTCTCGCCCTGCCGCAGCGCGGTGTCCAGCAGGTGCACCCCACAGGCGGCCACCGCGATCCTGACCTGGCCCGCGGCCGGCTCGGGGTCCTCGACCCGCTCGTAGACCAGGTTCTCGGCGGGTCCGAAGGCGTGCAGACGGATGGCGTGCATGGGGTTCTCCTTGGCGGCGTTCGAGGGGCGGTGCGGCGCATGGGCGGACCACGCGCCGCGGTGCGGGTGTACGGACAGGACCGCGCGCCCTCGCACGGACCCGCCGAACTCCGGAGTGGCCGCCCGGGCGCGCGATGTCATGCGCCCGATCCTCATACTTGAACCGTGGTTCAAGTCAACGGTCCGATGATCATTGGCCGGTTCCTCCCGCCCGTACGGTCCGAGCCAGGGAGGCCCGGGCCAGCCCGCCCAGGGCCAGGGTGACCGCCTCCAGCGCGCTGTTGAACGACACCTCGCTGAGGATCCCGGGCGCGGCCACCGCGTCGCCCGCCAGATACACCCCGTCCCCGCGCCGCACCGCCGGGCGGTCCCGCCAGGTGGTGCCGGGCAGGTCCAGCGCCCCGGTCCGGCCGTCCGCCATCGCCGTGCGGCGGAAGACCGTACGCTCCCGCCAGCCGGGGAACCCGGCGTCCAGGATCCGCTCGGCGCGCGCCACTCCGTCCGCCTTGCCCTCCCCGGGCCCCACCGGGAGCTGGGCCTGGATCAGCTCCTCGCCCGCCGGCGCCAGGGTGCGGTCCTGCGCGGTGAAGCGCTCCAGCCAGGCGGGCACGTCCAGCCCGGCGATCACGAACGGCTCGGCCCGCCGGTGCTCCAACGCCAGGTCCACCAGCACCGTGCGCCCGCTTGGCCAGACCAGCGAGGGGTCGTCGAGCAGTCTGCGGGCGGCGGCCGGCGAGGTCGCCACGATCACCGGGCCGTGGCCGGACGGCAGCTGGTCCAGGGAGTCGATCCGGCTGGCGGTCTCGATCCGCACGTCCAGGGCGCGGGCGTACATGGCCATCCGCTCGACGAACCGGCCCCAGCCGCCGCGCACATAGCGGGCCTCGGGCCGCAGCTTCACATTGCGCCGCAGCCGCTCCTGGACGAAGGCGGCGGACAGCAGGCCGGCGTCGTGGTGGAACAGGTTGACCGCGAGGTAGTTGGCGGCGGCCCGCATCCCCGCCTCGCCGACCCTGGACGTCGCCCAGTCGGCGAAGGAGGCGTCCACCGGCGCGTCCTTGTGGCGCGCCAGCCGCAGCAGGGCCATCGGCGGCACCTTGCGCAGGGCGCCGTCCCGGTAGAAGCGGAAGCGGGTGCCCTCCCGGAAGGGGAGCGGGGCCAGCGGGCCGATCAGGTTCCGGCTCTTCAGCCAGGGCCAGTGCGGGCCGCCCTGGTAGAGCGCGTGCGGGCCCTCGTTGGTGCCGTAGGCCCCGGCGGCGGTGCGCGCCCGGCCGCCCAGGGTGTGGTGGGCCTCGTACAAGGTCACCTGGGTGCCCGCCTCGGCGGCGGAGATGGCCGCGGTGAGTCCGGCGAAGCCGCCGCCGATCACGGTGATGTGCTTCCGCATGGTCCGACCTCTCGTGTGCTGCTCTCCTCACCCGCCCGTGGTCGGGAGGGGCACCGATACGACGGTCCGGCGCGGCCCGGATGTGACATCGGGCGGCTGTCAGTGGTGTACGTCACGATGGTCTGCGGCAGCTGGTGGCGAGCGGGAAGCGGAGGGTGGTGCCCCATGGCGGCGCGGCACGGTGGTCGGGGCGGCCGGTCGGCGGGGCGTGGGAGGGAGGCGGTGCGGCGGCCGGAGGTGGTGCTGCCGCCGCTGCGGGCCTTCGACGGGCCCGGGCTCGAACCGGAGGGCGACTACGACGGGCTGGAGTTCGCCGACCTCGACCTGGGCGGGCAGCACGGGCCGGGCGCCCGCTTCCTGGACTGCGCGCTGCGCCGCGCCGGCCTGGACGAGGCGGGGCTGAGCCGGGCCCGTTTCATCGACTCGGTGCTGGTGGAGGTGCGGGGGGTGGGCGCCGACCTGTCCGGGGCCACCCTGCGCGACGTGGAGCTGCGGGACGCCAGGCTGGGCGGGATCCAGCTGCACGGGGCGCGCCTGGAGCGGGTGCTGGTGCGCGGCGGGAAGCTCGACTACCTCAATCTGCGGTCGGCGGCGCTGCGGGATGTGGTCTTCGAGGACTGCGTACTGGTCGAGCCGGACTTCGGCGGGGCCCACCTGGAGCGCGTCGCCTTCCCCGGGTGTGAGCTGCGCGGCGCGGACTTCAGCGGGGCCCGGATGTCCGGGGCGGATCTGCGCGAGGCGGCCCGGGTGGACATCGCCCGCGGGGTGGACGCCCTGGCCGGCGCGCTCATCACCCCGGACCAACTCCTGGAACTGGCCCCGGTCTTCGCCGCACACCTCGGCGTACGCGTGGAGCCCACATAGCCCGATTCCACCGGCCTCCCCGGCCGCCGCCGCGCCCGCGCCACCGTGTCCGTATCGCCACCGGCCCCCTGCGACCGCCGATGCCCACCGCGCCAGCGTCCGCGTCCGTATCGCCGCTCGCCCCCGATCCCCCGATCACCGGCGCCCGAGCGCCCGCCTGTGGTCGGCTGCTGCCATGGCAGCGATCTGGACAACCGCCGTAGCCGTGCTGGGCACCCTGCTGGGCTCCACCGTCACCCACGTCTTCCAGCGCCTCGCCTCCCGGCGCGGGGAGCTGTTCGCGCGGTCCGAGGCGCTCCGGCAGGAGCGCATAGCCGTGTACGGTGCGTTCGCCGCCGCGCTGGAGGGGTACCGCCACGGCCAGGCGGACCGCTGGTACCGCAGGCTGGAGGACCTGGAAGGAGCGGCGTTCCTCAGTGCCCGCGATGAGGCGCACCGGCTCAGGACAGCCGCCCGGCAAGCGCTCTACCAGGTGAAACTGCTCACCGACGACCCAGAGGTGGTCCTCGCGGCAGAGCGGGCCTACCGCCGCACCTGGGATGTGTCCAACGCCCGGGACCAGGCGGACCGGGACACCCGGGACACCAGGGCCAGAGAGGCCATCGAGGATTTCGTGTCCCGCGCCGCCCCCCTGGTCCGCTGAGCGGCCGGGCACCCCGGGGGGTCGATGCGGCGGCTCCCGTGACTCACACGCGGGGGAAGCGGGAGAGCAGGTCCCAGATGATCGGGTTGTCGCCCAGGCCCTCGTGCATGTCGGTGAGGTCGGCGACCAGGTCGTGCAGGAAGTCGCGGGCCTCGCGGCGCAGCGCGGCGTGGTTGAAGGTCAGCGGGGGCTCCTCCAGCGGCACCCAGTCCGCGGTGACGTCCACCCAGCCGAAGCGGCGCTCGAAGAGCATCCGGTCGGCGGACTCGGTGAAGTCCAGCTCCGCCTGCTGCCGGCGCGCGGAGCGGCTGCCCTGCGGGTCGCGGTCCAGCCGCTCCACGATGTCGCACAGCGCCCAGGCGAAGTCGAGCACCGGCACCCATCCCCAGGCTGTGGACAACTCCTGGTCCTTCTGGGTGTCGGCGAGATAGACGTCCCCGCAGAACAGGTCATGCCGCAGGGCGCGCACATCCGCCCTGCCGTAGTCGGTCTGCGGGGGGTCCGGGAAGCGCCGGGACAGGGAGTAGCCGAGGTCGATCACGTAATCGATGGTCCCATGGCCGACCCCCGCGAGGGGCCGCGCGAGCCCGCCGGCCCGGAACTCGCCGGAGGCACCCGCCCCAGACCGTTCAGTGGCGCGGGGCGGCCGGTAGGCGAACTCGCCTCCATCTCGCGGCGTGCCGACCGCCCCCGTCTCGGCCCGAGGGCCGAGACGGGGCAGGCCCGCCCCGTCGGCCGTGCGAGCCCGACCCGCCGCGTCCGGGCCTGGGCCACCCCGGACCCCGGCCCGGAGCCCGGCAGGCCCGCACGTCCTACGCCGACACGCCCCCGCCTCCCGGCAGACGCCCGTAGGCGCCGACGTCAGTCCAGCGTCACCACGGACCGCAGGACCTCGCCGCGCTGCATGCGGTCGAACGCGGCCTCCACGCCGTCCAGCTCGATCGTCTCGCTGACGAAGGCGTCCAGGTCCAGCCGTCCCTGCTGGTAGAGGTCGATCAGCAGGGGGAAGTCGCGGGACGGCAGGCAGTCGCCGTACCAGGAGGACTTCAGGGCGCCGCCGCGGCCGAACACGTCCAGGAGCGGCAGCTCCAGCTTCATCTCCGGGGTGGGTACGCCGACCAGCACCACGGTGCCGGCCAGGTCGCGGGCGTAGAACGCCTGCCGGTAGGTCTCCGGGCGGCCGACGGCCTCGATGACCACGTCCGCGCCGTGCCCGCCGGTCAGCTCCTGGATCGCGGCCACCACATCGGTGTCCTTGCCGTTGACGGTGTGGGTGGCGCCCAGCTTCCGGGCCCACTCCAGCTTCCGCTCGTCCAGGTCCACCGCGATGATCTTCGCCGCGCCGGCCAGCCGGGATCCGGCGATGGCCGCGCTGCCCACGCCGCCGCAGCCGATGACCGCCACCGAGTCACCCCGGCCGACGTTCCCGGTGTTGATGGCGGCACCGATGCCCGCCATCACCCCGCAGCCCAGCAGGCCGGCCGCGGCGGGCGAGGCGGCCGGGTCCACCTTGGTGCACTGCCCGGCCGCGACCAGGGTCTTCTCCGCGAAGGCGCCGATGCCCAGGGCGGGGGAGAGGGGGGTGCCGTCGGTCAGCGTCATCGGCTGGGTGGCGTTGTGGGTGGCGAAGCAGTACCAGGGGCGGCCCCGCCGGCAGGCCCGGCACTGCCCGCACACCGCGCGCCAGTTGAGGATCACGAAGTCCCCGGGCGCCACCTCGGTGACCCCGTCGCCCACCGACTCCACGATGCCGGCGGCCTCGTGCCCGAGCAGGAAGGGGAACTCGTCGTTGATGCCGCCCTCGCGGTAGTGCAGGTCGGTGTGGCAGACGCCGCACGCCTGGATCTTCACCACCGCCTCACCGGGTCCCGGGTCCGGGATGACGATCGTCTCGATCCTGACCGGCTCGCCCTTGCCGGGAGCCACCACGCCGCGTACCTGTTGTGTCATGGAGGCAGCCTAAGCGGCGGCTCCGGAAGAGCAGAACGGGCCGCACGGGGGATCCCCCGTGCGGCCCGTTCCCGGCCGGTGGGCCGAGGCTCGGGGCCGCGGACGCGTGCCGCCCGCGACCCTGGCGCTCAGCGCTCGGTCACTTGACGTTGACGCCGGTCCAGGCCGCCGCGACGGCCTGGTACTCGGCGCTGGACGCGCCGTACAGGTCGGACGCCGCGCTCAGCGTCGCGGTCCGCGCACCGGAGTAGCTGGTGGTCGAGGTCATGTAGGTGGTCAGCGCCTTGTACCAGATCTTCTCGGCCTTGTCCCGGCCGATGCCGGTGACCGTGGACCCGCTGTAGGTCGGGCTGTTGTAGCTGACGCCGTTGATGGTCTTGGCGCCGCTGCCCTCGCTCAGCAGGTAGAAGAAGTGGTTGGCGACACCGGACGAGTAGTGCACGTCCAGCCGGCCGACGCTCTTGGACCAGTAGTCCGCGGACGCGCCGTCCTTGGAGGGCTTGTCCATGTAGCGCAGCGGGGTGCCGTCGCCGTTGATGTCGATCTTCTCGCCGATGAGGTAGTCGCCCGCGTCGGACGAGTTGTTGGCGTAGAACTCGACGGAGGTGCCGAAGATGTCCGAGGTGGCCTCGTTGAGGCCGCCGGACTCGCCGCTGTAGCGCAGACCCGCGGTGTTGGCGGTGACGCCGTGGCTCATCTCGTGCGCCGCCACGTCCAGGGAGGTGAGCGGGTTGGCGTTGCCGTAGCCGTCGCCGTAGGTCATGCAGAAGCAGCTGTCGGACCAGAAGGCGTTGACGTAGTTGCTGCCGTAGTGGACGCGCGAGTAGGAGCCCACGCCGTCGTTCTTGATGCCGTTGCGGCCCATGACGGACTTGTAGAAGTCCCAGGTCACGGCGGCGCCGTAGTGGGCGTCCACGGCGGCGCTCTGGCGCCCGCCGCCCCACGTGTCGTCGGCGTCGTTGAACAGGGTGCCGGTGCCGGAGGTCCCCTGGTTCAGGTCGTAGGTCTTGTGGCCGCCGCGCGCCCCGTCCTTGAGGTCGTAGCCGCTGGTGCCCGGGGTGGTGGTGAGCGGCACGGTGCCGTTGTAGTCACCGGTGCCGGTGCCGGTCTCGATGGCCTCGTCGGTGAACAGCTGCTTGCCGGTGGCCGCGTCGGTGACCACGTGCAGCTCGCTCGGCGTGCCGTCGGGCTGGACACCGTTGACCACGGTCTCCCAGGCCAGGACCGGCTTGCCGTCCGCGGCCCAGACGACCTTGCGCGGGGCCTCGCCGGCGGTCTTGGTGTCCTTGGCCGCGGCGGCGGCCTTCAGCGCGGACTTCTTGGCGGTGGCGGCGGGCAGCTCGGCGCTGGTGCTGGGCACCGATATCCGCGCCGAGACGGCCTTGGTGACGCTGCGCTTGCCGTCCTTCTTGGCGTGCACCACGAGGTCGCCGCCGAGCACCGGCAGTCCGTCGTAGGTGCGCTCGTAACGGGTGTGGACCGTGCCGTCCGCGTCCTTGATGACGTCCCGGACGACGAGCTTCTCCTTGGCGCCCAGCCCGAGGGCGGTGGCCTCGGCCGGGGCGTCGGCCTGCGCGGCCTTGATCGCGGTGGCGCGGGCGTTGGCGCTCAGCGGCAGGGCCGAGGCACCGGTCGCGTGGCTGTCGGCGCTGGCCGACGCGGTCTGCACGCCGATCGCGACCATCGCGGCGGAGGCGACCAGGGCGGCGCCGCGGATGACGTTCTTGCGCGGGGAGGAAGCGTTGGGTCTCACTCAGTCTCCTTGCACGGGGCCGCGCGGGTGCGGCCGTGGGGGGCGGACGGCCTGGGTGGGGCCGTCCGGTGGTGCACAAGTGATGCCGGTCGTCCGCGTGGTGCCGGTCCCGCATGGGGTGCGGGCGGTACCGAGGTACGCGTACGGGTACGCGGCCTGCTCCCGTGCCGGGGAGGCGCATGAGCGGGCCGACCAGAGAGTGACATCAATTGACGGCTTTCGACAGATCGGTAACGAGAATTTGACCTTCAGGTGTTCGCTGGGGTTCCTATTCCGTCCGCTATGTGGCGAACGGCCCAGCAAAGGTCCGGACTTGAAGGTGAACGGAAAACCGCGGCATTCCGCTATTCGGACAGATTCCGATGTCCTGGCGAGGTCGTCCGCGAGCCCCCACGCGGGTCTGACGCGCCGACAGGCCGTGCGTGGCCCGGCTGGGTGCGAGGTGGGGGTGTGCCGCCGTCACGCGGGGAGGAAGCCCCGGGCGGCCGGAAAAAAGAAAAGGAAAGGAGATCGATCGCCCCTTTCCGTACTCAATGTATAGCGCATGGGGGGCATTGCGGCAAGACCCCGGACATGCCGAAGAATCGCCCGTCGAAGCAGGAATCCATGGAAACGGGAATCACGAAATGCCTGTGCTGTTGGCGACGTACGGGTCGCGCGGGGACGTCCGACCGCTGGCCGGACTCGCCCTGCCCTTAGGGGAATTCGGCGCCGAGGTACGGGTGTGCGCGCCTCCGGACGAGGACTTCGAGCGGCTGCCGGCCGGCACCGGCGCGCGGCTGGTGCCGGTCGGCCCCTCGGCACGCGAGCTGACGCGGGTGGCGCCTCCGCCGTCATCCCTGCCCCGGGTACGCCGCCGAGCTGATCGCCACGCAGTTCGAGGTGGTCGCGGCGGCGTAGGGGTTGGGGATCGGTGCGGCACACGACGGCCCGACGCCGACCCTCGCCTCCCTGTCGGCCGCGCTCGGGACGGCCCTGGCGCCCGGGACCCGCGCCCGGGCCACCGCCGCGGCCGGCCTGATCCGCCCCGAGGGGGCCACGATCGCCGCCGGGCCGCTGTTCGACGCGGCCGGCGCCCGAGGCCCGTCCGGGTGGGGTGCGCGGGCCGGCTGACCGCCGGCGGCCCCGCACCGGCGGCGGGGCCGCGCCCCGGTCGGAGGCGCTGGGCCCGGGCCGCGCCGGTCGTACGGGACCCGCGCCCGCGCCCGTACGGTCCCCGCCGTCAGCCGGCGGCGACCCGCAGGGTGATGACTCCGGCGATGATCGCGAGAAAGGAGAGGAGCTTGGGCAGGGTGATCCGCTCCTTGTAGATCACCGAACCCAGCACCACCGTGCCGATGGACCCGACGCCGGTCCAGATGGTGTACCCGACGCCCACGTCCAGGGTGCGCAGCGCCAGGCTGAGGGTGAAGATGCCGCCGGCCGCGGCGATCAGGGTGAAGACGGAGGGCCACAGTCTGGTGAAGCCCTGGGTGGCGTTGGTGCCGAGTGCGAAGGCGATCTCGAAGACGACGGCGATCGAGAGGAAGGCCCAGGCCATGGGAGAGGTTCCTTTCCGAAGGGTGGGGTGGTCGGCGGGGTGCGCTCAGGCGGCGAGCGCGTCGCGGTCCGGTGCCGGCCGGCTCGGCGGCCCGTTCTGGGGCTGGGGCCGCTGGTCCGGTGCCTGCCGGGCGGCCAGGGTGTCCGCGAGCTTGAGGCCGAGGACGCCGCCGATGATCAGGACGAAGGCCAGCACCTTCCAGCCGTTGATCGCCTCGTCGAAGATCACGGTGCCCAGCACCACCGTGCCGACGGACCCGATCCCGGTCCACACCGTGTAGCCGACACCCACGTCCAGGGTGCGCAGCGCCAGGCTGAGGAAGAAGATCCCGCCCGCCGCCGCGGCGGCGGTGAGCAGGGACGGGCCGAGTTCGGTGAAGCCGTGGGTGGCATTGGTGGCGAGGGCGAAGACCACCTCGAAGACCGACGCGATGAGCAGATAGATCCAGGCCATGAAGGAACCCCCTGTTTGCATGTACGTGCAACTACTTGCTGGAGAGAAGCATGCACATGCAAGTAAGCTGGCGTCAACCGCATTCGGCGCCGGACCCGCTCCGTCCCGCGCCGCTCGACCGAGGAGAGGCCCATGCCCGCAGCCACCGCCCAACCAGGCCCGGCCGACGCGGAGATGTGGAACCGGGTGCTCTCCCTGTACGCGCGGGTGGAGAACCGCCTGGGGGCCGCCCTCCAGCGCCACCACGGTCTGGGGCTGTCCGAGTACCGGGCTCTGGGGCACCTGGCCGCGGCCCCCGGCAAGGAGCTGCGGATGCAGGAGCTGGCCGGCCGACTCGGCCTCAACCAGAGCTCGGTGACCCGGCTGGTCGGGCGGCTCAACGCGGCCGACCTCACCTTCCGCGACCTGTGCCCGGACGACAAGCGCGGCGCCTACACGGTCCTCAAGGAGACCGGCCGCACCCGCCACGAAGAGGCCCGCACGACCTACGAGCAGACCCTCACGGCGGCCCTGGACGAGGCGGCCGAGTCCGACCCGGCCGCCGCCGCCCTGGTGCGGTCGCTCCGTGGCGACGGCGGCTGATCGGGGGACGCGCCTGCCCTTGCCGGGAGGGGGGTTTCGCCGGGGCGGGCGCTTGCCGGGAGGTGCGTGTGCCCGGGCGGGCCCTCGGTGGGACGTGCCCTCGCCGGGATGGGCTCCAGGGCTACGCCGCGCAGCTCGGGTCCTGTGCGGGGAGCCGACCCGTGCGCAGGTAGGCGTTGACGCGTTCGTCGACGCAGGTGTTGCCGTACTCGCCGTACAGGCCGTGCTGGCGGGCGCCCTCCACGGTGAGCAGCCGGGAGCTCGGCCACTGCTCGTGCACGGCCTGGGCGCCGTCGTAGAGGGTGCGCGGGTCGCGGGTGGCGGAGACGAGCAGGGCCGGGACGTCGTTGTCCACCACGGTCGGCGCCTCGGCGGGCCGGTCCCAGAACTCGCAGGGGGTGATGTTGTTGGCCAGCGGTCCGGTGAGGGGGGACTGCTCGCGGGACTCCTCGACGGCACGCCAGTAGCTGGCCACGCCGCGCCGCTCGGCCACGTCGCCGCAGATGATCGCGGTCATCTGGCTGGCGGGGGCAGAGCCCGCTTCGGTCAGCAGGAACTCCAGCTGCCCGGCGAGCGCTTCGGACGGCTCGACCGGCTCCCGGTCCGCGGCGCGCGCCAGGAGGCTGACGGTGGCGGCCAGGTCGGCGCGCCGCCCGTCGAGGTCGCTGCCGAGGCCGCCGATCAGGAGGGCGGGGAGGAGGTGCTCGTCCAGCTGGTACGCCTTCCCGATCCGCAGCGGCTCGCGCGCGGCGGCGTCGAGGATGTGGTCCACCGTCGCCAGGACCTCGGCGCGGGTGGCGCCCAGTCCGTAGGTGCGGTGCCGTGCGGCGGCCCAGGACGCCCAGGCGCGCAGGGCCTCCTCGTTGGCCGCCTCGGCGCCGTGCAGCAGCGTCTGGCTGTAGTACTTCGGGGAGCTGACGCCGTCGAGCACCATGCGGTCGGTGCGGCCGGGGAAGAGCTCCGTGTAGACCTGGCCGAGGTAGCTGCCGTAGGAGTAGCCGAGGTAGGACAGGGTGTCCTCGCCGAGGGCGGCGCGGATGACGTCCATGTCGCGGGCGGTGTTGCGGGTGGTGACGTACGGCAGCACGTCGCCCTGGGTGCGCTCGCACTGCCCGGCCAGGTCACGCGCGAGGGCGACCTCCTCGCGGTACCCCGCCCGGTCGGTGCCCGCGGAGCGCAGGAAGGTCGATCCGAGGTTCCAGCCGCAGTCCAGCGGGGTGCTCCGGCCGACGAACCGCGGGTCCATGCCGATCAGGTCGTAGCGGCCGGCGACGTCTCCCATCACCTTCGACGTGGTCAGCGGCATATGGAGGCTGGGGCCGGCCGGTCCCCCGTCGTTGAGCAGCAGCGGGCCGACGCGATGGGCGGTGTCGGTGGCCTTCAGCCGGGATAGGGCGACGGTGATGGTGCGACCGCCGGGGTGGGCGTAGTCGAGCGGCACGGTGATGTCGGCGCAGTCGGCACCGGCGGCGTCCAGCGACCGGCCGAGCTCGTCGTCGGCTCCGAGGGCGCAGGAGTGCCAGTCGACGTGCTGGCCGTGGAAGCGGGCGAGCGGGTCCGCGGAGTCGGCGGCGGTGGCGCCGGCGGTGGCGCCGGCGGTGGTCGTCGCGGTGACGGCGAGCATCGCGGCGCACGCGGCGAAGGCCTTGACTCGTCGGGAAGTTGACATAGCCGCACGCTAGGAGCGGCGAACTCCCCGACGCACTACGGCAAACCCCCGGAACAGGGTGGGGTAGTCCCCCCAACCCGCCCTCCACGGAGGCGGGGAGCCCCCTCTGTCCCGCGAGGGCCCGCGCCGGCCTGCTCCACCGACGCATCGCGTGCGTACCCGTGCGAGGTGAAGGGCGACAGCCTTCGGCTCGGCCGAGTGGAGTTCCGTCGAGGTCGGTGGCCCACCCGGGGCCGCCTCCGCGGGGTGAACGGCCGAGGCCGCACCGGACCGGTCGCCGTTCACCGTCCCAGCCGCGGGCGGCGCCGTTTGGGCCTGGGCGGGGGTCCGTAGGCGAGGGTGAGGGCGCGGCGGACGGCCAGTCGCCCGGCGTGGCGGAACGCCCCGGCGTGGGAGTCCACCTCGTGGATGCCGAGGGCGCGGAGCACGGCGGCCACCGCCACCGGGTGTGCGGCCTCCAGCGCGGTCAGCTCCTCCCGGATGCCGAGCGCGACCGCCTGCTGGTACGCGGTCAGTTCCTCCGGTGCGAGGAAGTCGCGGGTGCGGAGGTCGGCGTGCACCTCGAACGCCACGCCGGGCTCCCCGGGTTCGAAGTCCACCGTGATCTCCGCGAAGTCCGCCGGGCAGCCGGCCTGGCGCGCGTACACGGCGCGGACGTCCCGGAGCGGGCGGGGCGGGAAACTCGGCTCCTGCTGCACGGGGCCACGGTAGTCGGGGCGGGCCCGAGCGGCGGTCGGCGGACGGGCCCTCTCCCGCGACGGCCGGGCGGGGGTGAGGATGGGGCGCATGACGTCGAAGCTGCCCCTCGGGGAGGAGCTGCGGGCCCGGTTGGGGCAGCCGCGCAGGGTGCGGAGGCTGGAGAGCAGTCCGCGGTCACGGGTCTGGCGGGCCGAGTTGGCCGGTGTGCCGGTGGTGGTCAAGCGACTCGTGGACGCGCCGGAGGCCGATGACCGGTACGCCCGCGAGGTCGCCGCGCTGGGGCTGGCGGCCCGGGTGGATCCGCCGGTGGCGCCCAGGCTCCTGGGGGCCGATCCGGTCGAGCGGGTGCTGGTGCTGGAACGCCTGGAGCACCGGCGGCCCGGCGAGGACTGGGTGGTCGACTACGCGGCGGCGCTGGCCCGGCTGCACGCGGCCGGCCGCGACGCCGACGCGGGCGCCCTCCCGGTCTGGTCCGGCCCGACCCTGGACGATGTCGCGTCCTTCCTCGGGCTGGCCGAGGCGCTCGGGGTGGCGGTGCCCTCCGGGGTGGAGGCGGAGCTGGAGGGACTGGTGGAGCGGCTGGGCCGGGCGGCGGGCCGGGCCCTGCTGCACGGTGACCCCTGCCCGGGGAACGACATGCACACCAGCGGCGGCATCCGGTTCATCGACTTCGAACAGGCGGCGCTGGGCAACGGGCTGATGGAGCTGGCCTACCTGCGGATCGGGTTCCCCACCTGCTGGTGTTCCACCGCCGTGCCCCAGCCGAGGCTCGAGGCCGCGGAGGCCGCGTACCACGAGGCGTGGCGCGCCGCGACGGGCACCGAGGTCGAGGGCGACATGGCCGACGCCTGCGCCGGCTGGCTGCTGCGTGGGGACGCGCTGGTCCAGCGGGCCCACCGGGGAACCGCGGACCACCTGGCCGAGATCCCGAGCCGGGACTGGTCCTGGGGTACGGCGACGGCTCGTCAGCGGCTCGCGCACCGCCTGGAGGTGGTCGGCCGGTCGGCGGGGGAGGGCGGCGAGCCGACCGGGCTGGGGCGGCTGGCCACCGCCGTGCGGGCGAACATGCTCACCCGCTGGCCCGGGCTCAGGCCGCTGCCCTCGCGGCGGCCGTGAGGGCGGGCCGTAGGTCCCCCGCCGGGGGCAGGGGGACCTACGTGCGAGACGGTGCCCCAGGGGCACCTACGGCGTCGGGCCCGGGGACCGTCAGCCGCTCGGGGAACCTCAGACGTTGACGCCGAAGTCCGTCGCGATGCCCACGAGGCCGGAGGCGTAGCCCTGGCCGACGGCACGGAACTTCCACTCGGCGCCGTGGCGGTAGAGCTCGCCGAAGACCATGGCGGTCTCGGTGGCGGCGTCCTCGCTCAGGTCGTAGCGGGCGATCTCGGCGCCGCCGGCCTGGTTCAGGATGCGGATGTAGGCGTTCCGCACCTGGCCGAAGTTCTGGCTGCGGGACTCGGCGTCGTAGATGGAGACCGGGAAGACGATCTTCTCGATGTCCGCCGGCAGGCCGGCCAGGTTGACGTTGATCTGCTCGTCGTCGCCCTCGCCCTGGCCGGTGAGGTTGTCACCGGAGTGGACGATGGTCTGGTCCGGGGTGGCCTTGTTGTTGAAGAAGACGAAGTGCGCGTCGGAGTAGACCTTGCCGGTCCCGTTGACCGCGATGGCACTGGCGTCCAGGTCGAAGTCGGTGCCGGTGGTGGTGCGGACGTCCCAGCCGAGGCCGACCGTGACGGCGGTGAGGCCCGGCGCCTCCTTGGTGAGCGAGACGTTGCCGCCCTTGGACAGGCTTACAGCCATGGGGAGTCCCCTTCGTGTTCGTTTCGTCGGGCTTCGTACCTTGGACGAAGCTACCGTCACCCGTCACAACGCGAAGGGGGGAGTGAGAGGTTCCTTCTCTCTTTACTCTCTTTGCCAATCTCTGATGCCGAGGTGCCCTGGCGCCGGGGAAATGAGGGTGACGGGGCGGCCTGGAGGGGGGACCATGGGGGTCATGTCCGGTTCTGCGCGAGGGTCCGGGGGGAGCCTCCCCGGCAGGTACACCATCCGCGGCTCGGTCTCCCTGCCGGAGGCCGAGCTGATGTGGCGTTTCTCGCGCTCCTCGGGCCCCGGCGGCCAGCACGTCAACACCAGCGACAGCCAGGTGGAGCTGCGCTTCGACCTGGCGGCCACCGACGCGCTGCCGCCGGTGTGGAAGGAGCGCGCGCTGGAGCGGCTGGCCGGCCGGCTGGTCGACGGGGTGGTGTCGGTACGGGCCTCCGAGCACCGTTCCCAGTGGCGCAACCGGGAGGCCGCCATGGTGCGGCTCGCCGCGCTGCTGGCCGAGGCGACCGCGCCGCCGCCCAGGCCGCGCCGGCCCACCCGGATTCCCCGGGGCATCAACGAACGCCGGTTGCGGCAGAAGAAGCAGCGCGGCGAGACCAAGCGCGGGCGCAGCGGCCGCGACTGGACCTGAGGGCCGGCGCCACCGGGTCTGAGGGTCGGAGCCACTGGACCTGAGGGTCGGCGTCACCGGGCCTGAGGGCCGGCGCCCGGCGCGCCTCGACCCGGGGGGGACGGCTCGCGGCGCCGCGCGAGGGTCCGCCGCCGGGCGGTCGGTACGGCCCGGGTGCCCGGGTTTCGGATTACGGCATTCCAGCTATTTCCCAGGCGTGTCGCGAGGCGGTCATTTCTCACGGCTGATTTTCCGTTAATTAGGACATAACGGATTCAACCCCGATGAAGAGGTGACGTGCATGTTGCAGACGATGCGCCGGGGGCTGGCGACTCTCGGCCTGCTGGGGTTGGCGCTGGCCGCCCCGGTGTCAGGTATGGCCACCGCGGCCCCACTGCCCGGCAAGGCGGTGACCGGCAACGGCGACCACGGCAGGCGTGACACCTGCACCTGCCGGGAGCGGCGGCACGACACCCGTGACGACCGGCGGCGCAAGGAGGTCCGTGACGACCGGCGGCGCAAGGAGGTCCGCAAGGGGGACAAGCGGCGGCACCAGATCCGTGACGACCGCAGGCGGACCAAGGAGACCCGCGAGGAGCGCAAGCGCCGCGAGGCCCGCGAGGAGCGCAAGCGTCGTGAGGCCCGCGAGGCGCAGCGGCGGCGCGAGGCGCAGCGGCGGCTCGCGCCCCGCAAGGTCGAGGGCCGCAAGGTCGAGGGCCGCAAGGTCGAGAGCCGGCGGACCGGGCTCCGTGAGGAGCAGGTGCGGCGGGACGACCGCCGGCGCTCCGATGCCCTGCGGCACCGGGACGAGGTGGTCCGTGTCTGCGTGTTCCGTGAGGACCGCGACCACGGCCGCGTCCACCAGCGGACCGTGCGCGACCGGAACGACGAGTACGTGGTGTACCGGTACGTCGACGGGGACAGGGTGGGCCTGCGCCCGATCGACGACCGCGGCGAGCTGTTCCGTGACGACCTCGGGCGTACGCGTACGGAGTTCGAGGCGCGCCCGATCCACGACCGCGACGAGTTCGGCGACGGGGTGGTCCGCCACCACCACGCGGAGGGCTGCTTCGAGGAGGTCCGCCGCGACCGGGATCTCGACCGCCTGGACCGCCGCGACCGGGACGAGATCCTGGAGCTCCTTGAGCACCACCGCATCCCGTTCGGCCTGACGTTCGGCCTGCTCCGCTGATCCTCACGCCTCTCGCGCGGAAGGGCCGGCCGGCCCCGGAGCGAATCGGCCCGTACGGGGCGTCCCGCGATCACGCGGGGCGCCCCGTCGGCGCGTCGGGTCGTAAGCCGTCAGGCCAGCCCGCGGTAGCGGCTGCGGAAATAGGTGAGCGGGCCGCCCTCCACACTCGGCGTCGCCGCGGTCAGCACCCGGCCCACCACCAGGGTGTGGTCCCCGGCGGTCACCCGCTGCTCGGTGCGGCACTCCAGCTGCGCCAGCGCCCCGTCGACCAGGGGCGCGCCGGAGGCCTCGCCCCTGCGATGCGGCAGGTCCTGGAAGAGCAGCCGGTCGCTGATCCGCCCCTTCATGGCGAACCGCCCGGCGATCTGCCGCTGCTGCTCGGACAGGACGGAGACCGCCCAGAGGGGCTGGCGGGCCAGCAGGTCGTCCATCCGGGACTCGGTCCGTACGCTCACCATCACCAGGGGCGGGTCCAGGGAGACCGAGACGAACGCGGTGGCCGTCATGCCGACGTCCTCGCCGGGGGCGTCCTCCGGGTCGTGCGCGGTCACCAGCACCACCCCGGCGGCCAGCCGTGACATGGCGGCGCGGAACTCGTCGTCGCTCACCCCACCAGGATGGGGCAGATCGACGGGCAGGGGCGGGGAAGTCGTTCGCTGCAACACCCCAGCACGCTAACCGGGCGGCCCCCGGCGCCGCATCGGGCCTCCGGACCAGGCGGGGCGTAGGTCCGCCGACCGAGAGGGCGGACGGAGGGCCGAGGGGTGCCCGGTGGTCCGCCGGACGGAGGTCCGCGGGGGTCCCGGTCTCCGGGCACACCGGACGAACCGGAGCACCTTGCTTCCGATTTGCTTTTCGAAAAAAACGAAGCATGCCCACAAGTGCTGTCCAGTAGAGGCATACTCGATGTGACATGAATCACAGCAGGGGGGAATTGCTGACCCTGTGTACCGGGTGCACAGCTCGCTGTGATTCAGTGGCGGTGCAATCGGACGACAAGAAGCCAGGAGTTGCTGTCGAGGTCTCGGGGGAGAGCCAGCGATGGAGACCGAGTCGGAGCCGTACATCCGCCTTGCGACCCTGCGGGAGCTGCATCAGGTGGTCGCCGAGCTGAACACCGCGCGCAGCCTCGCCGACACCCTCCAGACCGTCGCGGACGGCATAGTCTCCGGCCTCGGCTACGAACTGTCGGCCGTCAACCTCGTCCGGCCGGACGGTGACCTGGTCGTGGCGGCCGTCGCGGGCAGTGCCGGCGCCGAGGCGCTGATGGCGGGCCGGGTGGGCTCGCGGAGCTCCTGGGAGCGCCGGCTGGCCATGGGGGACCGCTGGGGCGAGCTGCGCTTCATCCCGTACACCGAGGGGTGGGTGCTGGACGAGGACGACGTCCCGCAGTGGCACACCGCCGGGCCCGCCCCGCGCTTCGCCGACGAGTGGCACCCGATGGACCGGCTGTTCGCCCCGATGTACGCCGCCGGCGCCTCCGGCGGCGAGCTGATCGGGGTGATCTCGGTGGATCGGCCGCGCAACGGACGCCGCCCCGGAGCCTGGGGCCGCGAGGCGCTCCAGATGTACTCCTTCCACGCCGCGATTGCGATCGGCAACGCCCGGCTGCGCGCAAACATGCAGCGCGCCCTGGTCCGCCTGGAGCGCGAGCAGCAGGCCCTGCGCGCCAGCGAGGAAAGCTTCCGCCAAGCGTTCGAATACGCCCCCAGCGGCATGGCCATCGCCGAACTGGGCGGCGACCAGCACGGGCGGCTGGTGCGCGCCAACGACGCGCTGTGCCGGCTGCTGGGCCGCCCCGCCTCGGTGATGCGCCGCTACTCCTTCTCCGACCTGGTGCACCCCAAGGACATCGGCACCCTGCTGCGCACCTCCGCCGAGGGCGGCCGGGCCGAACTGCGGCTGGGGCGCCGGGACGGCAGCTACGTATGGGTGTCGCTGCGCAACTCGGTGGTCGCGGACGTGGCCGACGGGCCGCGCTTCCTGCTCACCCATGTGGAGGACATCGAGGAGCGCAAGCGCCACGAGATCCAGCTCGCCCACCGGGCCAGCCATGACTCGCTGACCGGCCTGCCCAACAGCGCCGAGCTGCGCGCCCGGCTCTCCGCCCGGCTGTGCGACCACCCGCCGAACTCCGGCCGCACCGGGCGGCCGGGCGGCCCGGAGTACGTCGAGGGGTACGGCGTGGAGGGCTTCGCCACCGGCCGGCCGGCGCCCGCCGACGGCCCCTTCTTCGACCATGTGCACACCGTCGCGCCGAACGAGGAGGTGGACGACGGCCACAAGGGCCTGGCGGTGCTCTTCTGCGATCTGGACGGCTTCAAGTCGATCAACGACCGCTTCGGGCACCACACCGGTGACGCGGTGCTGATCGAGGTGGCCCGCCGACTCGCCGGCGGGGTGCGGGACGGCGACACGGTGGCCCGGCTGGGCGGCGACGAGTTCGTGGTGCTCGCCGACGGGCTGGGCCGGGCCGACGCCCAGGACCTGGCCGTGCGGCTGCGGAACGCGATCCTGCCGCCGATCCGGGTGGACGGACGGGCCGTCCGGGTGGGGGCCAGTTTCGGCATCGGATGGGCGGCTTGCGGCATGTCCGCCGATGAGGTGCTGCACTCGGCCGATCAGCGGATGTACGTCGAGAAGCGGTCCCGCTCCAAGGCCGGCCGACGAGCCGGATGACCCGCCGCGGCCCGCGTGGGCTCACCCGATCGGGGTAGGCTGCGCCGGGTCGGCGGTGTTGTCGGCGGTGAATCGATCATGAATATTGGCCATCCGGACAGCGCGGGCCCTGTTGGCCGCACCGCGGCCCTTGATATGAGCTGTCCTGCCGTGTGCACACATGACGGCGGCGCCCGGCGCCAACGGCCATAGGCATTGGAGAGTGACGAGAGGGATGACGGCCGGCAACAACGGCGCGGACGCGCCCGAGAACGACGACCCCTTCGGCTACCTGTACCGACAGGAAGGCCAGGAGGCGGACCAGCCCGGCCAGTCGGGTCAGAACGCGCCCCGCACCGGGGGCTACGGCTACCCCGGCCCCGGCACCCCGCACCAGCCCGGCGTGCCGCGCACCTCTTACAACCACGTCCGGGCGGTCGGCGAGCGCACCTACGGCGGCCAGCAGCAGCCTGGCCGGGCCCCGCAGGGCTACGGCAACGCGGGCCAGCCGGGTTACGCCCAGCCGGGCCCTGGCCAGCCCGGCTACGGTCAGCCCGGGTACGGCCAGCAGAACGCCCACTACGCGGCCCCCGAGACGCTGCCCGGGGGCGCCCCGCGCCAGCCCGCGCCGGCGCGCGGCGGTCGCGGCGGCGGTCGCGGCCCGAACACCAAGGGGCTGCTGATCGGCGCGATAGCCGTGGTCGCGGTGGTCATCGTGGGCATCGGCGCCGCGGTGCTCAACAACAACTCGGGCGACAAGAAGGACCAGGACCAGACCGGGCCGACCAAGCAGCCCACCGCCGCGCCCTCGGTCGAGCCCCGGACCCCGACCAAGAAGCCGGACAAGCCCGCGCCGCTGCCGACCCAGGACGCCTCCGGGCTCGCCCTGGCCGGCGGCGCCACCACGGCCTCCGACATCAAGGGAGCCAAGTCCGAGGGCGGCACCTACGTCGCGGGCATCAACACCCCGGGCGCGTCCGCGACCTGGACCGTGGACGTGGAGAAGACCGGCTCGTACGACATGTACGTGAGCTACGGCGTGCCCGGCGAGGACCAGGGGCTGACCCTCACGGTCAACAGCAACGCCATCGACCGCAAGATCCGCATGGACAACTTCGCGCACGCGCCCAAGGGCGACTGGGAGAAGGGCTGGACGTACACGTACTCCACCGTCCAGCTGAACAAGGGCACCAACACCCTCAAGCTGTCCTGCGAGGCCGGCGACCGGTGCAACGTCAACCTCGACCAGGTCTGGCTCAAGAAGTAACGGAGACCGAACCGGGGCCGCCCGGGCCCGGCTGATCGGCTCGGGGCGTGGACCTTCGGGCCGGTCAGGACGCGACCGGCGCCGGACCGACCGTCGGTTCCGCGCCGAGGAGCGGGGCCTCAGGCCGGGGCGTGCAGCAGGCTCAGGAAGTGCGCCACGGTCCGCGCCATCGCCTCCCGGGCGGGCCGCAGGTACTTCCGGGGGTCCACCACCGCGGCGTGCTCCGCGAGGTGGGCCCGTACCTCGCCGGTGAAGGCGGTGTTCAGGGCGGTGCCCACATTGATCTTCACCATGCCGGCGGCGACGGCCCGCCGGATCTGCTCGTCCGGCACCCCGGAGGAGCCGTGCAGCACCAGCGGCACCGGCACCGCCTCCCGCAGCCGCGCGATCAACCCGTGGTCCAGGGCGGCGGTGCGGTCGGTCATCGCATGGCTGCTGCCGACCGCCACGGCCAGCGCGTCCACCCCGGTCTCGGCCACGTACGCGGCGGCCTCCGCGGGATCGGTACGGACCCCGGGGGCGTGCGCGTCCTGCGGTGGCACGCCC
>NZ_SRID01000007.1 GCF_004684805.1 Streptomyces palmae
GGCGTGCGGATGACGGCCTCGCCGACCGCGTATCGGGCGAGGGCGGGGCGGGCCACGACCGCCTGCGGGGTACGGGTGGCCAGGCCGAGCGCGGTGAGTCGGGCGACGGC
The DNA here is from genome assembly GCF_004684805.1 of Streptomyces palmae. Taxonomy (GTDB): domain Bacteria; phylum Actinomycetota; class Actinomycetes; order Streptomycetales; family Streptomycetaceae; genus Streptomyces; species Streptomyces palmae. The sequence goes on from NZ_SRID01000007.1 coordinate 111, forward strand.
CTGTTCGACGAGTTCGCTCTCCATGCCCGGCTCCCGCGCGGACTTCGACCAGAATCCGCCGTGTTCTGCCGCGAGTTCGCGGACGCGGAGGGCCAGGGTCGCGAGGGTGACCGGTCCGTCGACACGGGCCAGGTGCTCGGCGAGCAGGAGGGTGATGTGCCCGTGGGTGCCCTGTTCGGGCATCCGGAGGTCGGTCAGGTCGTCGTCGGGGTCGACCATGGCGATCCCCTCGGCCCGCACCTCGGCGACGAGTCCGGTCAGCTCCGTGATCCGGGCGGTGAGGAAGCCGCGCTGCCGGGTGAGGTAGCCGAGTTCGGCATCGGTCAGGTCGTCGTAGTACAGCACCGGGTCGTCGAGCAGGCGGCGGGTGAGCGAGCGGCGCATGGCGCGGAAGCGCAGTTCGTCGCTGTCGAGGGCGGTCTCCGCGACGAGTTCGGCGAGCCGGGCTGGGAGGGTGTCCGCCCGCACGGTGGAAGGGCCCCGCCGAGTGGCGAGGAGGCCGGCCAGGACCCGGCGTTCCACGTCGTACAGGACGTCGCCCACCCCGCTGACGTACGCCTCCTCCTCGCCCGCGACGCGCCGCAGTACGCCGAGGTCGAGCAGGAGTCGTACGACGGCGGCGAGGTCGAGCCGCTCGTCACGGCGCTCCAGGGCGAACTCGACACCCGTGGCGGCGATTCGGGGGTCGGCGGCGTCGAGGACGATCTGGTCGGCCAGCCGCCCGAGGGCGATCTGGGCCTCGCCGCGTTCGAGGGCGGCCAGCGCGAGGCAGAACAGGACATAGCGGCGACGGGTGAAGGGGGCCGCTCCCCGGCTCACTTCTCTGGCCGGGTGCGTGGGGTCGGTGAGGACACCGGGGACCTTGCGCAACCGCGCCGTCTCGGCGTCCACCTGGAGGGACCATCCCGTGTTCCGGTCGAACCAGTCCCGGAGCTCGGGCGCGTGCCGGCGGACGAGGCGGAACGCGTCGGCGTGCCGGCCATGTGCCAGAAGGAGGGGGTGCTTCAGCAGGGCGCGCGCCGCTTTGCGCAGGTCGGCGGCGTGCTGGCCCTCCAGCACCTCGGCGAGCGCGGTGATCACGAGGTGAACTCTCCGTCCGTCAGGTCGACGATCTCGACGAGGTGGTCCGGGCCGCGGAAGACCCCGCCGGGCGTGCGGATCTCGGCGGTGGTGCCGTCGGCTAGCGCGGTGAGTCTGATCTCCATGGAGCCGTCGTTGCTGGTGGCCACGGTGTGCCTGGTCCCGGGTCGCCAGGTGGCCAACGCGTCTCCGAGCAGTTGGAGGAAGAGGCTGAAGGAGGCCGGGTCCAGCTCGCCGAGGCCGGACAGACGCGTGGTGCCCTCGGTGACGAGCCGGGCGCGGGCGGCCGCGGTCTCCGCGGCCTGCTTGGCGACGGTCTCGGCGAGGAGCCGCCGCCGCTCCTGCCGGTCCTCGACCTTGCGGGGCTTGCCGCGCCGCTCGTAGCTCCCGGTGCGGCGCAACTGGGGGCTGATCCGCAGCGGCTCCGCGGCGGCCCACGGTGTGGCGGCCGGGACGGGCCGGGCCGCCCTGGCGGTGAGGGTGTCGGCGTCGACGGTGAGGTGACGGGCCGGATAGAGGCCGAAGGCGACCCGCCACAGCCGGTGCCGGGCGTCGTCGTCGGCCGCCTCGGCGAACCAGCGGGCCAGGGTCCGGAAGTCGGCAGACCGGTCCGAGCGCCCCGACCGGCGCTCGTTCAACGTCCGTACGACGGCGAGGAGCTGCGGGATCGCGCCAAGAGCCCGGCCGCGCAGCAGCCGGGCCTGCGACTCGCGCCCGTCCCGGCTGATGAACCACGCGCCGAGCCCCGCCCAGCGCGCGGCCCACCGCTCGTACGCCTCTCGCTCCGCGACCTGCGACTCCTCCGGCGAGGCGTCGGCGGCCTCCCGCCCGGCCGCGGCCCTCAGCAGGGACTCCACCCCGCCCGCCTCCAGCTCCAGGATCAGTCGGGCGATCCGCCCACCCAGCGTGATCAGGTCCTGGATGAACCGCTCCAGGTACTGGATGAGTCGGTCCTTGTACGCGAGGAAGACCTCCTCCTCGACATCGTGCAGGTCGATGGTCCGCTGGAGCGATCCCATGAAGGCCCGGGCGTTGTCGGCGAGCGCCGCGAAGCGGCTGGCCAACGCGTCGAGTGCGAGGTGCGCCTTGGCCGGGTCGGGCTCGTCCTCGGCGGCCAGCACGAGCAGGGCACGCAGGTGGGTGACGATGTCGTGCAGCGCGACGGCCTGGAGTGCGCCGCGGCGGCCGAGTGCCTCGTCGTAGGCGGACAGCGCGGCCTCGGCCGCCTCCCCCTCGCGCGTGAGCTGGTAGATGAACCGCTTCCGGTAGAAGTCCTCGACGGCGGTGACCCGGGCGGTGTCCGGATCGGCCCGCAGATTGCCCCAGCCGACGAGCTTGTCGAGCGCGGTGACGACGGCCTCGGGCTCGGCGGGGCGGATGTCCGCCGGCAGTGCCGTGTGCACGTCCTCAGGGCGCAGATGCACCGCGAACCGCTCCTTGGCCACGAGGAACACCCGCATCACCTGGCGGTAGAGCGGGGTGTTCCGCACGGTGAGGTGGGCGAAGGGGCCGAATCCGTCCGGCTCGGGATCCGGACCGGCCGAGGCGGTGGCGGTCATCGCCGTCATTGTCCCGTGCCCGGAGCAGTTGCCGGCACGGACCCGGGCACCTGACTGATTCTGGTGGAGGTGACCGGATCACGACGACGCACCGACTGGGGCGCCGACCAGGCCATCAGCCGACCTTGGGTCAGGTGCCCCAGGGCAAGCGCCCCGTCGACCCGTACGACGAGCACCATGTGACGTGGCGGATCGCCGCTGACGAGCCACGGATCCACACGTCAGCTTTCGGCCAGCCTGGCACTGCCCAGCGTCCTGATCAGGCCGCAAGCTCCTCAGGCCGACCTCTTGGCCGATTAGGGTGGTTGCCGACGAGAGCGCCGATCGGGTGAGGCGCGGCGGAAAGGTGAGTCGGAACGGATGAGCGGGGTGCCTACGCGGATCGGCCGGTACACGGTGGCGCGGGAACTCGGCTCGGGCGGAATGGGCGAGGTCTATCTCGCCTACACGCCGGCAGGTGATCCGGTCGCGGTGAAGGTGATCCGCAATGACAAGCTCGATCCGCTGACGCGTGCGCGCTTCGAGAAGGAGGCGCTGATCGCGCGCACCGTGATCGGCACGAACCGGGTGGCTCGCTTCCTGGACGCCGACCCCTACGCGGACCGACCGTGGTTGGCGATGGAGTACGTGGCCGGCCGCACGCTGCTGGCTTGCGCGGACAGCGAGGGGGCGCTCCCACTGCCACTGGTGGCGAGCCTCGGGGCGCTGCTCGCGGAGGGCTTGTCGGCCGTGCACGCCGCGGGACTGCTCCATCGGGACCTGAAGCCGCAGAACGTCATCCTGGGCGACGACGGCCCGATGATCATCGACTTCGGGCTGGGCGCGTTCATGGACGCCTCGCAGGAGACGTTGTCGCACAGCGGCATGATCATCGGCACCGTACGGTGCATGCCGCCGGAACAGGCCGGCGGCCATCCGCAGGTGTCACCCGCGGCGGACGTTTACGCGCTGGGCGCGGTCCTGCTGTACGCGGCGGCTCGCCACTATCCCTACGACGGAGCACGCTGGGAGGCGATCGCGGCGCAGGTCGCCAACCCCGAGATCGCCCCCGATCTCGCTGGTGTCCCCGCGCCGCTGGCGCCCCTGTTGGAGTCGATGCTCGCCCACGCTCCGGAGGGCCGGCCGACTCTGCAAGCGGTCTCCGATGCCTGCGCGAAGATCCTCTCCGACTGCGGGATGACACCGGCGGCCGCGCGGCTCGCGCTGATCACCCACACCATGCGGCGCGACGCCCCATCAAGTCCTGGTGAGCCGCTGCCGACCGCTCTCGAGGAGCTCATCCGCGAGCAGAGCGACCTCATCGAGCACGACGGACCGGCGAGCCCGCTCGACGCCCCGCCGCGGGCGCCACAGGCCGAGGCCGACGACTCGGAGCCGGGGCCGCGAGAGCCGGAGGTTCCCGTGCCCGATCCGGCGCACGGCTCCGGGAGGCCGCGCACCCCGCCGAAGACGGGCGCGGCCAGGGGACGCCCGCCGGCATCGAAGCGGATCGCGGACGAGCTGCGCGCGTTGTACGCCGCCGATCCCGTTCTGTGACTACTGCGCTGACAGTGCCGAGTGAGAGTCTTTGTCCCGATGCCGCGTGGATGACGTGGTCCGTTGTGTGCAGGCGCGTGGGTGGGGGCGGCCGTCGGTGGCCGCCGGTGAGGGATCGGAGCGGACGTTGAGCGTCGAGGCGGAGGCCGTGAGCGGCCAGGGCGATGCGGGGTGGGACGCCTGGGAACCGGAGCATGCTCCGGTCTCTCGGCGGACCACCGGGGCCACCGGCTATGCCCCGGGGTCCCAGGTGCTGATACGCGATGAGCTGTGGCTCGTCCGGAACTCCCAGGACGCCGGTGAAGACGGGTGGATGGTGGAGGTCACCGGCGTCTCTTCCTTCGTGCGAGGCACTGAGGCGGTCTTCTACAGCCGACTTGACGCCATCCAGGTGCTGGACCCGCGGGAGACGCGGCTCGTCCCGGACGATTCGCCCCATCACCGGCGGGGCCGTCTGTTCCTTGAAGCGGTGATGCGCAGGACCTACCTTCCGCAGACCGAGCACGGCCTGGCGCTGGTCGACGGGTTCCTCATGGACCAGCAGGTGCACCAGTTGCGGCCCGCCGAGTTGGCGCTGTCGCTGGAGAAGAACCCGCAGCCGCGGATCCTGATCGCCGACGTGGTGGGCCTGGGCAAGACCCTGGAGATCGGGGTGCTGCTGGCCGAGCTGATCCGGCGCGGGCGCGGCGAGCGGATCCTTGTCGTGACGCCGCAGCATGTACTGGAGCAGTTCCAGCGGGAGTTGTGGACCCGGTTCGCGATCCCGCTCGTCCGTCTGGACTCCACCGGCATCCAGCGCATCCAGCAGGACATCCCGGCCGGCCGGAACCCGTTCGCCTACTTCAAGCGCGCGATCATCTCCGTGGACACGCTCAAGAGCGACGTCTACGCGCACCACCTGGAGCACACCAACTGGGACGCCGTCGTCATCGACGAGTCCCACAACCTGGTCAACCGCGGCACCAAGAACAACGAGCTCGCCCGTCTGCTGGCCAGGAAGACGGACGCGCTGGTGCTGGCGTCGGCCACCCCCCACAACGGTCGTGCCGAGTCGTTCGCAGAGTTGATCAGGATGCTGGACGAGGCGGCCATCACCAACCCGTCGAAGTACGAGGTGGAGGAACTTGAGCACCTCTACATCCGGCGCACGAAGACCTCGGCGGAGGTCCGCGACTCGTTGAAGGGCGCCTGGGCGGACCGCGGACCGTCCCAGCCGGTCCACGTACCGGCCGGTGAGAAGGAACTCGCCGTCTTCCGGGAGCTGGCCACGTGCTGGATTCCGGCCGATCCCGGTCAACCGTCGGTCAGTCGGCACCAACTGGTGCCCTACCAGCTGCTGAAGTCCTTCCTGTCCTCCCACAAGGCGCTGCTGGAGACCGTCAGGACGCGCCTGGCGACGCTGGAGGGGCAACTGGCCGCCGAGTCGGCGAAAAGCGGGCGGAGGACGGCGGGCCCAGTCGACGCGGCGGCCCGGGAGGCGGCCAGGCAGGCAGAGCGAGCGGCCTTGCTGGACCTCCGCAAGGCGGCCGAGCAGATCCAGGATGAGGACTCGGCGAAGCTGGCAGCCCTCCTGGACGAGCTGCGCGCCATGGGCGTCGGCCCCGGCTCGGAGACCCGCGTCGTGGTCTTCTCCGAGCGCATACCCACACTGAAATGGCTCGCGGAGGCAGTCCCGGCCGCGCTCGGCTTCCAGCGCGGCGCCGGTCCCGACGAGAACAAGCCCTGGCTGGCCTTCGGTGGCGTGGTCCAGGTCATGCACGGCGAGGCCACCGGCGACGAGGAGCAGCAGGCCATCGTCGAGAAGTTCGGGCTGCGCGACGACCCCGTACGCATCCTGTTCACCGGTGACGTCGCCTCCGAGGGAGTCAACCTCCACCAGCAGTGCCACCGTCTGATCCACTTCGACCTGCCGTGGTCCCTGATACGTATCGAGCAGCGCAACGGCCGCATCGACCGCTACGGCCAGCGGCACCAGCCCGTGTTCCGGGCCCTGATCCTCACCAGCGACCTCCCCTGGCGGACGGACGAGGCGACCGGCCAGCCCCGCACGCTGGACGACCGCCTCGTGGGCGAGAGGCTGCTCCGGCGCGAGGAGGAAGCACACAAGATCGAGGGCTCGGTCGAGGCGGTCACCGGCCTGCACCGGGCCAAGGAGGAGGAGAACCGCCTCACCCAGGACCTGATAGCCGGCCGGACCGTGGAGGAGTCCATCAAGCAGTCCCGGCAAGGGGGTGCCGCGTTCCTCTCCGGGCTGCTCGGCCAGGTGGGCGCCGTCCCCGAGCATCCGGAAGTCCGACGGGCGCGCGTGCCGCGGCTCTTCCCCTCCACCGCCGACTACTTCGACGAGGCACTGCGCCAGATCTGCCGTCCCAACCCCGAGGACCAACTCGCGCTGCGCCGCGACGACGACGGCACGATTGCCTTCGAACCCCCGCGGGACCTGCTGTACCGGCTGAAGGCACTGCCCAAGTCGTACCTCGACGAGCAGCGGATCATGCCGCGGAAGACCGAGCCGGGACGGATCCGCATCACCTTCTCCAAGGACCTCGCGGACCGGCGTCTCAGGGCGGCCCGGGAGTCGTCGACGTCGCAGTGGCCCAACGTCTCCTACGTCACCGACGTCCACCCGGTCTTGGACTGGCTGACCGACAAGGTGCTCGTCGAGGTCGGCCGCCATCAGGCCCCCGTGCTCGCCGCCGCCGTGGACTCACCGACGTTCCTGGTCCAGGGCATCTGCTCGAACGCCCTGGGCCGTCCCACCATCGTCGAGTGGATGGCCGTACACGGCGCCCCGGACGCTCTCCAGGTGACGCCTGTGACCCCGGAGGCGCTGGAGGGCTTCGGCGTGGGGCCGACGATGCCCGGCCGCGCCGTCCCGCGCGACCTCGACGGCCTCACCGAGTCCGTGCCCGCCGCCATCGACAGGGCCGAACGGCACCTGAGAGACCTCAAGGAGGCGTACAGCGAGGAGATCGAGGCGATCCTGGCCCCGTACCGCAAACGGGTGGTGCGCTGGCAGCAGGAAGCCATGTTCTCTTCCGACGGGACGGGTAGGAGCGGAGTGAACCTCAGCGCCGGCAGGCGGCTGCGCCTGATCAAGTCCCTGCAGACCACGGGCGAGCCGATGCTGCGCCTACTCGCCGTACTGGAACCGCTCGACGCCGCTGAGGGAAGCACCCACAGATGACCACCGACTTCGACTCCTTCAGCAACCGCGGCGAGTACTTCGCCGCGCACTACTTCGCCGAGCAGCTCGGCACCGACCTGAAGAAGGGCCTGTTCACCAGCTGGGCCGTACGCGAAGGCGATGACAACGACCCGCGGCGAACACCTCGGGAACTGGTCCGCTCACTGCGCGGCGCCTACCTCTCCGAGGAGATGCGCGGCTACTTCGCCGAGGCCGCCGTGCGCGACGCCGGGGACGAGTTCCGGCCGAACACCCACAACAACTCCGAGTGGCGCAAGCGCCTCACCGAGTGGCACGGCACGGTCCTGCGGGCACTCGGATTCGAGGCCACCCCCACCGAGATCACCGTCCACCGCGCCGGACGCGACAACTCCCTCACCGCGGCCTACCACGGCCACGGCATCGTCGCCCTGGACTGCGGCTGGGCCGCCGACAACGACGCCGCCCTGGACGCCGCCGGCCCCGGCCGACTGCTGCACCCGCTCCGGGTCAGCGCGAGCGAGGCATACGAGACCGGGCCTGCCCTGGCGTCATGGCTGTTCCAGAGCGAGCTCGGCGAAGCCGGCGGGCCCCGCCCCCGCTTCGTCCTGCTGCTGTGCGGCGGCGTGCTCGTCCTCGCGGACCGCCAGTCGTGGAACGAGGGCCGCTACCTCGCCGCCAACCTCGACGCGGCGCTGGAACGCAACGACCGCACCCAGCTGGGTGAGCTCGCCACCATCGCGGCCCTGTTCAGCCTGGACATGCTCCGGCCCGGCGAGAACGACCGGAGCCGGGCCATCGACGCCCTGCTGAAGTCCTCCAGCGCCAACGCCGCGGGGGTCTCCGGTGAACTGCGCCACGGGCTCCAGCGCTCGGTGGAGATCATCGCCAACGAGGTCCTCGCCCGGATGTCCGAGCCGGAGAACGACGTCACCCCGGCCGACGTCGAAAGCCCCAAGATCCCCTTCGCCCGGGAACTCACCCGCGAATCCCTCCGCTACCTCTACCGGATCCTGTTCCTCCTCTACGCCGAGGCCCGGCCCGAGCTCGGCATCCTCCCCGCCGACGACGGAAGCTACGAGGCCGGCTACTCCATGGCCCGTCTGCGCGAACTCGTCGAACGCGATGAGGAGCTCGTGGAGGAGGAAGCCCGCAACGGCTTCCACCTGCACGAGTCCCTGGACGTCCTCTTCAACAAGGTCAACTTCGGGCACCGCCCGTACGGCACCGAGGCCGACGACGACCAGCCCGGCGACGACACGGAGACCCGCAGGGCCAAGGCCGCCCGCCGCAGCGAGGACCGCGGCCTGCGCTTCGAACCCCTGCGCAGCGAACTCTTCGAGCCCGGCTCGATACGCCTCATCGGCAGGAATGTCCTCGACCCGCGCAGCGACGAGGACACCGCCCCGCGCTGGCTCGACCTGCGCCTGCGCAACGCCGCCCTGCACGAGGTACTGCGCCTGCTGACCATGAAGAGGGGCCGGCGCGGCGAGCGAGGCGGCTTCATCTCCTACCGCAACCTGGGCATCAACCAGCTCGGCGCCGTCTATGAGGGCCTGATGTCGTACACCGGCATCATCGCCGAGGAGGAGCTGTGCGAGGTCGCCAAGGGTGGCGACCCGGAGAAGGGCTCCTGGCTCATACCCTCGCACAAGCAGGACCAGTACCCCGACAACACCCTCGTCCACTACGGCGAGGACGATGCCCGCAAGGGCCTGCGCGGCGTCAAGAAGTACGAGCAGGGCTCCTTCGTCTACCGCCTCGCCGGCCGCGACCGCGAGACCTCCGCCTCGTACTACACGCCCGAGTCGCTGACCCAGGTCACGGTCGAACTCACCCTCAAGCACCGCCTCGACCAGGAGCGCGACGCCGACGGCAAGGCCGTCAAGACCCGCGCGTCGGAACTGCTCACGTACAAGATCTGCGAGCCGGCCCTCGGCTCCGGTGCCTTCCTCAACGAGGCGATCAACCAGGTCGCCGAGGAGTACCTGCGCCGCAGGCAGGACGAGCTGGGCACCTCCATTCCCACAGCCGACGCCCTCACCGAGAAGCAGAAGGCCAAGGCGTACATCGCCCTGCACAACGCGTACGGCGTCGACCTCAACGCCACCGGTGTCGAGCTGGCCGAGGTCTCGCTCTGGCTCAACACCATGCACCCCGGCATGCGCGCCCCCTGGTTCGGCCTCCACCTGCGCCGGGGCAACAGCCTCATCGGCGCCCGCCGTGCGGTCTACGCGGCCGACGACGTCACCGGCAAGGAATGGCTCAAGGCCAAGAGCGCCCTGACCCCCACCCCGCTCCCCTTCCTCAAGGACGGTGAGCCCCAGCCGCTCCCCCAGGACGCGGTACACCAGTTCCTGCTGCCGAGCCCCGGCTGGGCCGCGGTGACCGGTTCGAAGGAGGCCAAGGAACTCGCGAGGGAAGGCGTCGGACAGCTCGCGGCCTGGAAGAAGGGCATCCTCCAGCGCCCCAAGCGCGGAAAGGCCGGCAGGTCCAAGAAGGAACCGGTGTCCCAGTTCACCCAGCTCCGGGACGCCGCCCGGCGGGTCGAGTTCCTGTGGTCGCTCGTCGTCAAGCGCATGGAGCTCTCCGAGCAGGCGATCGCCCGCCGGATCGAGGTCTGGGGCGCTGACCCCACCGACCCCGAGTACGCCTTCCTCCACCGCCCCGACCAGGCCGCTCCCAAGGAACAGGTGCTCGAAGACCTCTTCAACGCCGCGGACACCCCGTACTGGCGCCTGAAGAAGGTCATGGACGCCTGGTGCGCGTTGTGGTTCTGGCCCGTCGACAAGGCGGGGCTGCTCGACGGCACGGCCGGGGAGTACGCGGCGGGGCCGCGGGTGACGGAAGCGGACAGCCTCAGTCGGCTGCTCGACGGCGTGCCGCTGCTTGCGGAGCCGCCCGCCCACCCTGGCGATCCGGAACCGGCCGCCGTGCCCGCGCCCACCCCTGCGCCGCGGTTCGTCGAGGCGACGGCCCTGTTCGCGCTCGGCCCCGAGCAGACCAGCTTCGAGGACCTCGAACTGAGCGCCGATGACGCGGTCGTGGAGGTCAGGCAGGTCAAGCCGCGCGGAAGGGCCCAAACCACCGCGCCGAAGCCGAAGACCGCCGAGCGCCGGTCGATCGTTCCGCTCAAGGACCTGGACGACTGGCTGGAGTTCCTGGAGGCCATGCTGGGCACGGCCGACGTGCCCGAGGGCACCCTCATCGACAGCTTCAGGGACCTCGACGCGCTCAAGGACTTCGAGGAGACGCTGCCCGCCTTCATGGGAATGGACGCGGGCAACCCGGAGGACCGCTTCCCCTGGCTCCGCGAGGTCCACGACATCGCGCAGGACCAGGGCTTCCTCCACTGGGAGCTGGAGTTCGCCCTCGTCTTCGCCCGGGATGGCGGGTTCGACCTCCAGGTGGGCAATCCGCCCTGGGTGCGGCCGCGGTGGAACGAGTCGGCCGTGCTGGCGGAGCACGAGCCGTGGTTCGAGCTCACGGACAAGGCGTCGGCGGATGAGAAGGACCGTCGACGCCGGAAGGTCCTGGAGTCCGGGAAGGCTCACGCATACGTGGTCGGCGAGCTCACGAACACTGCGGCACAGGTCGCCGTGCTGGGCTCACCGCAGATGTATCCGCTCCTGACGGGAACCCAGCCGGACCTGTACCGGGCGTTCATGACCCAGGTCTGGGCGCACACTTCGGCGGACGGAACCGCTGGAATGGTGCATCCTGATACGCACTTCACGGGGGACAAGGAGGGTGCCCTCCGGGAGGCGGCGTACCGGCGGCTTCGCATTCACGGCGACTTCGTGAACGCCGGGCAGCGGTTCTTCCCACGGCCTGTCGGTGATACCGCCCACTTTGGTGTACACGTCTACGGCCGACCCGGGCAGATCGGCTTCGACCATCTTTCGTGGCTCGTCTCCGTGGACGCCCTATGCCAGTCCACCGAGCATGATGGTTCGGGCGAGGTACCAGGGATCCGGTACCGCAACGGCGAGTTCGACGAGCGACCGCACCTGGCTCGTGTCGTCCGTGTGGACGAGCAGCTCCTCTCCGTTTGGCAGCGTCTACTGGATGAAGCTGACCGACCCGTCGAGCAAGCCCGGCTGCTGTTCCCTGTGAGCACGGCGGAAGCCTCGGCAATCGAGGCTCTGGCGGACTATCCACTACGGCTAGGCGATCTACAGCCGCAGATCTCGCCGGGCTACCACGAGAGCGGCGCGAAGAGGGACAACCTGATCGACTACAACCGCCCCAACCCTGCCACGGGGCGAGAGTTCGAACCGGACCGTTGGCGTCACGTGATCCTCAAGGGCACCCAGATCAGTGTCGCCACCCCCGTATTCAAACGCTACGACGCCAACAGCAACGATCCGTATGGCGCTGATCTTGTAGCGCTGCCAGCAGACTTCGTGCCCGATACCGAGTACGTACGAGCCGAGGGAGCTGGGCAGAAATATTTGAATGCCCAGGATCGTTGGATCGATTACCGTGCCCTCGCGCGCCTGCGTTCGAATGAGAAGGCAGTCACCCGGGCCCGTTCCCAAGCCGCATTGGCGGACAAAGCGGCGGAACACGAAGCCGATCCCTCAAAGATTGACGCTCTACTCGTTGAGCGGGCGCGACGGCGATACGTGGTTTTCCCGCGCCTGACGTGGCGCTGCATGGTCGCTCCGAACACCGAACGGGCGCTGTATGGGGCCCTCGTCCCACCAGGCACGGCACATGTCCATGCCCTTCATAGCCTGGCGATGCCTCAACTGAAGCAGACGGCGCTGGTTGCCGGCTTCTGGGCCTCCCTGCCCTTGGACTACTTCCTGCGTGCAACTGGACGTACCAACCTCATGGTCACTTCGGCCAAGGCCATGCCAGCACCTGCGATGCAGCACCCTCTCGCCCCCACCCTTCTCCTCCGTACCCTCCGCCTCAACTGCCTCACCAACGCCTACGCCGACCTCTGGGCCGAGCTCTACGACCCCACCTGGCCGGCGTATGAGCCCTGGGCCTGTGACTGGCCCGGGCTTCAGCCGCTCCACGAGGTCACCCCGGACTGGCGCCCCGAGACCCCGCTCCGCACCGAGCGGGCCCGCCGGTCTGCGCTGGTCGAGATCGACGCGCTGGTGGCCGTCTGGCTCGGCATGGACGCCGACGCGCTCATCGCCGCGTACCGGGGACGCTTCCCCGTGCTGCAGAAGTACGAGTCCGTGACCTGGTTCGACGCCGAGGGCTGGAAGATCGCGGGGAATGCCCGCACGATCGGGCAGCGGCAGACGAAGGAGAGCTGGGCGCAGTTCGAGGCGTACCGGGCCGACCCCGTCAACGAGCCCGTGCCGGAGGGGTATACCGCCCCCTTCCACAAGGCTGACCGCGAGGCGGAGATGCGGGCCGCGCACGCCGTCTTCCAAAGGCGGCTCGATGAGGCCGTCGCCCGTGGGGAGTGGGATCCGGTGAAGCAGGAGGTGCCGAAGCCGTGAGGCCGACGCTTCAGGCGCGGGGGCTCAAGGAGAGCCTGCTGCAGTATCTGTCGACGACATACGCGCTCACCGACGAGGGCGCGCGTCACGCACTCCACCAGTTCCTCGGGGACGAGACGTCGGGGATGTTCCGTGGCCCGTATCTGCGGATCCGGACACCGTTCACCGTGGCCGGTGAGGAGTGGCGCAAGCATCTGGAGTGGCAGCGGGAGGGCTTCCGCCCATACGCGCACCAGGCGCTCGCGTTCGCGCGGTTGAGCTCGGCGCACGGCCACACCCCGCAGCCGACGCTGGTCACCACGGGTACCGGGTCCGGTAAGACGGAGTCCTTCCTGTACCCCGTGCTGGACCACTGCCGCCGGGAGCGGGCCGCGGGCAGGACCGGGGTGAAGGCGGTCTTCCTCTACCCGATGAACGCCCTCGCCACCGACCAGGCGCAGCGCGTCAATGAGCTGCTCATGGAGAACGCCGAGCTGGGGAAGTTGTCGGCCGGTCTCTACATCGGTGAGCGGGCGGCTACGCAGTACGAGAAGGTGCGGACGCGGCGTTCGGACATGCAGCTGTCCCCGCCGGACATCCTGATAACGAACTACAAGATGCTGGACCTGCTGCTCCAGCGCGCGGACGACGCTCCCCTGTGGCGGGAGTCGGACATCCGCTACGTCGTCGTGGACGAGTTCCACACCTACGACGGCGCGCAGGGCACGGATGTCGGGATGCTGCTGCGCCGGCTCGCCGCGGCTGTGGGGGCGGCCGAGGAAGGCCGCCCGCTGGGGAAGATCTGCCCGGTGGCCACATCGGCGACGCTCGCCTCCGGCACGGACGAGGACGGCACGGCACAGCTTCTGGAGGTGGCCACCCACGTCTTCGGCACGGAGTTCACCAAGGACTCCCTCATCGGGGAGAACCGGCTCACGGTCGAGGCGTTCATCCCGCTCGGCGAGGTGGCCATGCAGCCGATGCCGACACCCGACGAACTGCTGGCACTGCCCGATCCGGCGACCGGCGACGAGGCGCTGCTGGATCTGATCGAGAAGGTGACGGACGTCCGGGACCTCGATCCCTTCGTGCTCGGCGGGAACCTCAAGCGGCATCTGTTCACCCGCGCGGTGATGCAGGCCCTCGACGGCGGGGTGAAGACCAGTGCCGAGGTCCTGGATGTGATGTGGCGGGCGGGCGCGGCCGGCTGGTCCGAGGCGGTGGCGCGGCAGCCGGAGAAGGCGGCCGAGGCGCTGGCGCGGTTCGTCGCGCTGCTGTCGTACGCCCGGGATCCGCAGTCCTCCCCCGCCGAGCCACGGCCCTTCGTACACGTCGAGGTGCACCAGTGGGCGCGTTCGGTGTCGCGACTGCTGCGCGGCGTGCTGCCGTGGCCGAAGGCCGAGTTCCGCTGGGACATGGCCGGTACGGCCGATGCCGGGGCGGCTGACGGCGGCCGTACGGCGCCGGTGACGACGGCGACGTCCGGGCAGAGCGCCAACCTGTTCCTGCCGGCGATCTACTGCCGCGACTGCGGGCGGTCGGGCTGGGCGGTGTTCTCGCCGGAGAGCGATGACCACGACGTCCAGTTCGACACGTACAAGATCCGACGGGCCTCGCTCGGCCAGGACAAGGCCCGGGTGCGGAACCTGATCGCCGCGACGGACCGGCAGGCCCGGGAGGGTTCCGGGACCGCTCCGCTCGCGGCGCCCGGCGGCAGGGGAGTCTCGGCGGCGTCGCAGGGCGCGGGCGGGGTACTGATGGTGCTGGACGGCACCCGCAAGCGGCTGCGGCTGCCCGATCCGCTGAACGACTACGACCGGGAGACGAAGGAACCTCGGCTCACAGCCCGTGACTCGGCGTTCGTGCTGGTGAACTTCGGGGAGACGGCCAACACCGCGGCCAGGGAGGACTGGTGTCCCGCGTGCGGTGAGCGCAACGCGATCCGCTTCCTCGGTACCGGGGCCGCCGCGATGGCCGCGGCGTCCATCACGCAGTTGTTCACCGGTGGGGAGCTCGACCAGGAGCTGCACGAGGACAAGACGCTGATGTTCAACGACTCGGTGCAGGACGCCGCGCACCGGGCAGGGTTCGTCGCCAACCGCTCGTACACCTTCTCACTCCGTGCTCTCCTCGCCGATCACCTGCGGCACGATGCGCCCACCGCGCTGAACGACCTGATCGCGGATGTCGTCGAAGCCACGACGGACAAGGACACGCTGTCCGCGGTGGTGCCACCGGACCTCCACGGGTTCAAGGGCGTGGACCGGTTGCTGTCCGGGCAGGGGCGCGGTGGAGACCTGAGGACCTGGCGGTTGATCGGTCAGCGGCTGGCGTTCGAGGCACTGATGGAGTTCGGCTTCCGGTCCCGCAACGGCCGCACGCTGGAGCTGACCCGGACCGCTGCGGCACACGTTCGCATCCCCGCTCCTGAAGCCGTGGTCTCGCTGGTCAGGCAGCTCCATGAAGAGTGCGTGCGGGACGGCCTGCCGCTGGTGGCACAGGACGACGCCCGCTATCTGGCCTTTGTGCGCGTCTTCCTGGAGCGGTTGCGCACCCGGGGGGCGGTCGCGCACCAGTGGTTGGACAGATACATCGACGAGTCCGGGACCAGCCGGTACTTCGTCTGGGGCAAGCGGGCCCCGGGCATGCGGGCGTTCCCCAAGGGGATCGCCGCCCCCGTGTTCCTTCTCGGGCAGCCCAAGAACGGCAGCGAGTTCGACTTCGCGACCGGTCGTCTGTCCTGGTACGAGCGGTGGGCCGGGCGATGCCTGGACCTGCCGCGCGAGCGTGCGCCCGAGCTGTGGAGCCGGCTGCTGCCCGAGCTGGCTTCCATGGGGCTGCTGTCGGTGCGCACCCCCAACGACACCTCGGTGCGGGTGTACGGGCTCAAGCCCGGAAACATCGAGGCCCGGCTGCTCGACGACGAGCAGGTGCGGGTCTCGTACGTGCGGTGTCCGGTCTGCTTCTGGGAGCATACGGTCCACCCTTCTCTGCTGGACCAGTGGCGCGATCAGCCCTGCCCGTCCTACCGGTGCCGCCAGGGTCGGCTGATGGCCGGCGACCGGCTCGGGGGTCTGGGGATACACCACCGCGACCGCGACTACCGGGACGACTACTACCGCCGGCTCTACCTCGGCGCGGGCACCTATCAGGTGGTCACCGCCGAGCACACCGGAATGCTGACGCGGCATCAGCGGGAGGAGGTCGAGGAGGCGTTCAAGCGCGGCGGCGGGTTCAAGGACCCCAATGTCCTGTCGTGCACGCCGACGCTGGAGATGGGTATCGACATCGGCGACCTGTCCGCCGTCGTGCTGGCCGCGCTGCCGCGCCGACCCGCCTCCTACGTACAGCAGGTGGGCCGCGCCGGCCGCCGTACGGGCAATGCCTTCCTGCTGACCATTCCCGACCGGCGGCGCCGTGACCTGTACTTCCTTGAGCGGCCCAAGGACCTCATCGCGGGCACGATCGTGCCGCCCGGATGCTATCTGTCGGCCGTCGAGATCCTGCGGCGCCAGTACCTGGCGCACCTGCTGGACCTCGCCGCGGCGGGACGCCTGGTACGGGCGGACGGCATCGTGCTGCGTGCGCTGCCGCGCAAGGCGCCCCGCCTGTTCGGCCCGTCCGGTTATCTGACCGATCTGGTGGAGTTGGCCCTGGACCAGGGCGAGGAGCTGGTCCAGGGGTTCCTGCGGCTGTTCCCGACCGGTGTGAGCGAGCAGGCCGAGGCCGACCTGGTGGAGTACGCCGCGCATGGCCTGCGCGGCGCCGTGGAGCGGGCGGAACGCGAGTGGCGACGTGCCGGGGACGCCCTGCGGGCGCGGCTGCGTGAGATCGACGAGGCCCATGGCGAGCTGCACGACAGCGATCCCGACCAGGCCCGCCAGAAGGCGGAGCTGGACGCCGAGCGGCGCGGGGTGGGCAGGCAGCTGCTGCACCTGGGCGACACCTCGGCGCAGAGCGCTCTGTGCGACCTGGGCCTGCTTCCGAACTACGCCCTCATCGACTCGACGACGACCCTGTCGGCGACGCTGTACGGCGAGGACGGCATCGACCCGAGGACCGGCAAGGTGGTGTACACGTCCGAGACCCTCTCCTACGAGCGGCCCCGCCGCCTCGCGATCCAGGAGCTGGCGCCGGGCAACACCTTCTACGTCAACGGCTTCCGGCACGAGGTCACCGGCCTGGAGCTGTCGACGGGCGGCCACCAGGAGTGGCGCACCTGGCGGGTGTGCCCGGGGTGCGGGTATGTGCGCACCGAGGACGCCGCCGACGATCGCTCGCCGTGCCCCCGCTGCGGGACGAGTCATATCGCCGACGACGGCTCCTGCCTGTTCCAGGTCGTGGAGCCGGCCACCGTGACCTCGCGGGACAAGCGGGAGGACGCCCGGATCCGCGACGACAAGGACGACCGTGATCGGCGGTCGTACACCGTGGTGGACGCGGTGGACATCCCTGTCGGGGAGATCGAGCCGGGCAAGTCCTGGCGGCATGACCGCGAGACCTTCGGCGTGGACTACTGCCGCACGGCGGTGATCCGCCGGATCAACGTCGGCCCGGTCCGCTACGACGCTCCCGCCCGCGACGACTTCGCCGGCCAGCTGGTGCGGCTCAACCCGTTCCATGTGTGCACCGCCTGCGGCGCCGCGAGCGCGGACGGCCGTCCGGTCTTCGACCACGACGCCGACGCCCTGGAATCGGCGGCGGCCCGTGCCCCGCAGCTCAAACACCACCGTCCGTGGTGCCCGCTGCGCCGGGGCAAGAAGGCCGGCGTCACCCAGGAGCCGGTGCTGCTCGCCCATCAGCTGCGGACCGAGGCCCTGCGCATCCTCATACCGGCCGCCACCGCCGACGTGGACGCGCGGGTGCACTCCTTCCGGGCAGCGCTGCGGCTCGGCGTCGACCTGCACTTCGGCGGCGACCCGCAACACCTGGACACCACGGTGGCCTCGATGCCGGATGCGGACAGCGGCGCGCGCCGCTGGTTCCTGGTGCTCTTCGACTCTCTGCCGGGCGGTACCGGGTACCTGGACCGGCTCACCGACCACCATGCCTTCCGGGACACTCTCACTCGCGCGTACGAACAGCTCAAGGAATGTCCGTGCGCGGAAGAGCAGCGGCGTGCCTGCCACCGCTGCCTGCACCGGTACACCCCCGAGCAGTACCAGGACGCCGTCTCCCGGCAGGCGGCCGTCAACATGCTGGAGTCGCTGCTGTTCAAGGGGGAGGGTGAGGACGGCTGGAACATCAGCGAGGTGGCGCACACCGGGCTGGTCGGGCTGGACGCCCAGGTCGAATCCGACCTGGAGGCCCGGTTCCTGAACGCGCTGCGGGGCTGGGTGAAGGTCACCGAGGACGCGGCGCTGGAGGAGGACGGCCATGCCAGCGGCCATCTGCGGTTCACTGACGGCTCGGGCGTGACGCACTGGAGGCTGACCGCCCAGCGGCAGCTCGAAGGCACTCGTACGGACTTCACCTTCACCCGCGTTGGCGGTCCGGTGCAGAGCGTCCACGTCTACCTGGAAGGCTTCCGCTTCCACGCCAGCCGGGAGCACAACCTCATAGCCAAGAACGCGACCCAGCGCACCCGGCTCCGCGCCGACGGAAAGATCGTCTTCCAGGTCACCTGGGCGGACATCGACCTGTTCGAACGGCGTCCAGGGTGTGCCAAGCCCGTGTGGCCGCCGTACCGGGGCACCGCCCAGGAGCAGGCCAAGGCGGCCTACGAGCAGTATGGCGGCAGCCGTGCCCGCTTCGGCGAAGCCGTCTTCGCCAACCCGATCGACACGCTCATCGCCTATCTGCGGGACCCTGATGCCAGCCGCTGGGCCCGCCGGGCCCGCGCTCTGGTCACCGGCCTCACCGCCGTGCCCGCCACGACCGCCGTGGCCGCCACCGGCAAACGCGGCGAGCTCGTCGCCACACTGCGCGAACAGCTCGCCGCCCTGGGAACCGGTCGG
Organism: Streptomyces palmae; assembly: GCF_004684805.1. GTDB lineage: Bacteria > Actinomycetota > Actinomycetes > Streptomycetales > Streptomycetaceae > Streptomyces > Streptomyces palmae. The sequence goes on from NZ_SRID01000007.1 coordinate 18,856, forward strand.
CGTCGCGACACGCCGGTCACGCCCGGCAGCGGCGGCATCGGTCAGGTCCATGTGTTCGGCACCCGGGACGAGCACGGCCTTCCCCTCGTGTTCGCGCTGGACGCCGCGGACCCGGACAATCTGAAATGGACGGCCCTGGCGGTCCTCGACGACAGCGACGCCGTCCTCGACACCGACGAGCACAAGCTGCGGTGGCGGTCCTGGCTGTACTGGACCAACATCACGCAGTTCCTGTCCCTGGCCGGCGGGGACGGAGTACAGCTCGCCGCCAGCAGGGCCGCGGACTTCGAGGTCGAGGTGCTGGCCGTCTGCGGTGGTCTGGGCGAACTCGACTCCCTCTCCGCCGCCCTCGCACCCGCGCTCACGCCCGCACCGGCCCTTCGGCCCGCGGCCCCGGAGCCGAGCGCCGACTCGCCGGCCGAATCCGCCCTGCGGCAGATCATCCGGGACGCGGTCTGGGACGAGGACATCCTGGAGATCCTGCGCGAGGACCCCGAGGAGGCACCGGATCTGCTCCGCCTCGCCGAGACACTCGCCGGGCACGGCAAGCAGGCCCCGGTCTTCGGCTTCGAGCTCGGCAGCAGCCGCTGGCAGGCGGACTTCGCCTGGCAGACTCCCGATCTCAAGATCGCCGTCGTCCCCGCCCACCAAGGCGAAGAGGACATCGAGGCCCAGCGGCGCGACGCCGCCTACGTCGAGGGCGGCTGGACGGTGCGTACCGCCGCCGCGTGGCTCGACCACCTCGACTCCCTGCTCGAACAGCTCCCCGACACGGAAGGCACCTCCCGATGACCGCCCGGCTCAGCCTGTACCGCAAGGCCGAACAGGAGTTGTACAAGCTCGACCGCTCGGTCAAGGCGCTGTTCTACGACTTCTGCCACGGCTTCCGGAACAACCCGAACCAGCCCGGCCTGAAGCTGAAGAAGCTCAAGGGTGACTCGCGCATTTGGTCCGCGCGGGTCAATGACTCCTATCGCGCCCTGCTGACCCCGACCGGGCGCGAGACGGACGGCACCGAGAGCTGGCTGGTCATCGCCGTCCGCCACCGTAGGGATGTCTACGAAGAGCTCCAGGTGGCGGTCAACCGCGTCACGGGAGAGATCGAGTTCGTCGACCTCGCCGTCGTCGGTGACAGCGCCCTGCGCCGCGCCGGCATCACCCTGACTCCGGCCGAACCGGAGCGGAGCAAGCCCGCGCCGGCGCCGCAGCCGGCGCCGCCTACGGAAATCCCTCCTCTACTCGCCGCGTACAGCGCCGATCAGTTGCGCGAACTGGGCGTCGCGGACCAGCTCATCGACCTGGCTCTCGCCGTCACCGACAGCGAGGAGCTGGACCAGCTCGTCGAGGGTGCCCCGCTGCTGTCCAAGGACATCCTCTACGGCCTCGCCGCCGGGATGTCCATCGACGAGGTCCGCAAGGAGATCACCCAGCCCGTCGAACTCGGCCACGAGCCCGACCTCGGCGACTTCGCCGCGGCCTTGAGCCGCACCAAGGTCACCGCCGTCGACGATGACGTACAGGCCGCCATCGACGAAGGGGACTTCCGGGCCTGGAAGGTGTTCCTCCACCCCACGCAGGAGCGCATCGTCCACCGCCATTACAACGGCCCCGCCCGCGTCTCCGGGGGACCCGGCACCGGAAAGACCATCGTCGCCCTGCACCGGGTCAAGCACCTGGCCCAGCAACTGCCCCCGGGCAGCAGCAAGGCGATCCTCCTGACCACGTTCACCAAGAACCTCACCACGGACCTGCGCCTGCGTCTGGCGTCCCTGATCGAGCCCGAGTTCCTCGCCCGCGTCGAGATCGCTCACATCGACCAGCTCGCCGCCCGGGTCCTGGGCGAGAACACCGCGCCCGGTCGGAGCCGGCAGCGCGTCTACGACCATGTGGCGCTGAACGAGATGCGCCAGCTCCTCGCCGAACTCGACGACCGCCGCTGGGAGCCCGAATTCCTTCTGGAGGAATGGGAGCAGGTCATCCTCGGGCAGTCCGTCCCCACCCGCTCCGCCTACTTCCAGGCCCGCCGGGCAGGCCGCGGGCGCTCGCTGACCCGGCCGGAGCGCAACCACATCTGGAAGCTCATCGAACAGTTCACCGCTCGCCTCGACAAGCTCGGTGTGGAGACCTGGGGCCAGGCATCCGAACGCGCCGCCCGCTTCGAGATGGAACGCGCCGCGAAGATCAGGGCCCGGCGTGAGTACAAGGAGGGGATCGGCGGCAAGGACCTGATCCACCGCGACAACAGCTCCGGTATGCGTTACCTCAACTACCGGTACCGGCACATCGTCGTCGACGAGGCCCAGGACCTCAGCCCGGCCCACTGGAAGATGCTGCGGGCCATGGCCGACCCCGACCTGCCCAATGACATCTTCGTCGCCGGCGACACCCACCAGCGCATCTACGACCACCAGGTCGCCCTGGGCGCCCTCGGCATCACCATCCGCGGCCGCTCCTCCCGCCTGACCCTCAGCTACCGCACCACCAAGGAGATCCTCACCAAGGCTCTACGCGTGGTGGACCCGGTGCGGCCCGGGCAGAGGGTGAGCTACGACGACCTGGACGACGGCGCCGACAACCTCGCCGGATACCGTTCCGTGCTCCATGGCCCCGCACCGGCCTTCACACCGTACGAGACCTGGGACGACGAACTCGCGGGTCTCGCCGCCACCCTGACCACGTGGCGCAAGGAGCTCTCCACGGACGAGAACGGCTCGTCCCGAGACCCGAGCGGTCACATCGCCGTCTGCGTCGCCGACCGCGACATGGTCAGCCAGACCATGTACTACCTGATCACCAAGGCCGGCATCACCTGCGCCGAGCTCACCAAGGACGGCCCGAAGGGCGACGGCGAGGTCCATGTCGGCACCATGCACCGCTTCAAGGGCCTTGAGTACCAGCGTCTCGCCATCGTGGGCGCCAGCGACGGCATCATCCCTCGCACCCACGTCATCGACCGCTACCGCACCGAGGACCCGCCGCGCTACGAGCGCGAGCAGCGCAAGGCCCGTTCCCTGCTGTTCGTGGCGACCACGCGGGCCCGGGACGCGCTGACCATCAGCTGGCACGGCAAGGCCAGCCCCTACCTGCCGGTCTGACAGAGGTGACGGCCTCCCGCCCGCCGGGGGGAGGCCGTCACCATTCTCCTCACCGGGATCAGAAGTGCGAGAGGGAACTCGCCTCGTACCGCAGCTGGTACGCCCGCACGCCGCCGCCGTTCATCCGGTAGATCGTGATCGCGGACAGGAACTGCTCCTTCACCTCAAGGATGCGTCGCCGTTCCTTCCCCTCGATGTCACTGATCCAGTCCTCCACCTGCTCCGGCAGCTTGAAGGCAAGCTGGTACGCGCCTTCCTCAGCCAGCGGCGACATCGTCCACTCCGCCGAACCGCCACTGCCGCGGCGCCGGATGCGCACCGAATGATCCGGGTGGACATCCGCGTACGAGGTGAACGCCGACTGATCGCTGACAGACAGCGGCAGGATGAACGGCGCTGCCGGGAAGCCCAGCAGCAACTCGGCACCGCTGTTCTGCTGGAGCGCCGTCGCGAAGCCGGCGATCGCCGGCTCGGCCTCGTCCCGGAATCGGCCATTCGCCGGCGCCGTCGTCGGCAGCAGCCCCTCGGGCGCGCTCCAGGTCCCAAGCCTCTTGCGCAGCTCCGTACGTACCCACGTCACCGGAAATGTCCCGGACGCCCCGAGGTGGAACTGCGCCTGCTCCAGCGTCCACGCGGTGGTGCCGATCGTCCCCAGCAGCCATGCGAACGAGGCACCCGACAGATCCACCAGCGAGATCTGGTGCGCCAAGGCGTACTTCTGGGCGTCCGCCGAGAACCCGCTCGTCGAGAACAGGGCGTACGCGTACTGGTACCGCTGCCGGGGCCGCCTGCCGGCGTGCATCACGAAGTTCTCGTTCACGTCGTGCAGCACACCGTGGGCGTTGCGGACGATGTCCAGACCGCAGGGCTGCTGGTAGAACTTCGCCTCCAGGAACAACCGCACAGGCATGGAGAACGCCGGGGTGAACGCGAACTCCCCCAGCGCGTCCACCTGATGCAGCGCGCCCCGGCCCCGCACGCGGAGCGTGCTCCCGTCGGTCACCAACTCCTGGGGATCCTGGCTCTCATGCACCAGCAGGCGGTAGCCAGAGGAACGCATGAGCCAGGCCAGCGCCTCCTCCAGCAGATACCCCCGCAGCGCGGCGCCCTTGACCATGCCAACCCCCTACGTCCCCACGCAGACCCCACCTGATCGTCTCACGACCGCCCGGTTGGCGCCCTGCCCCAGGCATCACCTGATCCGCTCGACGGCATGCGACCACCGCCACGGCGACCAGTACTCGGCCATCGCCGCCAGACTCTCGGTCGACCGGCGCAGTCGGCACCTGGGGAAGCAGTCACCCCAGGAAGCTCAGCCGCACCTGCCGCCGCGGGTTGTCCCGATTCGTGTCGACCAGGCACACCGACTGCCAGGTGCCCAGCGCCAGGTGCCCGTCGATGACCGGCAGTGTGGCGTAGGGCGGGACCAGGGCCGGCAGCACGTGGTCGCGGCCGTGGCCGGGGCTGCCGTGCCGGTGCCGCCACCGGTCGTCGGCGGGCAGCAGCTCGCGCAACGCGGCCAGCAGGTCCCGGTCGCTGCCGGCGCCGGTCTCCAGGACCGCCAGGCCGGCGGTGGCGTGCGGGACGAAGACGTGCAGCAGCCCGTCGCGGCCGGTGGCACGCTCCCGCAGGAACGCCTCGCAGTCCGCGGTGAGGTCGACGACGGTCTCCTCGGAGCCGGTGGTGATCTCCAGGACCTGGGTGTGGAAGGTGTCCGTCATGCGCCCCATCCTGGTACGTCCGGGCGCCGGGGGCACATGGCGTCCCGGCTCGGGGGCGGCGAGAGGAGCGAGCCGGCGGGCGAGGCCCAGGTACCCCGTCATGCTCCGTGAGCGCGATCGTCCGCTCGCGGGCCGTGAGCGCGAGCGTCCGCTCGGGCCGCGGGCCGCGGTCGTCGCGAGCGCGCCCACCCTGCGGGCCGTCCGCGGTCGTCGCGAGCGACCGCCCACCCTTTGGGCCCGTCCCCACCTGGCGCTCCACCGCCCGTGTCCGGTACGCGCCGGAGCGGTTCTGCGCCAGGGTGCGGCGGCGAGGAGGACCACCCGCTTCTCGCGGGTCCTGATTGCGTGGTGCACGGTCTTCGACCGCTACGCCGCGTCTGCTGCTGTCCTCCTCGTCGTCACTTCCAGTAAAACCCACCCCACCGCATCCGGCCAGGGCGGACGGCCCGCTCCCGCCGCGGGTCGGCACCGATAGGCCACCCGGAGGGGTGGTGGGCGCCGCGGAAGGACGGCTGCTTCACAGCGCGGGGCCGCTGCGGCAGGATGGGCCGACGGATGATCGCCACGACCAGGCAGCCGCCGGGAGGACCCAGCAGTGCGCGTAGCGCTCTTCGTGACCTGCGTCAACGACACCCTCTATCCACGCACCGGGCAGGCCGTGGTCACCCTGCTGGAGCGGCTGGGGGTGGAGGTGGCGTTCCCCGCCGAGCAGAGCTGCTGCGGTCAGCCGCAGTTCAACACCGGCTACCGCCGGGAGACCGAGCCGCTGGCGCGCCGCCACGCCAGGGCCTTCCGCGACATCACCCATGTGGTCACCCCGTCCGGGTCCTGCGCGGCCATGGTGCGCGAGAACTACCCGCGGATCGCGGCCGGCGCCGCCGCCGAGGGGCGGGGCGGGCCCTGGGCCGAGGCCGTGGCCGCGGTGGCGCCCCGGACCTATGAGCTCACCGAGTTCCTGGTGGACGTACTGAAGGTGACCGATGTGGGCGCCTACTACCCGCACACCGTCACCTACCACCCCACCTGCCACGGCCTGCGGATGCTCGGGCTGGGCGACCGGCCGCGCCGGCTGCTCTCGGCGGTGCGCGGGCTGCGGCTGCGGGAGCTTCCCGGGGCCGAGGAGTGCTGCGGCTTCGGGGGCACCTTCGCGGTGAAGAACGCGGCCGTCTCCGCGGCGATGGGCGCCGACAAGGCCCGCGCCGTCATGGCCACCGGCGCGGAGGCGGTCTGCACGGTGGACAACTCCTGCGCCATGCACATCGGCGGCACGCTGACCCGGCTGGGCTCCGAGGTCCGGCCAGTGCACCTCGCCGAGATCCTGGCCAGCACGGAAGGGGACGTGTGGTGACCGAGGAGACCTCCCAGGAGCCGCCCGCCTTCCCGGCGGCCGCCGCCCGAGCCGTCCGGAATCCGGTGCTCCGCGCCAATCTGCGGCATGCCACGCACACCATCCGCGCCAAGCGGGCCGCCGCGGTCGCCGAGCTCTCCGACTGGGCCGAGCTACGGGCCGCCGGCGCCGCGATCAAGGACCATACGCTCCGCCATCTGGACCGGTACCTGGAGCGGTTGGAGACCGCGGTGACCGCGGCCGGCGGGCAGGTGCACTGGGCGGCCGACGCGGCCGAGGCCGGCCGTATCGTCACCGATCTGGTACGGGCCACCGGGGAGCGCGAGGTGGTCAAGGTGAAGTCCATGGCCACCCAGGAGATCGAGCTCAACGAGGTGCTGGCGGAGGCCGGGATCACCGCGTACGAGACCGACCTGGCGGAGCTGATCGTGCAGCTGGGCGAGGACCGCCCCTCGCACATCCTGGTGCCCGCCATCCACCGCAACCGGGGCGAGATCCGGGACATCTTCCGGGAGCGGATGGGCCGGTGGGGCCGGCCCGCGCCGGACGGGCTCACCGACTCCCCCGCCGAACTGGCCGAGGCCGCCCGGCTGCACCTGCGGGAGAAGTTCCTGCGCGCCAAGGTGGCGATCTCCGGGGCCAACTTCATGGTGGCCGAGACCGGCACCCTGGTGGTCGTGGAGTCGGAGGGCAACGGGCGGATGTGCCTGACCCTGCCGGAGACCCTGATCTCGGTGGTCGGCATCGAGAAGACCGTGCCCGACTGGCGCGACCTCGAGGTCTTCCTGCAGCTGCTGCCGCGCTCCTCCACCGCCGAGCGGATGAACCCGTACACCTCGATGTGGACCGGCACCAGCGACCGGGACGGCCCGCGCACCTTCCACCTGGTGCTGCTCGACAACGGCCGCACCGACGCCCTGGCCGACCCGGTGGGCCGCCAGGCGCTGCGCTGCATCCGCTGCTCCGCCTGCCTGAACGTCTGCCCGGTCTACGAGCGGGCCGGCGGTCATGCCTACGGCTCCGCCTATCCGGGCCCGATCGGCGCCGTCCTCACCCCCCAGCTGCGCGGCACCGGTACTCCGGTGGACGCCTCGCTGCCGTACGCCTCCTCGCTGTGCGGGGCGTGCTACGAGGTGTGCCCGGTGGCCATCGACATCCCGCGGATCCTGGTGCACCTGCGGGAGCGGGTGGTGGAGGGCGGTCCGGCCTCGGTGCGCGGCAGCCGCGTGGTGATCAAGCCGGCCCGCGGGCACGCCGCGGAACGGGCCGCGATGCGGGCCGCCCGCTGGGCGCTGGACCATCCCGGAGTGCTGCGCGCGGGGCAGCGGCTGGCCGCCCGTACCCGCCGCCTCCACCCGGACCGGCTGCCCGGGCCGGGGCGGGCCTGGACCGACAGCCGGGCGCTGCCCGCCGTCCCGGCCGAGTCCTTCCGCGACTGGTGGCAGCGGACCCGGGGCGAGGCCGGCGCGCCGGGCAGCGGACGGACACCCGACACCGGGAGGGGTACGGCATGAGCTCACGCGCGCTGATCATGGGCCGGATCCGGCGGGCGCTGGCCGACACCCCGCGCGCCGCGGACCCCGCGGCGGAGCCGGTGGCCCGGGACTACCGGCGCACCCACGGTGACCTGGACTCGGCCGAAGCGGCGCGGCTGCTGGCCGAGAACCTGGCCGACTACCGGGCGGTGGTGCACCGCTGCGACCGGGCCGGGCTGCCGGAGCTGATCGGCTCGCTGCTGGCGGAGCGCGGGGCCCGTACCGTGATCGTGCCCGAGGGGTTGCCGGAGTCCTGGCTCTCGGCCACCGGGGCGGAACCGGTCCCCGACCTGGCCGAGGACACCCCGCGGGTGCTGGACGCACGGGACAGCGTGGTCACCGGGTGCGCGCTGGCCATCGCCGAGACCGGCACCCTGGTCCTGGACGGCGGCCCCGGGCAGGGCCGGCGCCGGATCACCCTGGTACCCGATCACCACATCTGCGTGGTGCGGGTCCCGGAGCAGGTCGTCTGCTCGGTACCGCAGGCCCTCGCCCGGCTGGACCCGACCCGCCCGCTGACCTGGATCTCCGGCCCGTCCGCCACCAGCGACATCGAACTCGACCGGGTGGAGGGGGTGCACGGCCCGCGGCGGCTGGAGGTGATCCTGGTCCAGGACGGGCCCCCAGCCAAGGAACCCCCGCCCGGGGAGTGAACCGCCCGGCACCACCGCACCGGAGAACGCGCACGGCCGCCCACCACCTCTTGGAGGACCGATGAGCAGCTCCGCCGACCGTCAGCTTCCCTCCTACCCCTACTACGAGGACTTCTCTCCCGGCAGCGGCCTGCTGCCGCCCCGGGCCTGGGTGCCGGCGTCCGACGCCGCCCGCCTGGACCTCGGCGGGCACTGGGCGTTCCGGCTCTCGCCGAGCGCCACCGCCCATGACGAGTCCTTCGCCGACCCCGGATACGACGCCTCCGGCTGGGACCGGGTGCCGGTGCCCGCGCACTGGGTGCTGCACGGGCACGGCGCGCCCGCCTACACCAACACCCGCTACCCCTTCCCGCTGGACCCGCCCCGGGTGCCGGACGAGAACCCGACCGGCGACCACCGGCACCTCTTCGACCTGCCCGCCGACTGGCCCGCCGAGGGCACCGCGGTGCTGCGCTTCGAGGGCGTGGAGTCCTGCGCCCGGGTGTGGCTCAACGGGCAGCTCCTGGGCAGCTTCAAGGGCAGCCGGCTGCCGCACGAGTTCGCGGTCGGCGGGGTGCTGCGGGCGCGCGGCAACGTCCTGGCGGTGCGGGTGCACCAGTGGTCCTCGGGCAGCTACCTGGAGGACCAGGACCAGTGGTGGCTGCCGGGCGTCTTCCGGGAGGTGACCCTGCTGCACCGCCCGCCGGGCGCGGTCGCCGACTTCTCGGTACACGCCGGGTACGACCACACCGACGGCACCGGGACGCTGCGGGTGGACGCCGAACCGGCCGGCCGGGTCCTCGTCCCGGAGCTCGGTCTGGAGCTGGCCACCGGGCAGAGCGCCACCGTTCCGGTGGAGCCGTGGACCGCCGAGACGCCCCGGCTGTACGCGGCCGAACTGGTCTGCGCGGGCGAGCGGATCCCGCTGCGGCTCGGATTCCGTACCGTCGCCGTCGAGGACGGCGTGCTGCGGGTCAACGGCCGGCGAGTGCTCTTCCGCGGGGTCAACCGCCACGAGTTCCACCCCGAGCACGGCCGGACGCTGGATCGGGCCGTGATGCGCCAGGACCTGCTGCTGATGAAGCGGCACAACATCAACGCGGTGCGCACCAGCCACTATCCGCCGCACCCGGCCTTCCTGGACCTGTGCGACGAGTTGGGCCTGTGGGTCATCGACGAGTGCGACCTGGAGACCCACGGCTTCCACGCGGTGGGCTGGCGCGGCAACCCGGTGGACGACGAACGCTGGACGCCGGCCCTGCTGGACCGGGCCGCCCGGATGGTGGAGCGGGACAAGAACCATCCCTCGGTGGTCATCTGGTCGCTGGGCAACGAGTGCGGCACCGGCCGGGGGCTGACCGCCATGGCGGACTGGATCCGCGAGCGCGACCCGTCCCGGCCGCTGCACTACGAGGGCGATCTGTCCTGCGCGGACACCGATCTGTACTCCCGGATGTACGCCTGGCCCGAGGAGGTGGACCAGATCGGCCGGCGGGTGGAGGCGCCCTGGGGTACCCCGGAGCTGGACGCGCGCCGCCGCGCCATGCCGTTCCTGCTGTGCGAGTACGGGCACGCCATGGGCAACGGGCCGGGCGGACTCAGTGAGTACCAGCGGCTCTTCGAGGCCCACGAGCGCTGCCAGGGCGGCTTCGTGTGGGAGTGGATCGACCACGGGCTGGCCCGCCGCACCCCCGACGGGCGGCCGTACTTCGCCTACGGCGGGGACTTCGGCGAGGAGATGCACGACGGCAACTTCGTCTGCGACGGACTGCTCTTCCCGGACCGCACCCCCTCCCCCGGGCTGGTCGAGTACAAGAAGGTCATCGAGCCGGTGCGGATCGTGGTCGACGGGGCCGCGGGCACCGTGGACATCACCAACTCCCATGACTTCCTCGGGCTCTCCCATCTGGCGTTCGGCTGGGAGTACGCGGTGGAGGGCGCGGTGCTGGCCGCGGGGCCGCTGGCCGTGCCGCCGCTGGGCCCCGGCGAGTCGGCGCGGCTCGCCCTCCCCGAGCCCGCCGAGGCGGGCCCCGGCCCCGGCGAGCGTCTGTGGACGGTACGGGCCCGACTGGCCGAGGACACCGCCTGGGCGCCGGCCGGGCACCTGGTGGCCTGGGGGCAGTGCGAGCGGCCCGGCGAGCCCGACCCCGCACCGGGACCGGCCGCCGTACCGCGCCGTACCGGGCGGTCGATCGTGCTGGGCCCCGGTACCTTCGACGCGGCCACCGGCACCCTCGCCTCGCTGGCCGGGCTGCCGGTCGAGGGGCCCCGGCTGGATGTGTGGCGGGCGCCCACCGACAACGACAACGGCGCCGACTGGCAGCCGGATGAGCGCTACGGCGTGATCTGGCGCGAGCTGGGGCTGCACCGGATGCGGCACCGGGTGGACGCGGTGGCGGTGGACGGGGAGGAGCTGCGGGTCACCGTACGGGTCGCCCCGGCCGCCACCGATCTGGGGCTGGCGGTGGAGTACCGCTGGACGGCGGCCGGGGACCGGCTGCGGCTGGCCGTGGCGGTCACCCCGCAGGGCGACTGGAGCTGCCCGCTGCCGCGGCTGGGGCTGCGGCTGGGGGTGCCCGCGGCGCTCGGGCTGGCCCGGTGGTACGGCGGCGGGCCCGGCGAGGGGTATCCCGACACCCTGGCCGCCGCACGGGTCGGCCGCTGGACCATGCCCGTGGACGAGATGCAGACCCCCTATGTCCGCCCGCAGGAGAACGGGGCCCGGCCGCGGGTGCGGTGGGCCGAGCTGACCGCCCCGGACGGCACCGGGCTGCGCGTCGAGGGCGAGCCGCGGTTCTGGTTCACCGCGCGCCGTTGGACCAGCGAGGAGTTGGACGCGGCCGAGCACACGCATGAGCTGGTGCCCTCGCCGGACACGGTGTGGGTGAACCTGGACCATGGGCAGCAGGGGATCGGCAGCCAGTCGTGCGGGCCCGGGGTGCTGCCGGTGTATCGGCTGATGCCGGCGCCGGCGGCCTTTGGCTTCAGCTTTGGCGCGGTGCGGTGAGCCTGCGGCGGCGTGTGGGGTGACGGGTGCGGGGGAGCCTTGCGGCGGCGTGTGGATTGCCGGGTGCCGGAAGTCGAGGGTTGATCACGCCGTTCTCCCCCGGACTTCGTCCGGGAGGTGCCCCCACCCCCGGACTCCGTCCGGGGGTACCCCCAGCGCCCCTGTGAGCTGGCGCGGGGGGCCGATTCGCCTGGTGGCCGCTGCATACGTCCGCGGGGGACCCGGGCGGCCGCTAGGTTGGGGGTATGGACATCGGTGACGAGGTCGCGGACTTCGAACTTCCGGACGAGACCGGCGCATCACGCCGGCTGAGCAGCCTGCTGGCGGACGGCCCGGTGGTGCTGTTCTTCTACCCCGCCGCCATGACGCCAGGGTGCACCAAGGAAGCCTGCCACTTCCGGGACATCGCCCAGGAGTTCCGGGAGCTGGGCGCCCAACCGGTCGGGATCAGCGCCGATCCCGTCGCCAAGCAGGCGGAGTTCGCGGCCGAGCACGGCTTCGGCTACCCGCTGCTGTCCGACCCCGAGGGGACCGTACGGCAGCGGTTCGGGGTCAAGCGGCAACTGGCGGCGCTGCCCACCAAGCGGGTCACCTTCGTGATCGGCACCGACCGGCGGGTGGTGGAGGTGGTCCGCAGCGAGCTCCGGATGGCCGTCCACGCGGACCGCGCCCTGGCAGCCCTCCGTACCCTGCACGCCAACTGACGAAGCGCCCCGGCAGGGGCGCTGGGGGTACCCCCGGACGGAGTCCGGGGGTGGGGGCACCTCCCGGACGAAGTCCGGGGGAGAACCGCGCGCCCGGCCCTGACGTCCCGCACCCGGCGATCCGTACTCCGCCGCGCGGCACCGGACCCGCCCCGCGCGTTCGCCGCGCCGCGGCTCAGCCGCGCTCGCCCGACGGGTGGGGCAGGTGCGCGGCACCGAGGCGCGGGCGGGGTGTGCCGCCGGGCGGGGTCAGGGCCGCCAGCAGGTCCGGGGCCCAGGCCAGCAGCCGTTCGTCGGCGCCCGAGGCGGCCACGCACTGCACCCCGAGCGGCAGGCCGTCCGGGGCCGGCCCGGCGGGCAGGGCGAGGGCCGGGACCCCGGCGTAGCTCCAGGGCAGGCACATCGCCCCGCTGCCGGTGCTCTCCAGGCCCCGGGGCGCCGGGCCGGTCGCCGCGGGGGTGAGCCACAGATCGATGCCGCGGTCCGCCATCACCTGGCGCAGCCGGTCGCGGAACCGTTCGCGCGCCCGGAGCGCCCGGGTGTAGTCGTCCGGGTCGACCGCCTGGCCCTGGCGGATCGCGGCGGCGGTCTGCGGACGGTAGCGGTCGCCGTGGCGTGCGAACCAGTCGGCGTGCACCCGGGCGGTCTCGAAGCGGTTGACGGTGTACTGGTCCGCCTCGACCTGGGCCAGGTCGTCCAGGAAGGGCACCCGCAGGATCTCGTGTCCGGCCGCCGCCAGCCGCGCGGTGTGCTCCTCGAAGGCGGCCAGCGCGGCGGGTTCGGCGCGCCCGAGGTAGGGGCCCTCGGGCACGGCGAGCCGGGGCCGCGGGGTGGTCGGGGCCGGCTGCTGCCAGCGGTCGCAGAGCACCCCGGCGGCCCGGGTCGCCAGCTCCAGGTCGGCGGCGAACAGCCCCACCGTGTCGAGGCTGGGCACGTTGGGGATCACGCCCTCGGTCGGGACGCGGTCGTAGCCCGGTTTGAAGCCGATCACCCCGCAGTAGGCGGCCGGGCGGATCACCGAGCCGACCGTCTGGGTGCCGATGGCCAGGGGCACCATGCCCGCGGCGACCGCCGCCGCCGAACCGCTGCTGGATCCGCCGGGGGTGTGGCCGAGGTGGTGCGGGTTGCGGGTGGGGCCCGGTGCGGTCCCGGCGAACTCGGCGGTGACCGTCTTGCCCGCGACCAGGGCCCCCGCCGCCCGCAGCCGGTCGACCAGGGGCGCCTGCGGTCCGTCCAGCAGTTCGGCGGGGAGTTCGGAGCCGGCCCGGGTGGGCAGGCCCGCCACCCGCACGATGTCCTTGATCGCGACCGGCACGCCGTACAGCGGCAGACGGTCGAAAGCCGTGTCGCGCTCGGCGAGGGCCCGGGCCTCGGCGCGCAGCCGGGCGCGCCGCCCCGGCTCGGGGAGGAAGGCCAGGATCTCGGCGTCGACCGCCTCGATCCGGTCGCACAGCCGATCCGCCGCGGTCATGGGGGTTTCCGCCGGGCGGAGCCCGCGGTCCTCGGGGGAGTGCCCCGCCTGGTCGTTCGAGTCCGGTGCCATGGCCACCACGCTACGAGCCGGTGGGCGGCGCGGTGTCCGCGGGCCCGAAGCCGCTTGCCCGGAGACGGGGTTGACGGGCGGTCAGCGCGCTGAGCCGGGTCATGGGGAGCGGAACAGTTCCAGCAGGTCCTGGCGCCCGAAGGCGCCGGCCGTCTCGACGGCCGAGGGGGTGCCGGCCGCCGGGTCGGCGCCGTGCGCGAGCAGCAGTCGGACCACCTCGTCCTCTCCCTTGAAGACGGCCCCGGCCAGCGGGGTCTGGCCGCGGTCGTTGGCACGGTCGGGGTCGGCGCCGCGCTCCAGCAGCACCGTGACCGTCCGGGCGTGGCCGTGGTAGGCGGCGAGCATGACCAGGGAATCGCCCTGGTCGTTGGTGAGGTTAGCCGGAACCCCGGCGTCCACGTAGGCGGCCAGGGTGTCGGTGTCCCCGTGCCGGGCCAGATCGAAGACCTTGGCGGCCAACTGGAGAACCTCGGGGTCGTGCGCGGGTTCGGCACCGGCGTTCGCTTCGTTCATGACCCCACACTACGTACCCGAAACGCGGTCGGCCGGGTCGTTGACACCCGGGCTCCTCCGGGGCGTTGTGCCGGGAAGGTCTGCGTTTGCGACATACCCCGAACGGATACATGCTGTGCACGTGACACCACGTGTGGTGACCGTGCGTCAGTCAGGAGAACCGTCATGATCCTGTCCGTCTCCGGAGTCGTCCTACTCGGAGTGATCGTCTTTCTGTTCTTCCGCAAGGACGGGCTCAAGGCTTCCCATATGGTCGTCTGCTCACTGTTCGGTTTCTATCTCTCCGGTACGGCCATCGCTCCCAGCATCAAGGCCGGCGGCGCGAGCCTGGCCACCATGCTCGGCGGGATCAAGATCTGACGTGTTCCGCCGCCCGCTCCCGCGCCCCTGGGCCGACGCCGCCGTCGATGTCCTGCACCCGGTGCTGACCATCTCCCGAGGGCTGCGCAGGCTCTCCGCCGGAGCCCGGCAGTACTGGACCCGGCTGCCCGGGGACCGTCGGGGCCCGGTGCTCCTCTTCGTCCTGGCCTGCGCCATGGTCCTGGCGGTGCTGCCGTACGGGCCGCTGCTGGCCGCGGGCGCGGCGATGGCCGCGGCGGGCTGGGCGGGGCGGGGGTCCCGGCAGGCCGCACCGGGCCCGGACCCGGCCGAGGCCGGACGGTTGCAGCAGCTGTACGAGGCGCTGGTCCCCTACTTCTCGGTGCCGCAGGACGCCGGCCCGCTCTACCGGCACGGCGGCGCCTGGTCGGACGCCTTCGAGGAGCACCGGTTCGACGGCGGCCGGCTGTCCCTGCTGCGGCTGCGCTACCCGGCCTACTTCACCGACGGCGAGCCCGAGTGCCGCACCCGGGTCGAACAGGTGCTGTGCGGCAAGTCCGGGCGCGACCGGGAGTACCTGTTCGACTGGGACGAGGAGGGCAACCGGCTGACGGTGACCGCGTTGCCGCCCCTGCGCACCGACATCCCGGTGCAGCGCTTCGGCACGGCGCCGGGCGAGACGGTGCTCGGCTTCACCGATCCGTCCCCCGCCGCACCCACCCTCCCGGTGGCCGGCGCCGAGCCCGCCGGAACCCGTGAGCTGCCACCGGTGGTGTGGCGCACCGGCCCGCGCGCCACCGAGCCGCACCTGCTGGTGACCGGGCGGGCCGGCAGCGGGGCCACCACCCTGCTGCGCTGCGTGGCGCTCCAGGCGCTCCGGGACGGGGACGTGCTGGTGCTCGACGGCGGCGGCGTCGGCGAGTACGCCTTCCTGGCCGGCCGGCCAGGGGTACTGGCCGTGGAGAGCGGGCTGAGGGGGGTGCAGGCGGCCCTGGAGTGGGCCGCGCACGAGACCGAGCAGCGGCTGGCCGCGGCCGACCGGGCCCGGCAGCTCGGCACGATCCCCGCGGGCGAGGCGCACCGGCCGCTGTGGATCCTTGTCGACCGTCCCTCGATGCTGGCCCAGCTCGCCGCGGCCGACGGGCGGCCGGACCCGCAGGAGCTGCTCCGGGTCCCGCTGTGGCACGGGCGGGCGGTCGGGGTCACCGTGGTGGTGGCCGAGTACTGCGAGAACCTGGACGCGCTCGGCTCGCCGGTGCACGCCCACGCCCGGGCCCGGGTGGTGCTCGGCGCCGTACCCGCCGGGCAGGTGGCCGCGGTGCTCGGGGCGCCACCGCACACCACCGGCGCGTACGAGGTGCCTCCGGGGCGCGGCTATGCCCGGCTGGGCACCGGGCCGGTGCACCGGATCCAGGTGCCCGCCGCCCCCGATCCGTACGACCCCGGCGTGGGCGAGGCGCTGCGCCGGGCGGTGCTGGAGATGCTGCCGGAGCCGGCGGAGGAGTCGGCCGCGCTGCCCCCCGCCGACCATGGGGACCGGCCGCCCGGGTCCGCGGAGGTCCGGGAGCCCGCGGAGGCCGGCGACATGGTGCCCGGGCCCACCGCGCCGGCGCCCTCCCGGGACGCCGCCCCCTCGCTGGTGAAGGGGGCCGGGCCGCGGTGGGCGGACGACGACGGGGCGCTGCCGGTTCAGGCCACGTAGCTGCGCGGCAGATCGGCCCCGGCGCCGGCTCCGGTCGCCACCAGGCGCGCCGCGTCGGCCAGCCGGGTGGCGGCCTGCTCGGCCACCGCGCCGGCGACCGTGAAGGGCAGCCGGACGAAGCCTTCGAAGGCGCCGTCCACGCCGAACCGGGGGCCGGAGGGCACCCGCACCCCCAGCCGCTCCGCCGCCTCGGCGATCCGCGAACCGGACAGTCCGCCGGTGCGCACCCAGAGGGTGAGCCCGCCGCCGGGCACGGTGAACTCCCAGTCGGGAAGGTGCCGGCGGACCGCCTCGACCAGCGCGTCGCGGTTCTCCCGGGCCTGGTCCCGGCGCAGCTCCATCGCGGCGTCCCAGCCACCGGTGTTCAGCAGCCAGGTGACGGCGAGCTGTTCCAGCACCGGGGTGCCCAGGTCCACATAGGCCCGGGCGGCCACCAGGCTGCGGATGATGTCCGGGGCGGCGCGTACCCAGCCGATGCGCAGCCCGGCCCAGAACGACTTGCTGGCCGAGCCCACGGTGACCACGGTGCTGCCCGCGGGGTCGTAGGCGCTGACCGGACGGGGCACCGGCGCGGCGGGCTCGCCGGGGGTGTCCATCCGGATCTCCGCCATGGTCTCGTCGGCGACCAGGATGGTGCCGGCCGAGCGCGCCGCGTCCACCAGCTCGCGGCGCTGCTCGTCACTGGCGAGCGCCCCGGTGGGGTTGTGGTAGTCCGCGATCACATAGGCCATGCGCGGCGCGGCGTCCCGCAGCACCTGCCGCCAGGCGGGCAGGTCCCAGCCACCGAGCCGGGGGGTCATGGCCACGGGCACCAGCCGCACCCCGGCCTCGCGCATCAGCTGGAGCACATTGGCGTACGAGGGCGACTCGACCGCCGCCCGCTCACCGGGGCGGACGAACAGCCGGCAGGTGGCGGCGACCGCCCCCATCCCGCCGGTGGTGACCATGATCTGCTCGGGCATGGTGGGCACGCCGCGCTCGGTGTACCGGTCGGCCAGGGCCTGCCGCAGCCCGGGCAGCCCGGCCGGGTAGTCGCCGTGGGTGCGGGCGTAGGGTGGCAGCTCCTCCATCGCGCCGGCGACCGCCTGGCTCAGCCAGGGCTCGGGGGCGGGCAGCGAGGCACAGCCGAGGTCGATCATGGAGCCGGTGGCCTCGGGGGGCAGCGGGTCCAGCCCGCGGGCGGGCACGGGCCGGCCGGCCGGGACCGCGGTCCAGCTGCCGGCGCCGCGGCGGGACTCCAGGAAGCCCTCGCCCCGCAGCGCCTCGTAGGCGGCGGCGACGGTGGTGCGGCTGACCTCCAGGGCGGCGGCCAGTTCCCGCTCGGCCGGCAGCCGGGCGGCGACCGGGACCCGGCCTTCCAGCACCAGCAGGCGCACCCCGTCCGCCAGGGCGCGGTAGGCCGGGCGGCGCCGGCCGCCGGCCAGGGCGGTGGCCTCGCGGGTGTGCTGCGATTGAAGCAGGCGGGCGAGCTGCGGGGCGCCCACTGCCGAGGTCCACGGACTCATCGGTTGCGGTCCACCTTCCTGGAATTGGCCATGGAACTGGACTGGTCTCTTGGGGTTCAGATTGTCATGCTGACAATCACGGTGTTCAACCGGCCCTGTCCGCCACGCCACATCCGAGCCACATTCGAGGAGTCCTTCGTTGTCCATACTCCCCTCGCGCCCCTCACGGGGCACATCGCGCCCGTCCCGCGCCGGCGACGCGGGCGACTCCTCCGAGGCCGGCGAGACGACCGAGGCGGCCCAGGCGTCGGCGTCGGCGTCGGCGTCGGGAGGAGCCGGCGCCGACGGGCCCCGCCGGGGCCGGCGGCTCCCCCGGCGCCTGGTGCACCTCTACGTGGGACTGGCGCTGTACGGGGCGAGCATGGCGATGCAGGTGCGCGCGACCCTCGGCCTGGACCCGTGGGACACCTTCCACCAGGGTGTGGCCGAGCGCACCTCGCTGTCGTTCGGCACGGTGACCATCCTGGTGGGGGTGGTGGTCCTGCTGCTGTGGATCCCGCTGCGGCAGCGACCGGGCCTGGGCACGGTGTCGAACGTGCTGGTGATCGGCCTGGTGGCGGACGGCACACTGTGGCTGATGCCGCAGCCGGACGCGCTGGCGGTCCGGATTCCGCTGCTGCTGGCGTCGATCGTGCTCAATGGCGTGGCCACCGGCCTGTACATCTCGGCGCGCTTCGGGCCCGGCCCGCGGGACGGGTTGACGACCGGGCTGCACCGGCGCAGCGGCCGGTCGATCCGGCTGGTGCGCACCGGCATCGAGCTCACGGTGCTGGCGACCGGATTCCTGCTGGGCGGCTCGATCGGGGTGGGGACGGTGCTGTACGCGGTGGCGATCGGACCGCTGTCGCAGTTCTTCCTGCGGATCTTCGACATCCCGGGCCTGCCGGAGCGCGGCTCCACCGTGGTGGCCCGGGGCACGGGGACCACCGCGCCGCAGGGGCCTGCCGAGGGGGCCGCCGACACCGGGACGCCCACCGCGGGCGCCGGAAGCGGAGGGAACGATCCGGACTCCGAGGGGTCCGCGGTCGACCGGATTTAGAGCTTGACGGCGTGGGGCGGTAGTGTACGCCCTTGGTCCACTAGGCGGACCGTTACTGCGCGCTAAAGCGCTGGAAACACTGGGTGACATCTGCTGCCAGATGTGACAAACCGGGCGCCTGTGGGTAGAACAACGGGGCGGCACGAAGGTAGGCAGTGGCACACAGCGCCACATTCCGATACGGGAATTCTCATCGCCGACCGGACGTTGACCGGATGACGACGACAGCGACACCTGTCCTGTGGGCGACAAGCCCGGGAGGCACGATTCATGAGTGAGCGAGCTCTCCGCGGCACGCGACTCGTGGTGACCAGCTACGAGACCGACCGCGGCATCGATCTGGCCCCGCGCCAGGCGGTGGAGTACGCATGCCCGAACGGCCATCGATTCGAGATGCCGTTCTCGGTAGAGGCGGAGATTCCGCCGGAGTGGGAGTGCAAGGCGTGCGGCGCCACCGCGCTCCTGGTGGACGGGGACGGCCCCGAGGAGAAGAAGGGGAAGCCCGCGCGTACGCACTGGGACATGCTCATGGAGCGGCGTACCCGTGAGGAGCTGGAGGAGGTGCTGGCCGAGCGGCTGGCGGTCCTGCGCTCCGGCGCCATGAACATCGCCGTGCACCCGCGCGACACCCGCAAGTCTGCCTGACGGCAGCACGCGCATACCAAGGGCTGGGGCCGCTGCATCGCAGCGGCCCCAGCCCTTGCGTGTCCGCGGACTCCCACCTGGGGCCGTCCGCGCGTCTGCGGACTCCGCCTGGGGCCATCACGCACGGGGCGGTCCGGCCCCCGCCGCCTGGCGTCGCGCGTCTCGCCTGGCCGTTGAGGGATGCCGCCGGGCCCCTCGGTGTCCGCGGGGCCGGGCGTCACTCGTCTCCAGGTCCGCCCCGGCGCCGCGGCGTCCCGGGGTCCCAGGGTCCCACTGACCTTGCGCGGCCCCTGAGGGCGCCGCGTGCTGCCGTCCCGGGCCGGTTCGGCGGATCGCCGGCCGTCAGCGGGGCAGCGGCGGGTCCTCGCGGCGCGGCCGGTCGGCGTCCGCCGCCGAGCCGCCGTCCGCGCGGTCCCGGATGACCTCGCCCTGGACCACCTTGCCGTCCGGCCGGCGCATCCGCGCCTGCTGGAACGCCTCCCCCATGCCGCCCGGGGCCGCCATGCGCACCTTGCGCTCCAGCGAGCGCTCCAGTCGGCGGCGGAGCAGGTTGCCGGTGGGCGGGAAGAGGCACAGCAGCCCGACCACGTCGGAGAGCAGCCCGGGCAGCATCAGCAGCAGCCCGCCCAGCATCGGCAGGGCGTTGCCACCGCCCGTCTCGGCCCGCCGGGCTCCGGGGCCGGTCGCGCCGGGCTGGAAGGCTCCGGTGAGGGACTGCCAGGCCCGCCGGCCCGCTCGCTTGATCACGATCGCGCCCAGCACCACCCCGGCGACCAGCAGCAGGAAGACGGTGAACCCGCCCGCCGCCTCCCCCACCAGGATCAGCAGCCAGATCTCCAGCACCAGCCAGAGAGCCAGGCCCAGCGGCAGAAAGCTGCGGGCACGGGAGCGCCCGGGGCGGCGGGGATCCCCCTGGACCGAGCCCCGGGGCGAATCCGTCGGATGCGATGCGCCGGTCGTCATGCCCCCAGTGTGCCTGGGCCGGTGGGGCGACCGCGCACCAGGGCGGGCACCGCCGCACGGCGCCCCGCGCCCGGCTCCGCCGCCGATCCGCCGGGGCCGATCAGCGACCCTGGTCCGGCTTGCGGTGCAGCACCCGGTTGACCCGGGTTCCCACGCCCCAGGAGGTCACCCGCCACAGCGCCTCGGCGAGGATGTCCCGGCTCATCTTGCTGTCGCCGCGCTCCCGCTCGACGAAGGTGATGGGCACCTCCACGACATGGAACCCGGCCTTCATCGCCCGCCAGGCCAGATCGACCTGGAAGCAGTAGCCCTGGGAGGCCACGTCGTCCATGCCGAGCCCCTCCAGCGTCTCCCGGCGGAAGGCGCGGTAGCCGCCGGTGATGTCCCGCAGCGGGAGGTCCAGCAGCAGCCGCGAGTAGGTGCTGCCGCCGCGCGAGATGAACTCCCGGAACTTGGGCCAGTTGACCACCCGGCCGCCGGGCACCCAGCGGGAGCCGAGCACCAGGTCGGCGTTCTTCAGTGCGGTGAGCAGCCGCGGCAGTTCCTCGGGCTGGTGGGAGCCGTCCGCGTCCATCTCCACCAGGACGCCGTAGCCGTGCTCGATGCCCCAGCGGAAGCCGGCGAGGTAGGCGGCGCCCAGGCCCTCCTTGCCCTTGCGGTGGAGCACCTGGACGTGATCGTCCTCCGCGGCGAGCTTGTCGGCGATCTTGCCGGTTCCGTCCGGGCTGTTGTCGTCCGCGACCAGCACATGCGCCTCCGGCACGGCGGACCGCACCCGGGCGACGATCGGCTCGATGTTCTCGGCCTCGTTGTAGGTCGGGATGATCACCAGGGTGGTGCCCAGCGGACCGAAGGTCCGCTTCCGGCCCTCGGTCTGCGCGGCCGGGGCCTCGGCCCGGGTCCCGCGTTCCGCCGCCGCCCCTGCCGGGGCCGGCTGCTCCGGCTCCGCGGCTTCCTCGGCCTGGTCCCCGGCCCGCTTCCGCGGCTCCGCGGCCTCCTCGGCCTGGTCCCCGACCGGCTTCTCCGGCTCCGCGGCCTCCTCGGCCTGGTCCTCGACCGGCTTCCGCGGCTCCGCGGCCTCCTCGGCCTGGTCCCCGACCGGCTTCTCCGGCTCCGCGGCTTCCTCGGCCTGGTCCCCGGCCCGCTTCTGCGGCTCCGCGGCCTCCCCCACCGGGCCCTCGGCCGGCGTCTCCCCTGCCGCGGCCTCGGTCGGCTCCTCGGCCGTGCCCTGGTGGTCGCGCTCCCGCTCGGGATGCGGTTCCTCGCGGTTCGTGCTGCGGCGCGGCCCGTCGGCCTCGCGTGCGTCGCTCACGGATGCTGCCCCTTCTCGTCCGTTCGCCCTCGCCGGCCGATCACGATCGCGGCCGCGCAGGACAGAACGCCCACCATAGCGAGCACCCACTCGGGCGTGGCGCCGACGCGGTCCGCCAGGGTGGTCCCGTCACGCAGAGGGATGCGCGCGGTGAGCACGTCCTGGGTGAACTCCTTGGTCCGCTGCTGGACGGTACCGTCCGGCCCGACCACCGCGCTGATGCCGCTGGGCGCCGCGGTGACCACCGCCCGGCCGTGCTCGATGGCGCGCAGCTTGGACATCACCAACTGCTGCTCGGGCTGTCCCGTCCGGCCGTAGGTGGCGTTGTTGGTCTGCACCACCAGCATGCGGGCGCCGGCGTTGACGGTGTCCCGGACGATGTCGTCATAGGCCACCTCGAAGCAGATCACATCGCCCAGCTTGGCCGGCCCGACCTGGAGCACACCGGTGTGGTCCCCCGGGTAGAAGTCGCGGGGCACCCGCTGGAGTCGGGTGATCAGCTTGCTCAGTTCGGCCCTGAACGGCACGTACTCGCCGAACGGTACCGGGTGCTGCTTGGTGTAGGAGGCGCCGGGGCCGGTGACCGGATCCCAGACGATGCCCTGGTTCTTCACGTAGCCGGGCTTGGTGGGGTGGTCCACGAGCGCTCCGACCAGTACCGGCACGCCGATCGCCTTGACCGCCTCGTCGATCCGCGCGTACGCCTCGCGGTACTTGAACGGGTCCAGGTCCGAGGCGTTCTCCGGCCAGATGACCAGGTCGGGACGGGGCTTGCGGCCCTCCTTGACGTCCCTGGCCAGCTTGAGGGTGGCCTCCACATGGTTGTTGAGGATCTTCAGCGGGCGGCCCAGGAAGTCCATGCCGGGCTTTTGCACATTGCCCTGCACGATGGCGATGGAGACGGTGTCCGCGGCCTTGGTGGGCACCGGCACGGCGTATCCGGCGCCGGTCACCGCGGCGGCCAGCACCCCCGCCGCGAGGGCCGTCAGCACCGCGCGCCGACCCCGCTGCCCGGCCTCCCGCGCCCGCCAGGCCACCAGGACCAGGGCGGCCAGCAGCGCGCCGGTGAGCGCCACCGCGAAGCTGACCAGCGGGGCGCCGCCGAGCGCGGCCAGCGGGGTGTACGGCGAGCCGGTGTTGGCGAAGGCCAGCCGCCCCCAGGGGAAGCCGCCGAACGGCGTCCGGTCCCGGGCCCACTCCTGTGCCACCCAGAGGCAGGCGGCCCACAGCGGCCAGGCCGGCAGCCGGGAGGTGAGCGCCAGCCCGGCACCCATCGGCACCAGGAACAGGGCCTCGATCAGCGACAGGCCGACCACCGCGTCCCAGCCCACCACATGCAGCCACTTCAGCAGCACGATCAGGAACGGCACCCCGAACACGAAGCCGGTGAAGGCGCCCTGGCGGGCGGTGCGGCCCCGGGTCAGCAGGCTCAGCGCGGCGACCGAGGCCAGCGAGAGCGGCCACAGGCCGTAGGGCGGGAAGGCGAGGCCGAGCGCGACCCCGGAGACGGCGGCCAGTGCGCTGCGCCGCCACTCGCGGCGCGCGAACCCGGCCAGGCGCTCCCGCCGGGTGGGCGGCGCGGAGCCGTCCCGCTGCCCGGTCCCGCCCGGCGGGGATTCGTCGGGCCGGTCGTCCTTCGGGGGCGGTTCCGCGTCGGGCGCGGAGGCCGTCGCGGGGCCGTCGGCCTGCCCGGATTCCCGCTCTGCCTTCCCCTGGGCTTCGTCCGAAGGGGCCTCCAGGGGAGGGTCCCCCGCGTCGCGCGGCTCCTCGGGCTCCTCGGCTGCCGGGCGGCCGGCAGCCGACGCGGCGGTGGTCTCGGATCCGGGTGGCACGGTCACGGCGTTCCCTAGCAGGTCGTCGGGTGGTGAGGTGACGGTACAACGCCAAATGGGGGAGGTGGCCCCGAGGTGACGGGTGGAGGGGTGCGAGAGGCTACGTGACGTCCTGTGGGGCCGGCTTGGTCGGGGGACCGCCCCGGGCGCCGCCCCGCGGCGAGCAGGCCGTCGAGGAAGGCCCCGGGCGGCGTCTCGCGGCAGCCGAGCCGTCGGGAGAGACGGAGCGGCACGGCCGGTCTCAGCCGCTCGTGGCGGCTCGGACTGCGGATCGGGGCCCGGCGCCCTTCGGGCCGACCTGGGGCCCGCTGGCTGCGGGTCCGACAAGCCGTTGTCTACTGAGCGTCCGGGCCCGACCCGGGTCGCACCTGCCGACCCGGCGATCCCTCCCTCGCCCCCGTGCGCTGGACCTGGCTCGCAGTGGCGGCGTACCTGCGGGGTACACCGCCCCGTGGCCCAGCGGCGTTCGACGACTGCGTGGAGATTCTCCGGTCGGACGTCCTGTGGTGGACCCGGCCGAACCTACCGGCCGCCGCCCGCTGTCTGTCAACACCGGCACGACCTGCACGGTTTCCCCAAATGAGCAGGTCAGTACGGACAGTGTTCAGCCGTCACCCCGCGCGAAGGGCACATCGTTCGGGGGTACGTGCGCGGTGGCGGGTCACCCTTGCGGCCTACGCCTCGTACACCGTGCGTCCGCCGACCACGGTCCGCAGGCAGACCGGGAGTTCGGTGCCGGGGGTGAGGTCGGGCAGCCCGGGGGTGCCGGAGCGGGGGTCGGTGGACCAGTTGGCGACCCGGGTGTCGGGGACCTGCACCACCAGCTCGCCGGTCCGCCAGACCGCGTAGTCGGCGGGGGCGCCGGGCACCAGCACGCCCGCGTCGTCCCGGCCGATGGCGCGCCAGCCGCCGCGGGTGTGGGCGGTGAAGGCGGCCCGTACCGAGATCCGGTGCTCGGGGGTCCGGTGGAAGGCCGCGGCCCGTACGGTGCCCCAGGGGTCGAGCGGGGTGACCGGGCTGTCCGAGCCCAGGGCGAGCGGGACGCCGGCCCGCAGCATGGCGGCGAAGGGGTTCAGGGTGCGGGCGCGGTCCGCGCCGAGCCGGGTGGCGTACATGCCCTCGGTGCCGCCCCAGGCGGCGTCGAAGGCGGGCTGCACCGAGGCGGTCAGGGCGAGTTCGGCGAAGGCGGCCACCAGCTCGGGGCTGAGCATCTCGGCGTGCTCCACCCGGTGCCGGGCGGCTCGGACGCGCTCCAGGCCCAGTTCCTCGGCGGCGGCCCGGACGCCCTCCACCACGGTGCTCACCGCGGCGTCCCCGATGGCGTGGAATCCGGCCTGCATCCCGGCCCGGGTGCAGGCGGTGACGTGTGCGGCGACCGCCGCGGCGTCCAGGTAGGCGGCCCCGGTGTGCGCGGCGTCGGCGTAGGGCTCGAGCAGGCAGGCGGTGTGCGAGCCCAGCGCGCCGTCCACGAACAGGTCGCCGGCGGCGCCCACCGCGCCGAGTTCGCGCACCTTCTTCAGGTCCTCGGTGCCGGTGACGGCCTCGGCCCAATAGCCGACCACCCGCGGCCCGGGGATCCGCGCGGCGAGCTCCAGCAGCCCGGTGAAGTCGTCCTCGCTGGAGATGTCCGGGCCGCCGCACTCGTGGATCGAGCCGATGCCCAGCGAGGCGGCGTGCGCCAGCGCGGTGCGCTGCGCCTCGGCGCGCTGTGCGGGGCTCACACCTGCGAACGCCACGGCGCGCACCGCGTGATGGGCCGCGGTGGTCAGCGGCCCGTCCGGGTGGAAGCCGGAGCGCTGCGCGACACCGGGCACCAGGTCCAGCAGCGCGGTGGTGACGACGGCGGAGTGCACATCGACGCGGGAGAGGTAGAGCGGCCGGCCGCCGGCGGCCCGGTCCAGCTCAGCACGGGTCGGGGGCCGCTGCTCGGGCCAGCGGGTGGCGTCCCAGCCGTGGCCCAGCAGCACCGGTTCGGTGGGGCGGGCGGCGGCGTGCGCGCGGATCAGCTCCAGCGCCTCGGGCAGGCTCTCGGCACCGGTGAGGTCCAGGCCGGTGAGGGTGAGACCGGTGGACGTGGTGTGCACATGCGCATCTGTGAACGCCGGGGTGACCAGTGCGCCGTCCAGGTCGACGACCTCGTCCACGCCGTCCGCGAAGCCGTCCGCCGCGCCCTCGGAACCCACCCAGGCGATGGTGCCGCGCTCCACGATCATCGCGGTGGCGAACGGGTCGGCGGGGCTGTGCACCTCGCCGCCGCGCAGGAGTACGGTGCGTCGGCTGTCGTCGTCCGCCGCCTGGGCGCTGGAGGCGGCGGGGGCTGTGCGATCGGTCATGGGTCCAGTGTCGCCTGCGGACTCAGACCTGCGGCGGGCGGGCCTCGTACGGGGTGGAGAGGACCACGGTGGTGCGCGTGGACACCCCGGCCAGCGAGCGGATCCGGCTGAGCAGGTGCTCCAGTTCCAGCGGGGTGGCCACCCGCACCTTGAGGATGTAGTTCTCCTCGCCGGCGACGCTGTGGCAGGCCTCGATCTCCGCGACCCCGGCGAGCCGGTCCGCGATGTCGTCGGGGGCGCTGGGGTCGAAGGGTTTGACCGAGATGAAGGCGGTGAGGGGCAGCCCGACGGCCTCCGGGTCCACCACCGCCGCGTAGCCGCGGATCACACCCCGCTGCTCCAGGCGCCGCACGCGCTGATGGACCGCCGAGGTGGACAGGCCGGTGGCCTTGCCCAGGTCGGTGTAGCTCATCCGCCCGTCCTTGACGAGCAGTTCCACGATCTGTCTGTCGAGCTCCTCCACAGCCGATCACCTTAGGGGGTCGGGGCGGGCGGAGCACAGCCGGAGCGCACCGGGGGCACGGGCATGCGCCACCGCGCACCTGCGCCCGGCATGTGACCAATGACACATCCACCGGCCGGTGTCCACCGGAGCGCCGCGATTACCCGGCGGTCGCCAGGGGAAATGCTTGCTGTGGTCGAGGCCGCCGTGCCTCCCGGCCCACCCGAGGGGGAGAACGACATGCCCAATCCTGAGCGCCTCGACGAAGGCGACACCGACACCTACGAAACGTACGAGACCTACGAGATCTTCCGGGTCGTCTGCCCGGACTGCGCACGGCCGCTGGCCCTGCTGGCGGACGAGGACGTGCTGCCGGAGCACGCGCTGTGCCCCTCCCCGTGGAACCCGTTCGGTCTCACCGTGTGCCCCGGTACGGGCCGCGCGGCGGCGGACGCCGCGCCCGCGGACGACCTCCCCGGCGCCCAGGAGCAGGACGCGGCGCTGCTGCTGACGCTGCCGGAGAGCCTGGACTGGCGTACCCAGCCGTTCTCGCACATCGGCGGCCCCGGCTCGCGCCCGATGCGGGTGCCGGGCATGCGGTCCCGCACCTAGCGCCGCCGCACCAGCCGACACCCACTGACCGGGTCCGCCGCCGGACCCGGCCCCAGGGCTGCCCGGGCCGGGCCGTACCGGGTAGCCGCGGGCCCGCGGGCGTGCGAGCCTGAACAGTGTCCCCCGCAGCCGGAGCGGAGGTGCGCACTGTGCCTTTCAGGGCCCATGCCCGCTCGTTCTCGAACGGCATCTTCATCGCCCTGTTCGGGTACATCGCGCTGGTCATCCTCGTCGACCGGATCACCCCCCAGTACTTCCGGCTCGACGCCTACGCGGCGATGGCCCCCCTGGTGGCCGCCGCGCTGTGCAGCTTCCGGCAGGCCGTGATCATCGCCGCGGTGGACTTCCTGGCGGTCGTGGTCCTCAGCGGCTGGGTCCCGGACGACCCGCACAACGTCAACCGGATCTCGACCGTGGTGGGCAACGCCCTGCTGGCGGGCGCCAGCATCATGGTGGCCTGGCTGATGCGCGAGCGGGACGGTCTGCTGCACCGGCTGCTGGTCACCGGCGAGGCGGCGCAGCGCGCCCTGCTGCGGCAGCTGCCCCTGCGCAGCCATGACGTCACCGTGGACGGCTTCTACGTCTCCTCGCAGCAGGACGCGCTGGTCGGCGGCGACATCTACGAGGTCGTGGAGACTCCGTACGGCACCCGGGTGCTCATCGGCGATGTGCAGGGCAAGGGGTTGCGCACCCTGGGCGCCGGGGCGGCGGTGCTCACCGCGTTCCGGGAGGCGGCGTACTACCGGCGGGGCCTGGAGGGCGGGGTGGTCGCCATGGAGCAGGGGCTGCGCCGCTACGTCAGCTCCTCGGCGGGCGACACCGAGTCGACGGCGGGCGGTGAGCTGGACCGGGAGCGGTTCGTCACCGCGCTGGTGTTCGGCGTCGACCAGACGGCGGCCGTCCCGGACGAGCGGGCCGTACCGCTGTCCTTCGTGGCCTGCGGGCACCTCGCCCCCTACCTCATCCAGTCGGACGGCACGGTACGCGAGCTGGAGCCGGAGGAGCCCGGGCTGCCGCTGGGCCTGGGGGAGCTGGTGTCCCGGCCGCGGGCCGTCCAGCACATCACCGTCCCGGCCGACGCCCGGGTGTTCACCTGCACCGACGGGGTGACCGAGGCGCGCGGGCCGGGCGGGGAGTTCTATCCGCTGGCCGACCGGCTGGGCGGCTGGGCGAGGCTGCCCACCCCCGAACTGCTGGCTCGGCTCCAGGAGGACCTGGAGCTGCACACCGGGGGCCGGCTGCAGGACGACGCGGCGGCGCTGGTCATGGAGCGGACCGCCCCGGCCCCGGACCCCACCGCGGACCCGGGCGCCACCGCCGGCGCGGACGGCGACGCCGGCAGCACCCGCGCGGACCCGGGCCACCGGCCGACCGGTCGGCTCCGGCGCGGTGCGGGCCGCTGAGCGCGGTACGGGCCGCGGGCGCGGGGGTCTTGGGCCGGGGTCAGCGGCTGAAGAGTTCGAAGGAGACGGCCGGACGTCCGCCGAACCGCTTGCCCGCCGCCGCCATGGTGCCCTCCAGGAAGGTGCGGCAGTACGTCTCGGGCTCCTCGTCGGTGAGCGCCTCGATATAGCTGCGGTGCGCCAGCAGGGACCGTACGGCCCGCTCGGCACCGGCCGTCGCGTCCACCGCGTGGCTGGGGTGCGGGGACCCGGCGACCGCCACATGGCGCACCCCGTTCCACGGTTCGAGGCCCTGCTCGGCGAGGTCCGGGAAGATCCAGCGGTTCCCGGCGTCGCCCACCGCGTCCAGTACCGCCCGGCCCACCGCCCGGTGGTCGGGGGTGTTCCAGGCGACGCCGCCCCATGTGTCGTGGTGGTTGAGGGTGATCACCAGCTCGGGCCGGTGGCGGCGGATCGCGGCGGCGAAGTCGCGGCGCAGCCCGATCCCGTACTCGATCACGCCGTCCCGATGGTCCAGGAACTCCACCGAGTCCACGCCCACCTCCGCGGCGGCGGCCCACTGCTCCCGGGCGCGCAGCGGGCCGCACTCCTCGGGGGCGATGCCGTCGATGCCTGCCTCACCGACGGTGGCCAGCAGATAGGCGACCGTACGCCCCTCGTCGGTCCAGCGGGCGATGGCCGCGGACACCCCGTACTCCAGGTCGTCCGGGTGCGCCACGATCGCCAGGGCGCGCTGCCAGTCGGTGGGCATCGGTGTCAACTGTTCGGTGCTCATCGGGCCTCCTCCATGATCCGCACTGGGCAGCGTAGGCGCCGCGGGCGATCGCCACCGCCCGGGGCAGCAAGCGCGGTTCTGCGCGCAGCCGGTCCAGCGCCTCGGAGTGCCGGAAGAGGGTCAGCAGCGCGGTGGTGATCTGGCTGGTGACCGGCTCCTGGCCGGCCACCAGGAGCTGGAAGACGACGGAGTCCCGTTCCTGGCGGGTCAGTTCGCCTGCCCGGCAGGCCGCGTTCAGCCGACCGAGCGGGTCGTCGGCGGGCTGGGCCGTCTTGGCCGCGACGACCTCGGCGATATGGCCCTGGAGGCCGTGCGGCAGCGCCTCGTACCGCGGTCGGCCCGGGTCCGGCGGCCCCACCGGCTGCACCACCTTGCGCCATTCGCGGCGGAACCCCGCGGCCAGCCGCGGCGGCAGGCCGATGACCTCGGCGAGCACCAAAAAAGGGGAAGCGGGCCGCGAAGCAGGAGGCGGCCGGGCGGCGGGTCGCCCGGGAGGGCGACATCGGTGGGCGGGGCGCGCGCCCCAAAAGCGTTCCATCATCAGGAAGTCGGCCGCCGTGACCCGCTGGTTCCCGGGCCGCGGGAGGAGAATCCTCACGCGCCGTACCAGGGCTGTCGGGCGCGATGCCGGGCCCAGGACGTGCCACGATGACCGCTCCCCCTACCCCGCCGATGGTTCTCTGTGGAGCGGTGATGACCCCACGTCAGCACAGTCCGGCCGTGGTTCTGGCCGGCTTCCTTCTGCTGCTCGCCACGATGTTCGGCGTCGCCTACGCCGCGGGCCGGGCCGCCGGGCCGGTGGCGCCCGGGCTGCACCGTACGGGTGGCGGCTCGGGCCACGGCTCCGACGACGGCGGCGGCATGGGCGGCATGCACGGGATGGAGGGCGGCCGATGAGCGCCCCCACCGCACCCGCCGCCACCACCGAGCTGGTGGTGGGCGGAATGAGCTGTGCCGCGTGTGTGGCGCGGATCGAGAAGCGGCTCGGCCGGATCCCCGGGGTCAGCGCGACCGTCAACCTGGCCACCGGCCGGGCGCGGGTGAGCCATCCGCCGGACGTGCCGGTGAGTGAGCTGGTGGCGGTGGTCGTGGCGGCGGGCTTCACCGCCGAGCCGCCCGCCCCGCCGGCGGCGAAGGCGGAGCCGGCGCCGACGGAGGCGGAGGCGGAGCCGGTCGGAGGGCGGCGGCTGCTGGTCACGGCCCTGCTGTCGGTGCCGGTCATGGCGCTGTCCATGGTGCCGGGGCTGCAGTTCCGCAACTGGCAGTGGCTGTGCCTGGTGCTGGCCGCACCGGTCGCGGTGTGGGGGTCCTGGCCCTTCCACGAGCGGGCGCTGCGCGGGCTGCGGCACGGCGGCGCGACCATGGACACCCTGGTCTCGCTGGGCGTGATCGCGTCCTTCGGCTGGTCGCTGTACGCACTGTTCCTCGGCGGGGCCGGGGAACCGGGCATGACCATGCCGTTCTCGCTGCTGCCCTCGGCCCCGGACGGCACCGCCCATGTGTATCTGGAGGCGGCGGTCGGCGTACCGCTGTTCGTGCTGACCGGGCGGCTGCTGGAGGCCCGGGCCCGGCACGGCACCGGTTCGGCGCTGCGCGCGCTGGCCCGGCTGGCCGCCAAGGAGGTCGCGGTACGGGACGCCGACGGCACCGAA
The DNA here is from genome assembly GCF_004684805.1 of Streptomyces palmae. Taxonomy (GTDB): domain Bacteria; phylum Actinomycetota; class Actinomycetes; order Streptomycetales; family Streptomycetaceae; genus Streptomyces; species Streptomyces palmae. The sequence continues at coordinate 49,487 of NZ_SRID01000007.1, forward strand.
CGCCTGGTGCCGATCGAGGAACTGCGGATCGGCGACCGGTTCGTGGTGCGCCCCGGGGAACGGGTGGCCACCGACGGGATGGTGGTGGACGGCAGCTCCGCGCTGGACCTGTCGCTGGTCACCGGGGAGAGCGCACCGGTCGAGGTGGGTCCCGGTTCGGCGGTGGTGGGCGGCGCGGTCAACTCCGGCGGGCTGCTGGAGGTACGGGCCGAGGCGGTCGGCGCCGACACCCAGCTGGCCCGGATCACCCGTCTGGTCACCGAGGCCCAGGCGGGCAAGGCCAGGGCGCAGCGGCTGGCCGACGCGGTCGCCGGGGTGTTCGTGCCGGCCGTGCTGGCGGTGGCCGTCACCGTGCTGGGCTTCTGGCTGGGGGCGGGCGGCGATCCGCAGGCGGCGGTGACGGCCGCGGTGGCCGTACTGGTGGTGGCCTGCCCGTGCGCGCTGGGGCTGGCCACCCCCACCGCGCTGCTGGCCGCCACCGGGCGCGGCGCCCAGCTGGGCATCCTGGTCCGCGGCCCGCAGGCGCTGGAGAGTCTGCGCCGGGTGGACACCGTGGTGCTGGACAAGACCGGCACGCTCACCCACGGGGCGCTGGACGTGGTGGCGGTGACGGTGCGCCCGGACGGGCTGGCCGCGGCCGAGGCGGTGCGGCTGGCCGGCGCGGTGGAGCAGGGCTCGGAGCACCCGGTGGGGCGGGCGGTGGCCGGCTATGCGCGCCGGGCCCAGGACGGGGCGGCACTGCCGGGGGTACGGGGCTTCACCGCTACCGCGGGCCTGGGGGTGACCGGCGAGGTGGCCGGCCACCGGGTGGCGATGACCCGCCCGGACGGCCCCGGCGGCCTCCCGGACCCCATCGACCCCACCAGCACTCACCCCGCCTCACTCACCAGCCCCACCGACACCGACCTCGCCGGCTCTCCCCGCC
>NZ_SRID01000741.1 GCF_004684805.1 Streptomyces palmae
CCCGTAGGACCGTCGCCCGTACACCCCCTGGCCCCGGTGCCGCCACCCGCGTCCGTACCGTCGCGCACGTCGGCAGAGCCACCCGTGCTCCCACCGCCCCCGGTGTCCGTGCGGCTCCCGCCCTCCAGGATCTCGTCCCAGCCGATCAGCCGCCGGCCGCGCGCCGCCAGCCAGCGGCCGAAGTGGCCGGTGAGCCAGTTCTGCAGGGCGTCCTCGTCCGCCAGTCCCAGCTCCGCGATCCGGGCCTGCGCGGTCGCCGAGGCACGCCACTGGTCCTTGGGGCACTCGTCCCCGCCGAGGTGTACGAAGACGGAGGGGAAGAGTTCCAGCACCTCCTCCAGCACCCCCTCGTAGAAGCGCAGGGTGTGCTCGGTGGGCGCCAGGATGTGCGGGCTCACGCCCCAGTCGTCCCACACGGTGAGCGCGGCGGTGTCCACCGCGTCGGTGTTGCCCAACTCCGGGTAGGCGGCGATGGCGGCCTGCGAGTGGCCCGGGATGTCGATCTCCGGCACCACGGTGATGTGCCGCGCGGCGGCGTAGGCGACGATCTCCCGGATGTCGTCCTGGGTGTAGTAGCCGCCGTGCGGCCGCTCGTCCCACAGCGGTGAGGCCCGGTGCCCGAGCCGGGTCCGTGCCCGCCAGGCCCCGACCCGGGTCAGCCGGGGGTAGCGCTCGATCTCGATCCGCCAGCCCTGGTCGTCGGTGAGGTGCAGGTGGAGGACGTTCAGCTTGTGCGCGGCGAGCAGGTCCACATAACGCAGTACGGCGTCCTTGGGCATGAAGTGCCGGGCCACGTCCAGCATCAGCCCACGCCATCGGAAGCGCGGGGCGTCCTCGATCACCACGGCGGGCAGCGGCCACTCCCGCCTCCCCGACACCGGCGCCCGCCGGAAGGCCGCCGGCCCCAGCAGCTGCCGTAGGGTCTGCGCCCCCCAGAAC
>NZ_SRID01000742.1 GCF_004684805.1 Streptomyces palmae
CGTCCCACCCCGCACGCCCGGCGAACACCCCGCTCCCCCCGAGGCGCCCTCTGACTCCGCGCCCGGCCCGTCCGACTCCTCCTTCCACAGCACCGTCACGGTCCCGGTGACATGGTTGCCCAGACGGTTGCGCCCGGTGACGCTGACCACCGCTGTGCCCTCGGCCACCTCGGCGACCCGGCCGGTGAGGGTCATGGTGTCGCCGGGGTGGTTGGGCGCCCCCAGCCTGATGGCCAGCCCGCGCAGCTCGGCGCCGGGCCCGGCCCAGTCGGTGATGTACCGGCCGACGAGACCGCCGGTGGTCAGGATGTTCATGAAGATGTCGGGCGCCCCCTTGGCCCGGGCGGCCTCCGCGTCATGATGCACGTCCTGGTAGTCCCGGGAGGCGATCGCCCCGGCCACGATCAGCGTCCGGGTCACCGGTATCGCCAGCCGCGGCAGTTCGTCACCGACGCGCGGCGGATTCACCACCCTCACCTCCCGTGACCCGCCCCGTGTCGGAGGGCTCCGCCCGGAAGACCGGCAGCTCGTACTCCGCGTCCACCCGCAGGAACTCCAGCTCCACCGGCATACCGATGCGCACCCGGTCGTACGGCACCCCCACGATGCCACTGATCATCCGTACTCCCTCCGCGAGTTCGATCAGCCCGACCGCGTACGGCGGGTCGAACGCCGGGAAGGGAGGGTGGTGCATCACCACATAGCTGAACACCGTGCCCCGTCCGGACGCCCGCACCGTGGCCCACTCCAACCCACCGCATCCGTTGCACCCCGGCAACCAGGGGAAACGGAGCGTCCCGCAGTCCGTACAGCGCTGGATGAGCAACTCGTGCCGAGCGACGCCCGCCCAGAATCCGGCGTTGTCCCGGTTGACCACCGGCCGTGGCCGCCGCATGCCCGACGCCCCCGCCTCCGGTACGTCCCCTCCC
>NZ_SRID01000743.1 GCF_004684805.1 Streptomyces palmae
GCGGCGGGGGGTGGTGCGCGCCGGTCGGTGCGGGCGTGTGCGGGGAGCCAGAGCGCGGTGGCGGGGTGTCGGCGCGAGAGTCCAGGGCGCGCGCTGGTGGTGCGCGCCGGTCCGTGCGGGCGTGCGCGGGCGCCGCGGGTTGCGATGACGGCGCCGGGGCGGGGTGACGGCGTGAGGGGTCAGTGGCCGCTGGGGGTGCGCGCCCGTCCGCAGGCGTACGCGAGTGCGCTGACCAGCTCCGCCGCGTCCGGCAGCCAGCGGTTGGCCACGGTGGGGCGGCGTACCCAGTGCACCGCGCCGCGGGTGCCCACCCGGGTCGGCGGCGCCAGCGTGTAGTCCCCGTCGCCGTGCGCCTGGACGTCCAGCGTGGCCGGCATCCAGCCGTGCTTGCGGATCAGGTCGGGGACCTTGGGGGCGGCGCCGGGCAGGACGAAGAAGTGCATCCGGCGGTCAGGGGTGCAGGAGACCGGCCCGAGGTCGATGCCCATCCGCTCCATCCGGGCCAGCGCGAGGAATCCGGCGCTCTCCGGGACGTCCAGGGTGTCGAAGGTGCGGCCGGTGGGCAGCAGGATGGCCGCGTCCGGGGTCTCGGCCCACAGCCGGCGGGCACCGACCGCGCTACCGGTGGCCTGCGCCTCCCAGTCCTCCTGGTCCAGGTCCGGATGCCCGCCGGGGGAGGGGCAGTCGGTGGCGCCGCAGGAGCAGCGCTCGCGCCCCGTGCCGGTCTCCAACCAGGCGCCGGGGGCCACGTCCCAGTGCCACTCCTCGACATAGCGCACCGCGGATTCACCGAGGCTGCCGCCGCGCTGCCCGGGGACCTGCGGAATCCTGCTGACGTCCATGGTCTCGTCGGTCTCGTCGGTCTCGTCCACGAAGGGCTCAACTCTCCCTTCGGTGATGGGTTACGGGCCGGGGGTGGGCGCGGCGG
>NZ_SRID01000744.1 GCF_004684805.1 Streptomyces palmae
GAGTGCACGACAGCTTCTTCGACCTCGGCGGCCACTCACTGCTCGCCACCCGTCTGATCAGCCGGATCCGAGCCGTACTGAGCGTGGAGATATCCCTCCGCGACCTCTTCGACACGCCGACTGTCGCGGGCCTGGCCCGGCTGTCGGAAACCGGATCCACCGCTCGACCGGTGTTGCGAGCCGGTGGACGATCTGAGCGGTTACCGCTCTCCTTCGCCCAGCAGCGGCTGTGGTTCCTGGACCAGGTCGAAGGACCGAGCGCGACCTACAACATCCCGCTCGCCATCACCCTCAACGGCCCATTGGACATCGACGCACTCGCCTCAGCGCTGGACGACGTCGTGGCCCGGCACGAAGCGCTACGCACCGTCCTGCCGACCGCCCAAGGCGAGCCGCACCAGCACATCCTCCCCACCGACCAGATACGCACCGACCTCCCCGTCGTGCAGACCGACCCGGCACACCTCGATGAGGCACTGACCCAGGCCGCCTCACGCACCTTCGCCCTGGACTCACAGATCCCCTTCCGGGCCACCCTCTTCGCCCTTAACGAGGCGCATCACGTACTCCTGATCGTCCTCCACCACGTGGCGGGCGACGGCTGGTCCCTGGCCCCCCTCAGCCAAGACCTCACCCAGGCCTACGCAGCCCGCTCGGAAGGCCGCGAACCCGCATGGGACACCCTGCCCGTGCAGTACGCGGACTACGTCCTGTGGCAACGCGAACTCCTCGGCACCGAAGACGACCCCCACAGCGAACTCAACCGCCAACTCACCTTCTGGAAGAACGCTCTCCACGACGCCCCCGACCAGCTCGAGCTGCCCTTCGACCGGCCCCGTCCGCAGATCCCCACACACCGCGGCGGACTGGTCACCTTCCACATCGAACCCGAACTCCACCGCCAACTGACCGCCCTGGCACAGTCC
>NZ_SRID01000745.1 GCF_004684805.1 Streptomyces palmae
CCGTACCCCTGCTCGTCTCCGGACGCACCGAACCGGCACTGCGCGCCCAGGCCGGCCGACTGGCCGGACTGCTGCGGGCCGAACCCGATCTGCCCCCCGCCGACCTCGGCTACTCCCTCCTGCGCACCCGTACCGCCTTCGACCACACCGCGGTGGTGCTCGCCGGCGACCGGGCCGAGGCGCTGAGCGGACTGACCGCACTGGCCGACGGCACCCCCGCCCCCCACCTCGTCCGAGCAGGGGCCTCCGAACGCGGCGCCACCGCCTTCGTCTTCCCTGGCCAGGGCTCGCAGTGGACCGGGATGGCCCGGGAACTCCTCGACACCTCACCGGCCTTCGCGGCCCGCGTCCGCGCCTGCGAGGACGCCCTGGCCCCGCACACCGACTGGTCCCTGACCGAGGTACTGCGCGGCGTGCCAGGGGCCCCGCCGCTCAGCCGCGTCGACGTCGTACAGCCGGCCCTGTTCGCCGTCATGGTCTCCCTCGCCGGGCTCTGGCACTCCCTCGGCATCCGGCCGGCCGCGGTCGTCGGCCACTCCCAGGGGGAGATAGCGGCGGCCTGCGCCGCCGGAGCCCTCTCCCTGGCCGACGCCGCCAAGGTGGCCGCACTGCGCGGCAAGGCCCTGGTCGAACTGGCCGGAAGCGGCGGCATGGCCTCGGTGCCGCTGCCCGCCGGACAGGTCACCGAACTCCTCACCCCCTGGCACGGGCGCCTGGGCGTCGCCGCCGTCAACGGCCCCTCCGGCACCGTGGTCTCCGGCGACCGGGACGCCCTGGCCGAGTTCCTCACCCGCTGCGCCGCCGACCACATCGCGGCCCGCGAGATCCCGGTGGACTACGCCTCGCACTCCCCGCATGTCGAGACGGTCCGCGAACGGCTCCTGGGCGAACTCGCCGACATCGCCCCCCGCACCCCCACCG
>NZ_SRID01000746.1 GCF_004684805.1 Streptomyces palmae
GGGTGGGGCGGTTGCGGATGGGGGTGGCGGGTCAGCGGTTGGTACGGGAGTCGTGCCGGTGGGCCAGGGCCTCGTAGGACGCGGACAGGGCGGGCGCGGCGGTCTCGTAGGTGCGCTGGGCGACCCCGACGAACAGGCAGTCCACCACCAGGAGCTGGCTGGTGCGGCTGGACATCGCGGCCGGGCGCAGTTCGCTCTCCCGCGCGCTGGAGGTGGTCAGGACGTGGTCGGCGTACTGCGCGACGCCACCGTCCGGCCGCCCGGTGATGGCCACCGTGGTGGCGCCGCGCTCGAAGGCGACCCGCAGCGGTTCGATCACATCGGTGGTGCCCCCGGAGTGGGTGATCGCGATGGCCACGTCCCCCGAGCGCAGTTGTACGGCGTTGGTGACCGCCAGATGCGGGTCGGCGGGGGCGTGCGCGACCAGCCCGATCCGCAGCAGCTTCTGCACCAGGTCCTGGCCGACCAGGTTGGAGGCGCCGATGCCGTAGACATCGATCCGCCGGGCGGTGGCGAGCGCGCTGACGGCCGCGTCCAGCTGGGCGGTGTCCAGCCCGGCGGCGGTGTCGGCGAGGCACTGCTGCTCTTCCTGGGCGAGCTTGGCGACCACGTCGGCTATGGGGTCGTCGACCGCGATGTCGGCGGTGACCGCCGGGGCGCGGCCGGCGGCCTGCTGGGCGGCGAGGGCGGCGAGGGCCAGCCGCAGGTCGCGGTAGCCGGGGTAGCCGAGCAGGCGGGAGGTGCGGACCACGGTGGCCTCGCTGGTGCCGGTGCGCTCGGCGAGGCCGGTGACGGTGAGGGCGGCGCAGCTGGCCGGGTCGGCGGCCACCGCCTCGGCGACCCGCTGCATGGAGCGGGTCATGGAGGGGGCGAGCGTGCGGACCTTGGCGGCGAGCGCGCCCGGGGCGGGGGGCTGGGAG
>NZ_SRID01000080.1 GCF_004684805.1 Streptomyces palmae
GGGTGGGCCGGGTCCAGTCGATGACGATCTTGCCGCACTGCCCGGACCGTGCCGTGGCGAAGGCCTCGGCGTGCTGTGCGTAGCCGAAGCGGTGGGTGATCACCGGGCTGATGTCCAGGCCGCCCTGGAGCATCACGGACATCGCGTACCAGGTCTCGAACATCTCGCGGCCGTAGATGCCGCGCAGCGTCAGCATCCGGGTGACCACGGTCGCCATGTCCACCGGGACGTCGCCGGTGGGCAGCCCCAGCACGGCTATCCGGCCGCCGGGGCCCATCCGCGCGACCATCTCCCGCAGGGCGTCCGCGCGGCCGGACATCTCCATGCCGACGTCGAAGCCCTCGGCCATCCGCAGCTCGGCCATCACCTCCTCGAGGGAGCCGGTGCGGACGTCCAGTGCCACCGTGGCGCCGAGCTTGCGGGCCAGCTCCAGGCGGTACGGGCTGACATCGGTGATCACGACGTTGCGGGCGCCGGCGTGCCGGGCGATCGCCGCGGCCATCATGCCGATCGGCCCGGCCCCGGTGATGAGCACGTCCTCGCCCAGCACCGGGAAGGACAGCGCGGTGTGCACGGCGTTGCCGTACGGGTCGAAGATGGCGGCCACATCCAGGTCGACGGGGTGCCGGTGCACCCAGACGTTGGACTGCGGCAGCACCAGGTACTCCGCGAAGGCACCGTCGGTGTGGACCCCCAGCCCGATGGTCCGGATGCACAGGTGGCGGCGGCCGGCCAGGCAGTTGCGGCACTTCCCGCACACCAGGTGGCCCTCGCCGCTGACCAGGTCACCGGTCGAGATGTCGGCCACGCCCGGGCCGGTCTCGACGACCTCGCCGACGAACTCGTGCCCGAGTACCAGCGGGGCGCGCACGGTCCGGGCGGCCCACTGGTCCCAGCTCTCGATGTGCAGATCGGTGCCGCAGATGCCGGTGCGCAGCACTCGGATCAGCACCTCGCCGGTGCCGGGTCGGGGGGTGGGGACGTCGGTCAGCTCCAGGCCGGGGCCGGCGTCGGTTTTTACCAGTGCCTTCATGAGCGCCACTGTCGTCTGCCGATACCTGTGAAGTCCATCGACAATTTCCACGGAATGCTGTGAAGCTGTACTTCACAGGGTGGAGAATGGGCCCATGATCGACCCCCGCAGACTCCGGGTGCTGCGCGCCCTGGCCGAGCACGGCACGGTGACCGCCGCGGCCAAAGCCCTCTACCTCTCCCCGTCCGCCGCCTCCCAGCAGCTGGCGGCGCTGGAGACGGAGGTGGGCCACACCCTGCTGGAGCGGCGCGGCCGCTCGGTGCGGCTGACCGCCACCGGCAGTCTGCTGGCCGAACACGCGACCCGCATCGCGATCCAGATAGAGCGGGCCGAGGCGGACCTCGCCGCGGTGTCGGCCGGGCTCGCCGGGGACGTGACGGTGGCGGCCTTCGCGACCGCGATCACCGAGGTGGTCGCCCCGGCCGTCGCGGCGCTGCGAGACCCGGCCCCGCAGGTGCGGGTGCGGGTCAAGGACGCCGAGGGCAGCATCAGCCTGCGGCTGCTGCTGGACGGTGAGGTGGACGTGGCGGTGGCCGTCGAGCACCGGGAGACCCTGGGCTGCGGAGCGGACGCGCTGCTGCGCCAACCGCTCTACGCGGAACCCTTCGACGTGGTGCTGCCTCCGGACCATCCGCTGGCGGGCCGCCCGGCGGTCGCCCTGCCCGACCTGGCCGCCGATCCCTGGATCACCCCCTGGCCGGGGAACCCGGTGCACGACGTGGTGCTGCGCGCCTGCGAGGACGCCGGCTTCCAGCCGCGGGTGGACTGCCTGTCCGACGACTTCCGCGCGGTGAGCGCGCTGGTCACCTGCGGTGCGGGGGTGGCCCTGGTGCCGCGTTCCGCCCTGCACGCCCTGGACCTCGGTGGGGCCACCGTCCATCCGGTCACCGGTCGGCCGCCGACCCGCCGGGTCTTCACCGCCGTACGGCGCGGCAGCGAACACCACCCGCTGCTCCGGTTCGCCCTGGACGGCCTGCGCCAGAGCGCCGCACGGCTCGGCCCCAGGACCGCACCGTAGCCCCGCCGGGGGCTGCCTGGGGCGACGCGCTGAGCCGGGGAGCGGGGGCGGGCCGTTGGCCGGCCGGTTCGGGCGCTGGAGGCGGGCCGCCTGGCCCGGACGGTTCGGGGGCGAGGCCGACAGTCGGGCGCCGCGGTCGGAGGGCGGAGGCCGCCGGCGGGGCCGGACGGTTCCGGGACGTGCGGCCGGCCGCCGGACCGGGGCCGGTACGGGCGGCTCGGCTCGACGGCGATCTCCGCCGCACCGTCCGTCCCGCGCGGTGCGGTGGTTCTACGGTTCGGCGGTTCGGCGTGGTGGAGCGCGGCTCAGCGTGGATCGGCCGGGCAGGGCCGCCGGGCGAAGGCCAGTACCGCGGCGAGCGTCATCGGCTGACGTGTCGACAGATACAGGTAGGGGGCGCGGTATCGGGGATCGGTGATCTCGATCCGCAGCGCCGTGGGCACATAGCCGCGCAGCAGCATCAGCGCATGCGGGTCGGCCCGGAAGGTGCGCCAGGCCAGGGCCTCCTCCGCGTCCAGGATCTCCGGCAGCCCCAGCGCCTCGATCGGCAGCCGGATCGGGCCCGCCACCAGGGAGCCGGGGGTGACGCGGACGCTCGACGCGCCGTAGCGGAAGGCCACCGCGGCGCCCACCCCGGATCCCAGCAGCAGTCCGCAGCCGGCCGCCGCCGCGCCCAGCGGCAGGGCGATCAGCCCGGTGGCCAGCCCGGCGAGGAACACGAACAGCCACCACACCCGCGGAACCGCCAGACGCTCGTGGTAGAGAGGCATACGCCCAGCATGCCAGCCCCTCGCCGGGAGCCGACCGCGGGGCGGCGGTTCGCGCCGCCGCCGAAACGGCGTTGCCGACAGGGGGAGTACATGGTGGGGTTCGCGCCATGTCCGTATTCCTGGAGACCGACCGGCTGCGTCTGCGCCGGTTCACCGAAGCCGACGAGGACCACCTGGTGGAACTGGACGGCGACCCCGAGGTGATGCGCTTCATCACCGGCGGCCGGCCCACCCCGCGCGAGACGGTCCGCACCCGGGTGCTGCCCCGGCTCGCCCATGTCTTCCCAGGCACCGGCGAGCCGGGCTTCTGGGCCGCCGAGGAGCGCGCCCGGGGCGGGTTCCTCGGCTGGTTCGAGTTCCGGCCGCTGGAGGAAGACGACGGCACGGTGGTCGAACTCGGCTACCGACTGCACAAGGCCGCCTGGGGTCAGGGCTATGCGACGGAGGGCGCCCGGGCGCTGATCCACAAGGGCTTCACGGAGCTGGGGGTGGAGCGGGTGGTGGCCAACACCATGGCGGTCAACAGCGGGTCCCGGCGGGTCATGGAGAAGTCCGGACTGACCTATGTGCGCACCTACTTCGGCGACTGGCCGGAGGCCATTCCCGGCTCCGAACACGGTGAGGTCGACTACGCCCTCACCCGCGAGGCATGGCAGGAGGGCCGCGGGCACCGGTAGCCGCGCGGGCCCTGCGCCGACTCCCGCTCCTCCGGCGTCCGGCGCGGCCGCTATGCCGAGGCCGCCTGGCGCAGTCCCGGCAGCTGGAGCCGGTCCGCCTCCAGAAGCTGGTTGTGGGCCAGCACATCGGTGAAGAACAGCGGGATCGGCAGAGTGAGACCAGGGGGCAGCGGCGGAGGCATCCGCGGGCTGAAGGTGACCGGCAGCAGACCCAGCAGCCGTCCGCTGAGCACCTTGGTCAAGAGCACCACCGGCGCGCCGGTCGCGGTGACGGTGCCCGCCGGGTCGCCGTCCGTCTCCAGCACGCCCTGGCAGTCGGACCAGGGGTCCGAGGAGTGCGGGTCCACCACTCCGATGCCCGGGATGCCCATGTCCAGCAGCGGCAGGGCCAGGCCGGGCAGTCCGACGAACCGAGGGTGCCCCTCATCACCCGGAACCCCGCAAGCGGGCCCCAGCAGCGGGCTGTCCTGGCGCAGCGCGGCGATGTCCACCCGGTGGACGGTGAACGCCAGCACCCGCTCCGGCCCCTGTGCGGTCGTCAGCTCGATGATCCCGCGGTACGTCAGACCGGTCAGCACCAGCAGCGGGGTGCGGATCACGGCGGGGCGGCCGGCGGCCGGCACCCCCGAGGGCACCGCCCCGGACAGCCGCAGCGAGACCTCCGGCAGGCACCACGGTGAGCGCCGGTCGCCGGAGCCCACTCGAATCCGCAGCGGGAGCAGCGAGCCCAGGCCCCGCATGCCGCCGTCCGAGGGGAGCCGCGGTGTCTCCACGGTGAGCAGGGAGGGGGCGGGCGGTTCGCCGTGCCCGGATTCCGCACGGTCCTCGGCCTTGTCACGTTCCTTGGCCTTGTCTTGGTCCTTGTCGTGCCGGGTTTCGGGCCGGGATGGGCGCTCGCCGTGCGAGTCGGCCGGAGGGCGGCCCTCTTCGGCCGGGGCGGCGGTGTCCTCGGGCCGCGGCGCCTCATGCTCGCGCTCGTCCCCCTGGGTAACGGGCGCACGGTGGCGGCCCAGGCCGAGGAGACCGGCGAGGGCGCCCAGCAGACCGCCCGCCGGCTCGGCCTCGGGCTCCACCCGGGGCTCCTCGCCGACGTCATCGGCTGGGGTGTGGGACGGCGCGGGAGTGTCCCGTACGGGGGGCCGAAGCCCGCGCGGATCCGGCACCCGGGCTCGGGGCGGGAGGTTCCGGGCCTGCCGCTCCGGAGCTTTCCCCTGTTCCGCGGGCCGGCCCTGCCGCTCGGGCGCTTCTCCCTGTTCCTCGGGCCGGGCGCGCTGCTCGGAGGTTTTCCCCCGTTCCCCGGGCCGGGGCCGCTCGGCGCCGGCCGGGCCGGAGCCGGATCCGCGGGTGGTGGCTCCGACAGCCGTCAGCAGGCCATCCAGCAGGGAGCACACCGAGAGCGGCTCGTCGTCCCGCCGCTGCCCGACCACCGGAGTCTCGGGGGCGTCGGTGGGGACCCGCGGCGGAGGTGGCGCGGCCGGCGCCGGCGTCTGCAACCCGGTGGCGAGCAGCGCCCCGGCCGGCAGGATCCCCAGAACGCGCAGCCGGTTGGCCCGGCTCATCCGGCCGTACGCGGTGGCTGCCGGGATCGCCGGCCGGGCCGCACCGTCGGCGGACCCCGCCGACCCGCGGCGTTCGCCACCACCGGCGCTCGCCGGCGGCCGCGGTTCGGCCGGGACGGGCCCGGCGCCATCGCCTGTGTCCACCTGCGACCCGCCTCCCCACAGCGGCCAGCGTCCGCCGGGTGGGCCACCGCGCGGAGGGCGGCGCGGCTTCCCCGGTCGCCCGTCGGGCACCCAGCTCACCGCCATCGACCCGCCGAGGACCCCCAGCAGGAACCCCACCAGGAAGCCGCCCAGATTGGACAGGACGAGCGAGGCGACCGCGAAGACCAGGGCGGCCACACCGGCGAAGATCCGGTAGCCGGGAGCCACCCAGAGGCTGATGCCCAGCAGGATCAGGAAGGCGCCCATCAGCACCCCGGAGACCCCCGCCACGCCCTCGTGGATCAGCAGGCTCAGCGGCGCCAGCGGAATGGACAGCAGCTCCACCCCCGCGAGCAGGGTCCAGACGCCGGCCCAGAACGGCCGGCTGCGTCGCCAGTCGCGGAACGCCCGCCACCACCGCAGCGGCCCGCTCCGGCCCGGCACCGCCGCCTCACCCATGGCGGACCACCCGATGGGACGCAGAGGTCGGGGCATCGTGGTCGGTGCGCCGCGCCGTGCGTCGGCCTAGAAGCACGGGTGTTCCCCCCTCGACACGGCCAGGTGCAGTCCGGGCAGCCTGAAGGTCGCCGCGCTCACCGACCGGGTCTCCTGCCGCAGATCGTCGATCCGCATGGTTTCGGCCTGCTGGGCGAAACCGCCCCGCGGCCCGGTGACGCCGGGCACCTCGGTCAGCGTCGAGGCGTCCTGCCCGATGGTGATGTGCCGGAACGAGGCGTCGCCGGCGAGCTCATGGGCGTCCGCCACCAGGCGGTCGGCGTGCGCCGGCCGGTCGCCGGTGCCCGAGGACAGCCGCAGCGTCACCGCCCCGAACAGCGGCACCTCCTGCACCACGGACTGGCAGAGATTCACCAGATCGGCCGAGCGGATGGCCGTCAGTGCCTCCGGATAGGCCGCGTTCGCCCCGCGGTCGAGCACACCGAACTGCTCGAAACCGCGGCCCCTGAGGGTGTCCGCGGAAATCTGGAAGCTCCTCCCGGACACCGTGAAGGCGTTGGCGGACACCCCGAAGGACGAGGCCAGCGCACCCGTCGCCATCGCGGCGAGTACGCCCCCGGACAACGCCAGGGTGGGCACCATGACGAGGGCAAGCCGCAGCCACCGGGTCCGTCCCATGGGCCGGGCCCGTTCCTGGACATCGGTCATCGCTCCACTTTCTCCTCGGGCTCCTCGGCGGCAGGCGGGATGGCGCCCGCGGGCGGCGCGCCGGGAACCGCCCGGCCGGGCTGGGGTACGGGTTCCGCACGGGCGCACGGATGCACTCGTGCCAACGCCCTGGCTCCCGGCCGGTCACTGCTCTGCTCCGCCGCCACCGCATCGGGTGATCACCATGGGCCTGTTCGGCTCAGTAACCGGCGGTGGAGCCCGCCGGTGCCCGGTGCCTCAGTAGCAGGGGTGGACGCCGGGCGTGACGGTCATGCTGAGACCGTTCAGGCGGAAGACCGAGGCGCTCACCGCGGTCGCCTGCTGCCGCAGATGGTCGATCCGCACGGTGTCGGCCCGCTGGCCGAACGCCCCGGCGGGGGCGTCCGGCACGTCCGCGAAGGAGCCGGCGTCCTCCCCGATCACGATGTTCCGGAAGGTCGCGTCACCGGCGATGGCATCGGTGTGCACCACCAGGTGGTCGGCGTGGGCCGGTGTACCGCCGCCCCCTGCCCGGATACGCAGGGTGGCGTGCCCGACGCCGGGGAGATCGATGACCGTGGACTGGCAGAGTCGGTGCAGGTCCGCGGACCGGACTCCGGTCACGGCCGTCGCCCTGTCCCCTCTGGCCGAGTGGTCGGCCGCGACGTACTGGGTGAACCCCTGCCCGTCGAGGCGGTCCGCCGAGATCTGCAGGGTGCGCCCGGACAGCACCACCGATCGAGCCGAGACGGCGAAGGAGGCGGGCAAAGCGCCGGCGCCGACCCCGGCGACCAGTACCCCGGACAGCGCCAGGACCGGTACCGCCACCAGTGCCAGGCGTGCCCAGCGGGTGTGCCCGGCGGAACGGAAGGAACGGCCTGCCACGGGGAACCACCTCTCGGTAGGGCCCCACCGGGGGCCTCGCCGGTGGCTGTACGGGTGGGTACGAGGGGGAGGGTTCGGATCGTGGATCCATTGGAACGCCGCCACCGCCGCCCGGCAACCGCGAGCCCCGGGCCTGCTGGGGCGCTGGTAGAGCTGGGCAGAATGGGGGAACACGGAAGACATGACGGATAAAACGCCTGAAACCGGACCGCTGGGTCCCTCGCGGCCGGAGCCGGCCTCGAAGGTGCCGCCCGGCGAGACCCCACCCGGCGAGTCGAGCATGTCCGGCGCGGGCCCCCAGGAGACGTACAACCCCACCAAAGGGTGGGCCAAAGGCCCCACGACCATCATCCTGGTGCTGGTCGTGCTCTTCGCCGCCTTCTGCGTCGCCTTCGCGGTGGTCGTCTCGCGGTGACCCGCGCGTGTGCCGCGGCACAGCGGGCCGACCGGTCGTCGCGCCGGCCGCCCCACCCGGTCGCGGTGCAGGTTCCACCTGGCAGGGGCGCAGGTCCCACCTGATTGCCGTGCCGGTCCTGCCACCGGCCGGCGCGGTGCCGGCGGTCAGGCCGCCCGGCGCCGACGCGCCAGGCCCAGGCCCAGACCGGCCGGCAGCGTCCGTCCCGCGAAGCGGGGGTTCGGAGCAGCCGCTCGTACGGCTGCTCCGAACCCCCCGGGCTCGTCAGTTGACGGCCAGGACCGCCGTGTTGTTCGTGACGTTCGGGTCGAAGCCGAAGGGGTACGTGCCGAACTCGCCGAACGGGGGGTGGATGCTCACGGCACCGGTCGCGCCGGGCACCACGGTGTCGACGCGCACGGAGAACGCGAACGTGCGCTGGGTGTCCTCCAGCACCCAGTACCGCAGGTCGCAGTCGTAGCGCGGGGCGCCCGTCTGCCGCGGGTAGTAGCCGCCGTCGAGGGTGCGCGGGGAGCAGCCGGACGGCACGCCGGTGACCGTGGTGCCCTGGGGCACGATCAGCCGGACCTCGGCTACCGGGTCACCGGAGCCGAGCAAGCCGAACCAGGCCGGGCCGTTGTTCTTGAACGTGAGCTCCGCTGTGGCCGTCTCGCCCGCGGCGCCGGAGATGGTGTCACCGGTCACGGAGAAGTCCGCGGTGTTCTCCGCGCCGATCTGGAAGATCGTGAAGTTGTTCCGGGAGTCGAGGTCCTGGGCGCCGCCGCCCGGCTTGACGTCGATGTCGAGCCGCTCGTTCAGCGCGTGCGGGGCGAGCCGCACCGTCAGCGGCTCGGGCAGCTCGAAGGAGTCGCCTGGTGCCAGCACCTGGTCGAACGTGCAGAACGCCGTGCTCGACGGCGCGTAGTCCTTGCCGTCCGTCGTGGTGTAGGTGCAGGCGTCGTACCGGGTCAGATCCGTCAGGCCGTACGAGGCGCTGAGCTTGACGGTGAACCCGTTCGCGCTCTGGTTGCCGTTGTTTGTGACCTTGAACGGGATCGTCTGCTCGTCGCCGGGCTGACCGCCCTCGATGTCGGCGATGGGATCGATGACGAGGTCGGGCCCGGTGCCGACGGTGAGCGTGGTGTCGAAGCTCTCGTGCGGCGCGGTGAGCGTGCCGTCGGGCCCGCCGGTGGCCGTCGCCTCGTAGGTGATCCTGCCCTGCGCGCCGACTTCGGCGCCGTCGGCCGCGCGCACCGTCAGGAACACCTGGTGCTTGTAGTCGCCCCCGATCGTGGGCACCACGGGGATGTCGCACACCGCGGTCGTGCCGCTCGGCGTGCAGTTGTCAGGCCAGGTCACCTCGGCGACCCCGGCGAGATCGGAGATGTCGACGGTGAGCCTGCCGTCGGTCACCGTGAAGTTCTCGTTGTCGTGGTAGAGACCGACGCCGAGGGTGCGGGACTGCGGCTGACCGCCGTCGACGCCGAGCGGCAGCGTCTGCTCGTACGGTTCGTTGATCCACAACTGGTCGTTCTGCGGCGGGTCGTCGTCAGCGAACGCGGGCGCGGCGAGGCCGGCAGCCAGCAGACCGGCCGCCACGGCCACCGCGGCGCCGGATCTGAGACGTACGTGGCGTCCAGCTGGGAACAGTCTCATTGCTACCCCCCAAGGGTTGGTAACGCGACTGACGCGCCGGCATCCCCGGCGCACCGGGAGGATCATCACATGGCGGAAGATCTTGCCGCCCGTCGGTTTCCGGCCCTGTTGGAGAACACCCGGCTGCCGGCCCACCCGCTTGCCTCTCCCGAGAACATCGAGGCATGGACGGCCGATCCCCGCACCGGCGTTCGACTACGTCCCGGGGGTCGGCCCGCCGTGAACACGAGAACCGCGCCAACGCCCTCGCCGCCGATCCCGTCAGGCGTTGAGGATCACCCGACGGCGGGTTTCCGGTGGCTCCGGGTCGTGCCCCAACGCGGGTTGCCGGCACACTCGCAGGTCTCAACGCATCTTCGCCGCGGCGCTCTTGATGGCTTCGCGTATCCGAAAGTAGGTGCCGCAGCGGCAGACGTTCGCGATGGCGTCGATATCGGCGTCGGTCGGGTTCTTGGTCCGCTTGAGCAGGGCCACCGCGGCCATGATCTGACCGGGCTGGCAGTAGCCGCACTGGGCGACGTCCTGCTCCAGCCATGCCTCCTGGACAGGATGGAGGTCGTCCCCGTCGGCCAGGCCCTCGATGGTGGTGACCTGGCGGCCGGCCACCGTGGAGACGGGCACCACGCAGGGGCGCACCGCCTCCCCGTCCAGATGGCTGGTGCACGCCTTGCAGACGTCGATGCCGCAGCCGTACTTGGGGCCCCGGATACCCAGCAGGTCGCGCAGCACCCAGAGCAGGGGCAGGTCGTCGGGGGCCTCGACGGTGACGGTCTCCCCGTTGACGGTGAAGGTGTGGGAGGGCATGTCCGGGACTCCTAGCGGGGGAAAGGGGTGAAGTCGACGTCGAAGTGGATCGGGAAGCTGCGCGGCGAGGTGCCGGTGGCCCGCGCGAAGGCGTTGGCGATCGCCCCGACCGCGGCCGGCACCCCGAGCTCGCCCGCGCCACCGGGCTCGCCGTCGGCCGGCATCACGAAGATCTTCACCTCCGGCGGACTGTCCTTCTGCCGTGCGTAGTGGAACTGCGAGTAACTGCCCTCCAGTGGCAGCCCCCTGTCGATGTGCAGCCCCGCCCGCAGGGTGGTGGAGATGGCGTCGGTGAGGCCACCGAGCAACTGGGCCTCGATCCCGCGCGGATTGATCGGCCGGCCGACATCCGCGGCGATCACCGCCTTGGTGACCCGGGGATGGCCGCGGTCGCCGCAGTCGATCTCCACCAGGCAGGCGGTGCAGGACTTGTACTCCTCGTGGAGTCCGATCCCCTGGGCCCGGCCCTCCGGCATCGACCGCCCCCACTGGCCCTCTTCGGCCACCTTGTCCAGTACGGCCCGAGCCCGGTCGCTCTTGGCGAAGGTGCGGCGGAACTCCACTTCGTCCTTGCCCAGGGACCGGGCCAGCTCGTCGACGAAGATCTCCTCGGCCCCGCGGGTGTTCGCCGAGTACACCGAACGCCAGGAACCCGTGTGCATCTTCAACGGCACCTCGGTCAGCAACTGGGTGGTGAGCCCGAAGTGGTAGGGCGACTTGACCGTGGTGAGGAAGAGCGTCTGGGCCAATCCGGCGTTGCCGATGCCGGGCGGCAGGCTCGCCGCCACCGAGGTGATCATCTCGCCCAGTCCATGCCGGAAGTCGGTCTCCACGGCGGCCACCCGGTGCTCGAAGGAGAGCACCTCGTCGCCGGCGTAGGTCGCGCGTATCCGGTGGTGGGTGGCGGGCCGCATCCGGCCATGGCGCATGTCGTCGATCCGGGACCACATCAGCCGCACCGGGCGTCCACTGGCCTTGGACACCTGGGCAGCCTCCAGCGCGGCGTCGAAGAACAGCCGCCGCCCGAAAGAGCCTCCCGCCTGCATCACATGGACGGTGACCTTGCTCAGCGGCAGGCCCAGCGCTGCCGCTATGGACTCCCGCGCCACGATGGGCGTCTTGAGCCCCGACCATATGGTGGCGCGGTCCGGCCGCACGTCGGCGACGGCCGAGTTGGTCTCCATCGGCGCATGGCTCACGAAGGCGAAGTCGAACTCGGCGTCCAGATGCCTGGTCAGCAGCGGCGGCACCACGAACGGCGCCGTGGCGGACTTCAGCCTGGCCCGGATGCCGTCGTCGGAGAAGGCGTCCACCGTCCCGGGACCCCAGGTGACGTCCAGGGCGTTCTTCGCGTCGAGTGCCTGGCCGAAGGTCTCGGCGACCACGGCCACACCGGTCGGTATCTCCACCACATCGAGGACCCCCGGCATCGCCCGCACCGCCGCCTCGTTGTTCACCGACTCCACCGTGCCGTTGACGGACGGCGGTCGGCGCACCATGCACGGCTTGGCGCCGGGTATGTCCAGGTCGAGGGTGTACTGCTGCCGGCCGGTGACCATCGCCCGGGCGTCGATGCGCGAGGTGGCGGTACCGACCAGGGTGTGGGCGGACTCCGGCTTGGGGGTGGCCGTCAGTGCCTGGAGGTCCGGCGCGGCCGCCTCGGAGGAGAGCGAACCGTAGGAGGCGGAGCGCCCGTCGGAGGCGAGCACCGCGCCGTCCCGGGTGCGCAGGTCCTTTGCGGACACCCCCCAGCGCTGCGCGGCGGCGGAGAGCAGGCGTGCTCGGGCGGCAGCCGCGGTGTGCCGCACCGGGCCGTAGAGCGACCGGATGGAGTTGGAACTGCCCGTCATCTGGTTGAAGAGCAACTCGGGGCGGGCATCGTCGAGTTCGACGCGGACCCGGTCCAGCCCGAGGTCGAGCTCCTCGGCGACCAGCATCGCCACCGCGGTGGTGAGCCCCTGCCCCACCTCCTCCCTGGGCAGCCGGAACGTCACCAGCCCGTCCTCGCCGATGGTGAGGACCAGCATGCCCGCGGTCGGCGCCCCGGCCAGAATCAGCAGATCTCCGAGATCGACGAGGTCGGCGGGGGCCGGCAGCGTCGGTATCACCGCCTCCGCGGTTGCCGGTGCGACCGCGTCCGCCCCCACCTGGGTCGCGAGCGCGAGCGTGGGCGCGGCGACCAAATAGGTGAGAAACCTGCGCCTGCCGTGGTCTGCCATGGCCTCCCCAATCCGTGGACAGTCGATAGATCATTGCCGGCCGGTAGCCCGCATGCGGCGCGGCGGCGCAGGCCCTCCCCGTACGCGACATCCCTGAAGCCACTCCGGATCGCCGGGGCTTTGAGGCCGTCTCACGCCCGCCGAATCCAGGGAACTGCCAAGCCATCGGAGATCTTGGCCACAGCCCTGGCCGAAGACACCGAATCCCCGCGGACCCCTCCCACTACCCTGTCCGCGCACACCGGCCGTGCCGGATGCGCGTCGCCCCGCTCCGCCTTCTTCCACAGTGCACCATTCGGCTCCAACAGGCGATCACCCGAACGAGTGATCGATGCGGGGGGTGGGGTATCGCTCTGGATGGGTGGGGCGGACCGTCGTGGCGGCGCGCGGCGGGCACGTCGGCCCGGCGCGGTGTCCGGAGGCGCCGGGGAAGTGGGGGGCGCGCGTCCCCGGCGCCGGCCGTCCGCGGTGCGACCCCCAGTCGAGGTCCCGGGGACGGAGGACCGCTCCTGGGGCGCCCGAAGCGGGCGGGCAGGTCAGGAAGACGCCGGTGCGAGGCCGCCCGCGGGACGGTGGGCGTAGCACCGCCGCAGCCAGCGGGCCCGCCCGTCGGCGGCAGGCTCGAACGGCACCCTGCGGTGCATGACCCGGCGGTTGTCGAAGATATGGAAGCCGCCCTCCGACACCATGACCGGATGCCCCGGCAGGCCGGCGAGGCACTCCTCGAGTCGGGCCAGGGCCTCCCGCGCGTCCGAGGTCATGCCGGCCGGCAGACCGGGGCCGTAGCAGAGTGCCGGGTTGCCGTCCGGGAGGCTCCACAGCAGCGGGACGCCGGTTCTGCTCAGCGGCTTGCCGCTGTCGGTGGCGCGGTAGGACTCCGGTGCGCTGATGGTGAACTCGGGGCGCCGCAGCGCCTCGGCGGTCGCCGCGGGCAGCGCCGCCAGGACCGTGTCCACCGGCAGCAGGTCCGTGGGCACCCCTTCGTCGTTGCGCATGCCGAAGAAGGAGAGGTAGTGGGGTATGGCCGCGGTGATGTCCGCCTCGGGCGCGTGGTCGAGCACCGAGTCGTCGGTGTGCCAGTCCAGCGGCTGGGCGTAACCCCAGGAGGTGAGGCTGCTCGCGGCGACGGCGCGCGGTGCCACGTTCCTGATCAGGCGGCCGTCGTTCTCCCAGCGGTAGGCCACCGGCAGGAGCCCGAGCAGCCGCAGGATCCCGAAGTGCACCAGGTTGGGCGTGGTGAGCAGCGATTCGTCACTGAAACCGTCCCGGGGTGTGGGTACCGGATCGGCCGGGCCGGGCAGATTGGCCAGGGTGAACCATGGAGTGGGGGAGTGCCGCCACCCCGCGAGGGCTTCGAGAGCCGCGGCGGGCAGGTGGTTGCGGAGGTGTTTGGCGCCGTATTCGCCGTAGCGGGCGGGATCGGTGTCGGGGAGTGTGGTACCGAGGTCGATGCGCGCCTCTTCCAGAGCGGCCCTCAGGGCGGCTTTGGACACATCGTTGATGCGCAGGGTGTGGGTGCCGCGGTAGGTCATGATCACGACCCTACGAACGCCTCGTTCGGGTGTTCGCATTCCGGAGAAGATCTGAGGAATATCTGAGACTTGCGCTCACCGGAGCGCGGTGTCCGGGGACCGGACGGCTCCTCGGCCGCGCCGGTACCAGCGTGCCCCGGAGAGCCGGAGGCGGCGGCTCCACGCGCGTACGGCGCCCGCCTCGCCGGTTCGGCCGCCTTGCACGGCACGGCCGTTCGGCGGCCCAGGGCCCTCACCGGTACGGGCTCGAGTCCCGGTCGCCGGTGACGGATACCGTGGGTCGTGCCACCCGCCCGGCTGCCGCACGGTGAGCGAACGTCAGAAGGTCGCGGGCCGGCGGGATCCCGGGGGCAGCCCCCAGGGCGGGGGAGACCGTCAGCGGTAGACCCCCGGTACCCGTACATCGCTGAAGTCCAGTACGCGGCTCACCTCGCGCAGCGTCTGCTCGGCGACCTGCCGGACGTCTGCCGGAACGTCGCCGCGCTCTTCCACGAGGCCGGCATAGATGGGGGTGTCGGAACGGTCTACGGAACTCACGTCGATGTGCCCTTACGAATCGTCGGCGTACTGCTTCCCGCCGACGGCCGACCGGAAGCGGTAGCTGAGTGTACGGGCTGGTGAGGTGCCGGAGCAG
This sequence comes from Streptomyces palmae, assembly GCF_004684805.1. GTDB lineage: Bacteria > Actinomycetota > Actinomycetes > Streptomycetales > Streptomycetaceae > Streptomyces > Streptomyces palmae. The sequence goes on from NZ_SRID01000080.1 coordinate 14,469, forward strand.
CGGCGATATCACCTGCCGGCCACATTATGGCGTGTCCTGTTCAGACGTTTGACAGCGCCACCGGGACGCTCGCGGCCGGCCTCGCGCGCAGATCCGCTCCGCCGGCCGCGGGGCCCGCCCACCGCCGGGTCATCCCGCGGCGGACACCCCGACCGCCGGCTCCGGCCGCAGTCCGCGGTCGTCCTCGGGCCCGCGTGGGCCGGGCAGCGACAGCTCGCCGGTAGGCCGCAGTTCCACGGTGCGGACCGGCCGCGGGATGTCGATCCCCTCCGCCCGGTACCGCCGGTGAAGGCGCTTCATGAACTCATGCTTGATCACGTACTGGTTGGTGTACTCCAGGGTGCGCAGGATGACCGAGAATCCGATGCCGGAATCGCCGAAGGTGTGGAAGCGCACCAGCGGGTCGTAGTCCGCCACACCGCCGGGCACCTCGGTCATCACCTCCCGGGCGATCTCCGCGGTCACCTGCTCCACGTGCTCCAGGTCGCTCTCGTAGCCGACCCGTACCTGGATCAGGATGGACATCTGCTCTTCCGGCTGATGGAAGTTGGTGGTGATGGCGTCGGCGAGCTTGGCGTTCGGGATGATCACCAGGTTGTCCGCCTGCTGCCGGATCACCGTGTTCCGCCAGTTGATGTCGACCACATAGCCCTCCTCGCCGCTGCTGAGCCGGATGTAGTGGCCAGGCTGCACGGTCTTCGAGGCGAGGATGTGCACCCCGGCGAACAGGTTCGCCAGCGTGTCCTGGAGCGCGAGGGCCACCGCCAGACCGCCCACTCCCAGGGCGGTGAGCAGCGGGGCGATGGAGATGCCCAGGGTCTCCAGCAGGATCAGGACCCCGATGGCGAGCACCGCGATCCGGGTGAGGTTGACGAAGATGGTGGCGCTGCCCGTCGCGCCCGACCGGGTCAGCGCCAGCGACCGTACGAGGTCGGCCACCACCCGCGCCGCGGTGGCCGTGGTGACCAGGATGAGCACCGCGACCAGCACCTGGTTGACGGTGTGCCGGGTCGTGGAGGTGAGCGGCAGGGCCGTCGCCCCGGCCGCGGAACCGGCTGCCATGGCCGCCCAGGGGATCAGGGTGCGCAGCGCGTCCACGATGATGTCGTCGCCGCTCCACTGGGTGCGGCGGGCCCGTTCGGCGAGCCAGCGCAGCGCCGGCCGGAGCAGCAGCGCGGCGAGCGCGCCGGCCCCCAGCGCGCCGGCCACGATCAGCAGATCGTGCCAGGTGAGTGCGCGGGTCACCGGTCACCTCCCGGTATGCGGCCGGACCTGCCGGGTACGGACCTGCCCGGCGCCGGGCGGCGGCCGGGTCCAGGCCGTACGGCGGCCTCCGGTACCGGGGCCTGCGCGTGCTGTGTTCTCACTGGTCACCTGCTTGTGCCTGATCGATGTGCAACCACGCCAAGGCACCGAACGGCGGCCTGACGTGAGGTGCCATCCTGCCCCATCGGCCACGGGGAGCCGTCGCGGGCTCAGCCGGCGCGCGACCGCGGGCAGTTCGTCCACCCGCCGGTGCCGGGACCGTTACAACGGCTGACGGAGCGGGCATTTCCCCAGCAGAGCATCTTCTTTCCGCCCTCCCGGTTCCCCAGCGGCCCCGCCTGTCCGGCAGCGGACACCCCCGCCCGCATGTGCCGCCTTCCGAGGCCGATCCTGCCCGGGCGAGGGCGTCCGTGCGAGAGAGACGAGGCCGTGCCATGCCCTTCACCGGTGGCGATGTCGAAGTGGCACAAGTCAGCGACACCGACTGGCGGCTGCTGAGGCCGCTGACCTACCAAGGCGCCCAGACCACCTTCGAGGTGCCGGCGGGGTTCATCACCGATTTCGCCTCGGTACCCCGGATCTTCGTCTGGCTCTTCCCGACCTACGGCCGGTACACCAAGGCGGCGATCCTGCACGACTTCCTGTGCCGCAACCCCGACCTGGCCGACCGGGCGGACGCCGACGGCGTCTTCCGCCGCGCCATGCGCGAACTCGGCGTGCCCCTGCTGCGCCGGTGGATGATGTGGGCGGCGGTACGAGCGGCCTCCGGGCTGTCGAGGATCCGGATCGGCCAACTGGCGGCGTGGCTGGTGGTCGCCCTCTCCTCGGCGCTCTTCCTCGCCGTACCCGCGGTGGTGGTACTGCTCTGGCTGGGTCTGTACGCACTGGTCGAGTGGGCTCTGTACCTCCTCCTCAAGCCCTTCGGCCGGGCCGGGACCGCCCGCCCGACCGTGCTGCCGGCGGGGCGTCGGACACGGGGCGCCACCGCACCGCAGGCGGCCCTCGCACCGCCCCGGGTACCCACCGGCCCCGAGGCCGGGCCGCCGGCCTGACTTCCCGATGTGCCGCGCCCCGCACCCCAGGGCGCGGGCTCCGGCTTGCACCTCACGTGACGTGAGGACGGAAGCTGGTGCCACACCAGGAAGGGAGCGGAAGCCATGGGCTACTCGGTGGGTCAGGTCGCCGGATTCGCGGGCGTGACCGTGCGCACACTCCACCACTACGACGAGGTGGGGCTGCTGCACCCGAGCAGCCGCAGCCACGCGGGGCACCGGCGGTACGACGACGCCGACCTCGACCGGCTGCAACAGATCCTGTACTACCGGGAGCTGGGCTTTCCGCTCGACCAGGTCGCGGTCCTGCTCGACGGCCCCGCCACCGACCCGCGGGAGCATCTGCGTCGCCAGCACGAGCTGCTGACGGCCCGGATCGCCGAGCTGACACGGATGGCCGCGGCCGTGGAACGCGCCATGGAGGCACGGAAGATGGGCATCAACCTCACCCCGGAAGAGAAGTTCGAGGTCTTCGGCGACCGGGACCCGGAGGAGTACGCGGCCGAGTCGGAACGCCGCTGGGGCGGCACCCACTCCTACCAGGAGTCGCAGCGTCGCATCGCCGGGTACGGCAAGGAGGACTGGCGTCGGATGCGCGACGAGATCACCGCCTGGGGCGCGAGGTACCGGGCCCTGATGGAGGCCGGCGGCGCGCCCGGCTCCGAGGCGGCCATGGAGCTTGCCGAGGCGCACCGGCAGCACATCAGCAGGTGGTTCTTCGACTGCCATCGGAAGATCCACGAGGGACTGGCGGAGATGTACGTCACAGATCCGAGGTTCCGGGCGTACTACCAGTCCATCCATCCCGGCCTCCCCGAGCACCTCCGCGAGGCGATCCGGGCGAACGCGGGCCGGGCCGCCGGATAGCACCCGGCCGCCCGGGGTCGGACGCGCGCAGCCGGGTGGCGGGGTGGCCGGCCAGGGCATCGGGCTTGATCCGCGCGGCCGGCCGCAGGACACGGGAGTCCGGGCCCTGGTGTGCGGGGTGGTGGGGATGGCCGGCGGCACCACGCCGAAGGAGCTGGGGCGCCGATCACGGCCGGCCGATCACGCGGTACTGGACGCGAGCAGGCAGGGTGATCCGGCTGCCCCAGCCGCCTGAGCCGGGCGGCTGGGGCCCGGTGGCGTCACCGGTGATCGCTCCGTCCCGGGCCCAGGAACGAGGGGGGACCCTAATTGGAGTCCGGAATTCGTATTTTGCTAGCGTGTGGGTTGTGCGACTGACGAAGTTCACCGACCTGGCACTGCGTGCAGTGATGCGCCTGGCCGTCCGCAAAGAGGGCGAGCTGGTGACCACGCGCGAGGTGGCGCAGGTGATGGGAGTGCCCTACGCCCATATGGCCAAGGCGGTCACCAGGCTCCAGCATCTGGGAGTCGTGGAGGCCAGGCGAGGCCGTGGCGGCGGACTGGGGCTGACCGTCCTGGGTCGGCGGGCCTCGATCGGCTGGCTCGTGCGCGAGCTGGAAGGCGAAGAGGAGGTCGTCACCTGCGAGGGTGACGTGCCCTGCCCGCTGCGGGCCGCCTGCCGCCTGCGGGGCAGCCTGCGGGAGGCGCAGGAGGCCTTCTACGGCGCGCTGGATCCGATCACGGTCGCCCAATTGGTGGACTCGCCCACCGGTCCGGTCCTGCTCGGGCTCACTCCGGGGCGCCGCCCCGACTGAACCCTCGACAGAGCCACGTCGCTCCCGGGGTGCGGTAGCCAGTCGCCACTCCGTTAAATGCGAAGATCATTAACCACTTTAGGAGTCCCTGATGCTCTCTGCCAGCTCCGCCCCCGTCATCCGGGCCACCCTGCCCGTCGTCGGCGCCCACCTCAACGAGATCACCGACCGGTTCTACAAGCGGCTCTTCGAGGCCCACCCCGAGCTGCTGCGGAACCTGTTCAACCGGGGCAACCAGGCCAACGGAGAGCAGCGGCAGGCTCTGGCCGGGTCCATCGCGGCCTTCGCGCAGGGGCTGGTCGACCCCGACGGCCCCGGGGTCAGCGGTGCCCGGGACCTCATGATCACCCGCATCGCGCACAAGCACGCGTCCCTCGGTGTCATCGCCGACCAGTACCCGATCGTCCACAAGCACCTGTTCGCGGCGATAGTCGAGGTGCTCGGGGACGCCGTCACCCCCGAGGTCGCGGCGGCCTGGGACGAGGTCTACTGGCTGATGGCCGAGACCCTGATAGCCGCCGAGAAGGGGCTCTACGAGGAGGCCGAGGCTCCGGAGGGCTCGGTCTGGCGTGAGATGGAGATCGTCGAGCGGCTGCAGGAGACCCCCGACACGGTCTCCTTCACTCTGCGGCGGGTGGACGGCCGCCCCGCAGGAACGTTCCGGCCCGGCCAGTACATCAGCGTCCAGGTTCCGCTCGCCGACGGCGCCCGGCAGATCCGCCAGTACAGCCTGAGCTCCACCCCCGACCAGGCGGACTGGCGCATCACCGTCAAGCACCGTGAGGACGAGCCGGTGCCGGGCGAGGTCTCCGGCCGGCTGCACCGCGAGGCCAGGCCGGGGGACGTGCTCACCGTGTCCGCCCCGTTCGGCGACATGGTCCTGCCCGAGGGCGACGGACCGCTGCTGCTGGCCTCGGCGGGCGTCGGCTGCACCCCGATGATGGCCATGCTCGGCCGGCTGGTCGACGAGGACTCGAAGCGCGAGATCATCGTCGTCCACGCCGACCGCGGCCCGGACCAGCATGCCCACCGCGAGGAGCAGCGCCGGCTGGTCGAGCAGCTGCCCCAGGCCCAGCTGCACCTGTGGTACGAGCAGCCGGACGCCCGGACCCCGGAGGCGTCGGTCGGCCGGGTGGACCTCGACGCGCTGGCCCTGCCCAAGGACGTCACCGTCTGCCTCTGCGGTCCGCTGCCCTTCCTGCGGGCGCTCCGCGGCGACCTGCTGCGCCGCGGTGTCCCCGCGACGGCGATCCACTACGAGGTCTTCGGCCCGGACCTGTGGATCGCCCGCGGCTGAGGCCTCCACGGGGGGCGCTCCGTCCGCCGCGGGCCCACCGAGGCCGGCCGTCCGGTTTCCCTCCGGGGGCACGCCGCCGGCCGGCCGTCGCGGGACGACCGGTTGCCTCGCGACGGCCGGATCCGGCTCGAGAGGCGACAGGGGACCTGCCGATCCCCGCGGTACCGCTGCCATACGGTGGCGGACAGCGGACATCGGCGGGTCCCCTGACCCTTGGAAGGACTCGGTCAGGGGCAACGGGGGTGCGGTGGGTCGGCGAGCCGGGCAGCGGCCGGCCGCGGTTCGTGGAAGGTTTCGTCGCGGAGCATCACGAAGAGGACGTCGGCCCGGCGTCTGACGGGGCAGAGCAGAGCCTGGGTGCGGTGCTTTCCCTGGGCGACCTTCTTGTCGTGGTAAGCCCGGGATACCGGGTCGCCCTGGCGGCGAACGCGGAAGGGAAGAAGGCCGGGTGCGGCACCGCGCCGGTATGTGCCGCTTCTGTCGACTTCCCAACTTTCTGTCTGGGCGGGCGGCTTGTGTCCGCCGTGCGGCAGGGGCGCCGGGGAGGCGGCGTGAGCGAACCCGGCGCCGGGCGGATGTGGGGGGTGGCGTTCGTCAGTGCACGGGTTGCGGGCTGGGCTGACCTGACGGCTCGGCTGACGCCGTGGCGTCGTACGCGGCGCGGGCCCGGGTGATGGCGCCGCGGTGCCGCTCCGCCCATTCCATCAGGCCGGTCAGGGAGGAGTACAGCTCCCGCGCCATGGCGGTGAGGTCGTACTCGACCTTCGGCGGCACGGTGGGATGAACGGTCCGTGTGAGCAGACCGTCGCGTTCGAGCTTGCGCAGGTTCAAGGTGAGCATCCGTCGGCTGATGCCTTCGATCGAGCGTTCCAGCTCGGTGAACCTGACAGGGCCGCGCGCGGCGGCGACCAGGATGCTGATGCTCCACTTGCCCGCCACGTGATCGAGCACCTCGACGAGCGGACACGCCTCGGCGGTGACCTCCTCGGACACATCCGTGTGACTGCGGGACATAAAAGTGCCTCCTTCCCTGGGTGCTCATGGTTACAGAAGATGACTGCTGTAACAAATAGTGCCCCAAAGAGAGGTTCCCCATGCCCCTGCCTGCCACCAGGGCGAGTGTGTCGCCGTGGCTGACCGTCGCCCTGCTCTGCGTCGGCCAGATGATGATCGTCTTGGACCAGAACATCGTGAACGTGGCGCTGCCCTCGGTGCAGGGCGGCCTCGGGCTCTCCTCCGAGAACCTCGTCTGGGTGGTCAACGCCTATGTCATTCCGTTCGGCGGGCTCCTCCTGCTGGCCGGCCGGCTCGGCGACCTGTTCGGACGCAAAGCCGTGTTCCTCACGGGAATCGGGCTCTTCAGTGCCTCCTCCGTGCTGTGCGGTTCCGCCACCGGCGAGACCTCGCTGATCGCGTCCCGCTTCCTCCAAGGGATCGGTGGGGCGGTCGCCTCCGCCTGCATCCTCGGCATGGTCGCGACCGTGTTCTCCGACCGCCGCAAGCAGGCTCAGGCCATCGCTGCCTACAGCTTCGCCTCGGCGGGCGGCGGGGCGGTCGGACCGCTGCTCGGCGGTGTCCTCACCGATCTGCTCAACTGGCACTGGATCTTCTTCATCAACGCGCCGATCGGTGTCGCCCTGGTACTGGTCGGGATGCGAGTGCTCCCCGGGGGCCGCGGTGAGCGGGCGGGCGGG
>NZ_SRID01000747.1 GCF_004684805.1 Streptomyces palmae
CCCGGGTACGGCGGGGGAGGGCGCCGCCGTACCCGGGTGGGTGGGGGCGCTCATCCGACACCCGCCATGTCCCGTGCCCGGCCGTCGCGGACCACGACCTCGCGGTCCGAGTACGCGGCCACCCGCGCCTCGTGGGTGACCAGGACGACGGCGGCCTGGGTGTCGCGGGCGGCGTCGGTGAGCAGCTGCATCACGCGTTCGCCGTTGAGGGAGTCCAGGGCGCCGGTGGGTTCGTCGGCGAAGACCACCCGGGGGCCGGTGACCAGGGCACGGGCCACGGCGACGCGTTGACCCTGGCCGCCGGAGACCTCGCCGGGCCGCTTGCCCGCCACGTCCTCGACCTCCAGCCGGGCCAGCCACTCGGTGGCGCGGGCCTCGGCGGCCTTGCGTCGGACACCGTTCAGCCGCAGGGGCAGGGCCACGTTCTCCAGGCAGGTCAACTCGGGCACCAGCTGCCCGAACTGGAAGACGAAGCCGAACTCGCCGCGCCGCAGGGCACTGCGCCGGCCGTCCGACATGGCGGACAGTTCGTGGCCGTTGTAGAGGACGCGGCCCTCGTCCGGGCGGACGATGCCGGCCAGGCAGTGGAGCAGGGTGGACTTGCCGGAGCCGGAGGGGCCCATGACGGCGACCACCTCGCCGGCGTGGATGGAGAAGTCGGCTCCGTCCAGGGCGGGTGTGGCGCCGTAGGACTTGCGCAGTGCTTCGGCGGACAGCAGTGATCCTTCGGGGGTCATCCGCGGATCTCCTTGGCGAGCTGGTGGAGGCGGGCGGCGGTCAGTTCCAGCCAGCGCAGGTCGGCCTCCAGGTGGAACAGGGCGTGGTCGCAGATCAGCTGGTCGGCGAGGTCGCCGCCGCGTTTGCGCTGGGTGAGGTCGCGCATCAGCCGCAGATGGGTGGCGCGCTGCA
>NZ_SRID01000748.1 GCF_004684805.1 Streptomyces palmae
GGGCTCGGGTACGGGAGTGGGCTCGGGGACGGGAGCGGGCTCGGGGACGGCGGCGGGCTCAGGTACGGCGGCGGGGGCCGACTCGGGTACGGCGGCGGGGGCCGGCTTCACCAGGGATATCTCGTCGAAGTAGCTCTCGACGATCCGCTGCGTGCAGCGCAGCTGTCGGCGCAGGACCACCTCCCCCGGGCTCTCGGGCCGGGTCTCGATCCACTTCTTCGCCAGGGGGCTGGTCCACAGCAGGACCACCGGCTCGTGCGAAGCGTCGTGCACGCCGCGGCGCCCGATGTACCAGGGACGGGGGTCTCCTCCCGGGTCCTCCGGCGCGTCGACGCGGGAGAAGACCAGGGATTCGTCGCCGAGCCCGCCGTAGGCCTCCGCGCGAGCCTCCGCCTCGGCCCGGTTGGCGATCCCGTCCTTGCCGCTCGCCGAGGCGGTGGCGGCCGAGGTGCCGCTCAGCTCGGCCAGTTTCGCGGCGTAGCAGTCGTACGCGTGGTCCACCGCCCGCTGCTCGCCGGCGAGGATCTCATCCCGAGTGATGGTGCTCATGTGCGCCCTCCCTGCAGTGCCGGGGAAACACCGCCACGGGCATGTGCCCGTACCCCCTGAAACAACTATCAGAAACCGGACGGTGACGGGCAGTCAGTGGATCACTTCCCGGACGAGGCCGTCGACCCCTGCCCGCCAGGTCCGCCGCGCCTGCCCGCATACGGGCCCGAGCACGGCCGTCATGCCCCTCGCCAACGCCTGCGGCCAGCCCCTCGGCGGCTCATCGAGCAGAAGCCGCCGAGGCCACCCGGCGCAGCGTTGTCCCCCGACGACCTTCTCCGCACGCCTGCGCGACCTCACCCCCGCCGGCACAGCCACCTCCCCGGCCCACGACGCCCCCGGAGCCCTGCCCACGGC
>NZ_SRID01000749.1 GCF_004684805.1 Streptomyces palmae
AAGAGACAGCCACCCGGCTGACCGGCCGCCGCCGCCCGCCCGCGCCGGTCACCGTGGTCTTCAGCCACGGCTACTGCCTGGCCCAGGACTCCTGGCACTTCCAGCGGGCGGCACTGCGCGGCACGGTCCGCGCCGTCTACTGGGACCAGCGCAGCCACGCCCGCTCCGAGCGCGGCCGGGCGCAGCGCGACAGCGGGGCGACGGTCACCATCGACCAGTTGGGCCGCGATCTGAAGGCGGTGATCGAGGCCGCCGCGCCGGAGGGCCCACTGGTGCTGGTCGGCCACTCCATGGGCGGCATGACGGTGATGGCGCTGGCCGCCCACGACCCCGAGCTGGTGCGCGAGCGGGTCGCCGCGGTGGCCCTGGTGGCCACCTCCGCCGGCCGACTGGCGGAGGTGAGCTTCGGCCTGCCGGCGGCCGGGGTGAAGGCGGCCCGCCGGATGCTGCCCGGGCTGCTGCGCACCCTGGGGGCGCAGGCCGAGCTGGTGGAACGGGGCCGCCGGGCCACCGCCGACCTGTTCGCCGGGCTGGTCAAGCGCTACTCGTTCGGGTCCAAGGAGGTGGATCCGGGGGTGGCGCGGTTCGCCGAGCGGCTGATTGAGGCCACCCCGATCGATGTGGTCGCGGAGTTCTACCCGGCCTTCGTGGAGCACGAGAAGTCGGCCGCGCTCCCGGTCTTCGACGGCCTGCCGGTGCTGGTGCTGGGTGGTGAGAAGGACCTGATCACCCCCAGCTCGCACAGTGAGGCCATCGCCGAGGCGCTCCCGGACGCGGAACTCGTGATCGCACCGGGCGCCGGGCACCTGGTGATGCTGGAGCAGCCGGAGCTGGTCAACGCGCACATCGCGGAGTTGCTGGCCCAGGTGGGCGCCGGGGCGGGCGGCTGACCTGGGACGGAG
>NZ_SRID01000081.1 GCF_004684805.1 Streptomyces palmae
GCCACTCCCCCCGGCGCCGCAACCGGTCAGCGCCAGGAGCACGGCCACCGCACCGACCGCCGGGCGCCGCAAGGACATTGACGGGCGGTCACCGGATCGAAGACTCATCCGATCAGCTTGGCATGCGGCGGATTCGGCCCACCGCCGGCCCCGCCGGCCCCGCCACCCTCGCGGCGCGGACTCAGTGCGGGCCGCCGCCGTACGGTCCGTACATGTCCAGCAGCCGGGTGCGGGCGCTCTGCAACCGCTCCCCCATGGCCCGGGCGCAGGCCAGCACCACCTCGTAGCCGAGCGCGGTGTCCCGCCGGCAGAGCCGGCGTACCGCCTCCGCCTCGAACTCGTGGGCGCGGACGGGGCTGAGCGCCTCCGCCCCGAGGTGCCAGCTGCCCGGTGGGAACAGCCAGGCCCAGCCCAGCAGTTCGCCCGGTCCCAGGGTCTCGATCACCGTGGGCCGCCGCCCGGGGACGTGCATGTCGAGGGTGACCGAGCCCGTGCGCACCACCCAGAACCGGTCCGCCCGGCCGCCCTCCTCGAAGAGCCGGGTGCCGGCGTCGAAGGAGACATCGTGCGCGAGTGACAGCAACCGCTCGCGATGATCACCGGTCAGCTCCTGCAGAAGTCCGCTCATGTCCTCAACTGTGCCGCGTCCCCTCTCACCGCGCCCATCGGCGGCGGCTGTGGCATGGTCGGACACAGGACAGCGGGCCCCTGGGCCGTGGCACGCCCGGACGGCACACACGGCACAGGCGGCAGGCACGGCGGACACCGCCCTGGCGACGGGATCCGGCATGGAAACGGAATCCGTGCTCACCGACACCGCGGTGGAGCAGTTGGACGCGCACTGGCGGGCCCTGAACTACCTGGCCGCCTGCCAGCTGTACCTGCGGGACAACCCGCTGCTCACCGAGCATCTGCGGCCCGAGCACATCAAGCCGCGGCTGCTGGGCCACTGGGGCACCTGCCCCGGGCTGACCCTGGTCTACACCCACCTCAACCGGCTGATCTCCCAGCGCGATCTGGACACGGTGTGCGTCTGGGGGCCCGGACACGGCGGACCCGCGGTGCTCGCCGGGGCCTGGCTGGACGGCTCCTACGGCGAGCTGGAGCCGGACCTGGGGCGGGACCTGGCCGGGATGCTCCGGCTGTTCCGGCGGTTCTCCACCCCGGGCGGGGTGCCCAGCCACGCGGCCCCGCAGGTGCCCGGCTCCTTCCACGAGGGCGGCGAGCTGGGCTACTCGCTGGCGCACGCCTACGGGGCGGCACTGGACAACCCCGGGCTGCTGGTGGCCTGCGTGATCGGCGACGGGGAGGCGGAGACCGGGCCGCTGGCCGCCTCCTGGCAGGCGAACACGTTCCTGGACCCGGTCCACGACGGCGCGGTGCTGCCGATCCTGCACCTCAACGGGTACAAGATCGCCAATCCCACGGTGTCGGCCCGGCTTCCCGCCGAGCAGCTCGACGCGCTGCTCCGCGGCTACGGCCATGAGCCGCTCTACGTCACCGCCACCCTGGACAGCGACCCGGCCCGGGTCCACCGGGACCTGGCCGCCGCGCTGGACCTGGCCGCGGACCGGATCGCCGGCCACCAGCGGGCCGCCCGCGAGCAGGGCGAACGGCGGCGCCCCCGGTGGCCGATGATCGTGCTGCGCACCCCCAAGGGCTGGACCGGACCGGTCGAGGTGGACGGCGTGCCGGTGGCCGGCACCTGGCGGGCCCACCAGGTGCCGCTGACGCGGGTGCGGGAGGATCCCGCCCGGCTGCGGCAGCTGGAGCTGTGGCTGCGCTCCTACCTGCCGCAGGAGCTCTTCGACGAGACCGGCCGTCCGCGCGGGACGGTGCTGGCCTGCGTGCCCCCCGGCGACCGGCGGCTGGGCGCCAATCCGCACGCCAACGGCGGCCGGCTGCTGCGCGAGCTGCCGCTGCCCGATCTGGCCGCGTTCGCGGTCCCGGTGGACAAGCCGGGCGCCGGGCGGCACGAGCCGACCCGGGTGCTGGCCGGACTGCTGCGGCAGGTGATGGCGGACACCGCCGAGCGCCGGGACTTCCGGGTGGTGGGCCCGGACGAGACCGCGTCCAACCGGCTGGCGGAGCTGTACGACGTCACGGACAAGACCTGGCAGGCCGAACTGCTGGACACCGACGAGCACCTGGGGCCGCACGGCCGGGTGATGGAGGTGCTCTCCGAACACCTGTGCCAGGGCTGGATGGAGGGCTATGTGCTCACCGGGCGGCACGGGCTGTTCTCCACCTACGAGGCGTTCGCCCACATCGTCGACAGCATGGCCGCCCAGCACGTGAAGTGGATCGGCACCGCGCGCACGGTGCCCTGGCGGGCCCCGGTGGCGGCGCTCACCTATCTGCTGACCTCGCACGTGTGGCGGCAGGACCACAACGGGTTCTCGCACCAGGACCCCGGCTTCGTGGACCACATCCTCAACAAGAGCCCCGAGGTGGTGCGGGTCTACCTGCCGCCGGACGCCAACACCCTGCTCTGCGTGGCCGACCACGTCCTGCGCACCCGCAACGTGGTGAACGTGGTGGTCGCCGGGAAGCAGCAGTGCTTCGACTGGCTGGATCTGGAGGAGGCGCGGGCGCACTGCGCGCGGGGGGCGGGGATCTGGGAGTGGGCCGGCACCGAGCGGCCCGACTCCGGGCCGGACGTGGTGCTCGCCTGCGCGGGGGACGTCCCCACCCAGGAGGCGCTGGCGGCGGCCTCGCTGCTGCGGGAGCACCTGCCCGAGGTGGGGGTGCGGGTGGTGAACGTGGTGGACATCTCGCGGCTCCAGCCGCACGAGGAGCACCCGCACGGGATGACGGACCCGGAGTTCGACGCGCTGTTCACCCGGGACCGCCCGGTGATCTTCGCCTACCACGGCTATCCCTGGCTGATCCACCGGCTGGCCTACCGCCGCGCGGTGCACGCCTCGCTGCACGTGCGCGGGTACAAGGAGATGGGCACCACCACCACGCCCTTCGACATGGTGGTCAGCAACGACCTGGACCGGTACCGGCTGGTGATGGACGTCATCGACCGGGTGCCCCGGCTCGCGGTGCGCGCCGCCGCGGTGCGGCAGGCGATGGAGGACGTACGGCACCGGCACCATGACTGGGTCCGGGCGCACGGCGTCGACCTGCCGGAGGTGGCGGAGTGGAGCTGGCCGGAGTGACCGGCCGCCCCGCCGGCCGGAGACGGGCCGTCCCCGCGCCCGACACCCGCTCTCGACCCGATCACCATCGGGCAGCCGCCAGGCACTGACGATCACAAAACGACAAAAGACTGTCCCGACACGCCTCTCAAAACATTTTTGCGTTCAACGCGTGGCTTTCGCGTCGAGAGCTCGTAGCCTCTGCTCTCTGACTCGGACCACCAGGGTCGCCGTCGGCGGGGGACGCAGCGGACGACCGGCCGGACGTCAGCCCTCCGGCCACGAAGGATCACAGTCCTGTGCGACGCTCCCCCATCCACCAGGCAGCACCCGTCCGGCGCGGACGGCGCGCCGCACCGCACCACCAGCGCGCCCTCCCGGCGGACCCGCCCTGCCGCTCGGGTGAACGCCTGGTCAAGCAGCTGCTGCAGCGCCGCTTCACCGCCCGAGAGCTGCCCGAGCTGCGCGTCCAGGTCGATCAGTGCGCGGCCTCGGCCGGACTGCCCGACTCCCGGCGCGGCGACTTCGTCCTGGCCGTGGACGAGATCGCCAGCAACGCGGTCGAACACGCCGGCGGCGGCGGGACGCTGCTGCTGCGCCGAGTCGGCAACGAGCTGGAGTGCCGGATCAGCGACTCGGGACCGGGCTTCTCGGACGAGGTGATCCCCCGGCTGCTCCCCGGGCTGGACGGCGCCACCAGCGGGCGCGGGCTGTGGCTCACCCAGCTGGTCACCGATCGCCTCGCCATCAGCCCGGGGGCCCCGGGCACCGTGGTCACCCTGGCGATGCGGCTGCCCTGACCCGCGGCCGCCATGGGGGGGCGGTCCGTGCGGGCGGGGGTGCGCGCGAAGAGGAGGAAGCCATGTCGTTTGTCCTCTCTTCACCGGTCCCGCGCATACCCGGCGCCGTATGAGGTAGTTACGAACGGGCGACGAGGGGGTGGGTCTGTGCGAGCGGTTCGCGGACTGTGGCGTTGGCGGCGCAATGCCCTGTGCCGGGCCACCGACCTCACGGAGGCGTGGGTGGCCCTGGCCGCGGCGGTGCTGATGGTCCTCGCCGCCCCGGTGGCGGGCTGGGCGGTCGGCGCGGCCACCCGGGAGGTGCTGCTGGAGACCGTGCACACCCAGCAGGCCCAGCGGCACCGGGTCCCGGCGACCGTGCTGCGGCTGGAGCACGAGCCGGGGCACGACGCGGACCCGGAGACCTCCTCGCGGCGCGACGCCTACCGGCGGGTGGTCGCGGTGTGGACGGCCTCGGACGGAAGCCGGCGCACCGGCAGCCTGCGGGCCACCCGCCCGGTGGCGGGCCCCGGTGACCGGTTCCCGATCTGGACGGACCGGCACGGCAAGCCGGTGGCCCGCCCGCTGGACGGCGCCACCGCGACCACCCACGCGGTGCTGGCCGGGTCGGCCGCCGGCGCCGTCGTGGCCGGCCTGGTCGAGGGCGCCCGCCGGCTGGTGGTCTGGCGGCTGCTGCGCCGGCGCTACGCGGCCTGGGACATAGCCTGGGAACGTGCCGGCCAGGACTGGGGCAGAGCGGGCGCGGGCAGCTGACCCGTCAACTCCCCCTCGGCGACGCACGCTACGGTGGGGCCTTCAGCGCGGCGGCTCGACCGCCCGAGGTCGGCACACACACGAGGTGGGGGCTCAACAGCACCATGGCACAGGGCTCGGTGGTCCAGGTGACGCACAGCGGAACGTCGCGCTGGCGGCGCCGCACAGGAGAGTACGCCTCCCTCGGCGCGGCCCTGGAGGCCGCGGGTGACGGTGACGTACTGACCATCGCCCCCGGTACGTACCGGGAGAATCTGGTCGTGGCCCGGAATGTGACGCTGCGCGGGCCGGAGGGGTCCCGCGGCGCGGTGCGGATCGCCCCGTTCGACGGGGTGGCGCTGACCGTGCGGGCCTCGGCGACGGTGCGCGATCTGCACATCGAGGCCCAGGACGCGGCCTCCCCGGCGCTGCTGGTGGAGGAGGGCGCCCCGGAGATCGCCGACGTACGGGTGGCGACGCGCTCCGCGGTGGGCGTCGAGGTGCGCGGCGGGGCCCGGCCCACGGTGCGCCGCTGCTCCGTCGACAACCCGGCCGGTGTGGGCTTCAGCATGCTGGACGGCGCGGGCGGCCTGTTCGAGGAGTGCGAGGTGGTGGCCGCCGGGCAGGCCGGGGTCGCGGTGCGCGGCGGCGCCCATCCGCGGCTGGAGCGCTGCCGGATCCACCACACCTCGGGCACCGGACTGGTCGTCACCGGCGAGGCCAGCGCGCTGGAGGCGGTGGGCTGCGAGGTGTACGAGATCCGGGGCGCGGGTGTGCAGGTGTCCGCGCGCGGCACCGGTCACCTGACCGACTGCCGGGTGCACCGCACCTCCTCGGACGGGATCAACCTGGACACCGACGCGGTGCTGACGCTCGCCGACTGCGACATCCACGACATCCCGGAGAACGCGGTGGACCTGCGCTCCCGGTCGGTGCTCACGCTCACCCGGTCCACGGTGCGCCGGTTCGGCCGCAACGGGCTGTCGGTCTGGGACCCGGGCACCCGGGTGGACGCCAACCAGTGCGAGATCCACGACAGCACCGGGGACTATCCGGCGGTGTGGGTGAGCGACGGCGCCACCGCCGTGCTCGACGCCTGCCGAGTGCACGACGTGCCGGACGCGCTGTTCGTCCTGGACCGGGGCTCGCGCACGGACGTGGTGGACAGCGACATCTCCCAGGTGCGCAACACCGCGGTGTCGGTCAGCGACGGGGCCACCGCGCAGTTGGACGACTGCCGGATCCGGGAGGCCGCCACCGGCGCCTGGTTCCGCGACCACGGCAGCGGCGGCACCCTGGCGGGCTGCACCATCGACGGGACGGCCACCGGGGTGATCGTCACCAAGGGCGCCGACCCCACGGTGGAGCGCACCACGGTCACCTCGCCCACCGAGGCCGGGTTCTATGTGTCGGCCGAGGGGCGCGGGACCTTTCACGGCTGCCGGGTGACCGGCTCCAGCGGCTACGGCTTCCACATCATCGACGGCTGCCGGACCACACTGACGCGCTGCCGTACCGAGCGCTGCGCGCGCGGCGGCTACGAGTTCGCCGAGCCGGGGCCGGTGAGCGAGGACTGCACCAGCGACGAGAGCGCCACCCCCGCGCCGGTGCCGCCGGCGCCCCGGCTGGCCGCGGTGGAGACGGCCGCCCCGACGATGGGGCTGCTGAGCCAGATCCCGGCACCGCGGTCCGTCGCCCCGGCGCCGGTCGAGGAGGCACCGGCCGCCCGGGAGGCCGAGGAGGTGCTGGGGGCGCTCGACGCGCTGGTGGGCCTGGAGAGCGTCAAGCGCGAGGTCCGGGCGCTGACCGACATGATCGAGGTGGGCCGCCGGCGGCAGCGGGCCGGGCTCAAGGCCGCCTCGGTCCGCCGTCATCTGGTCTTCACCGGGTCCCCGGGCACCGGCAAGACCACGGTGGCCCGGCTCTACGGCGAGATCCTGCGCGCGCTGGGCGTGCTGGAGCGGGGGCATCTGGTGGAGGTCTCCCGGGTGGACCTGGTGGGCGAGCACATCGGTTCCACCGCGATCCGCACCCAGGAGGCCTTCGACCGGGCGCGCGGCGGTGTGCTGTTCATCGACGAGGCGTACGCGCTGGCGCCCGAGGACGCCGGCCGGGACTTCGGCCGGGAGGCCATAGACACCCTGGTCAAGCTGATGGAGGACCACCGTGACGCGGTGGTGGTGATCGTGGCCGGCTACACCGCGGAGATGGAGCGCTTCCTGTCCGTCAACCCCGGTGTGGCCTCCCGCTTCTCCCGGACCATCACCTTCGGCGACTACGTTCCCGAGGAACTGCTGCAGATCGTGCGGCAGCAGGCGCGGGAGCAGGAGTACCGGGTCGACGAGGAGACCGCCGAGAGCCTGCTGAAGTACTTCACGGCCCTGCCCAAGGGAGCCGCCTTCGGCAACGGGCGCACCGCGCGGCAGACCTTCGAGTCGATGGTCGAGCGGCACGCGGGCCGGGTGGCGCAGCTGCCCGACCCGAGCACCGACGACCTCACACTGCTCTACCCGGAGGACATCCCGGAGCTGCCCTGAGCGGGCACCGTACCCCCGTCCCGGCCGGGCAGCCGGGCCAGCAGCGTGGCCCGTTCCCGGTCGAACACCGGGTCGGCCTGGTAGTCGCCGTGCCCCCGGATGGGTGCCGGCAGCGGGTGCTCGGGGGTGCGCCCGTAGACGAGCGGGTCCTGGAGCGCCCCGCAGTCCACGTCGGCACCGGTGCGGCCGGACAGCCGGATGGGGCCGCCGATCGGGTCGGTGTACCGCCACAGGTTGCGCCAGCAGCGCACCTCGCCGTGCAGGGCGCGCAGCGGTCCGGGGCCGAAGTAGGCCGGGAACCAGCGTCCGTACAGCCGCTCCAGTGGTGAGCCGTAGGTGAGCAACGCGACCTGGCGGCGGGTGCGGGGGTCCAGCTGCCAGACCGCGGCGGCGGCCAGCACACTGCCCTGGGAGTGGCCGGAGATCACCAGCCGGCCGCCGGTCCGCTCGGTCCAGGTGCGCATCCGCCAGGTCAGGTCGGGCACGGCGCGTTCCGCGTAGCAGGGCGGGGCGAAGGGGTGCGCGGCCCGCGGCCAGAAGGTGCCGACGTCCCACAGGATGCCGATGGTGCGGCGGGCCGAGGGGCTGCGGTAGGCGCGCCGGGCGAAGGTGATCAGGGCCAGGAAGGCCAGGCCCGTCAGCCAGGAGCCGAGCCCTTGGGCGGCCCGGGCCAGGGCTTCGGGCAGTGCGCCGCTGCCGTCCGCGGCCCGGCCGGGCACCTCGTCGGTGGCCCAGGCCCCGGCCACCGCCCCGGCGCCGAGCAGCAGCGCGAACAGGGCGGCGGGGCCGATGATGCCGGGCAGGTCGTCGGTGACCCCGGCCCGGGCGATGGTGCCGGCGATCCGGCGGGTGCGCACCTCGTCGGGCCGCTCGTCCGGATAGCCGTCCGGCACGGTGCGGATCAGCCGCCGCTGGACCCGCCAGACCCGCACCGCGAACACCACTGCCAGCGCGACCAGCAGCAAGAGCAGTACCGGTACCGCGGCGGCCTGCCAGCTGAGCACCACCGGTGGTCCGGGCATCGGCCCTGGAGCCATGCCGGGGGTGGCGGGGCCGTCGGCCCAGTCCGCCACCCGCTGGGCGATGCCGCCGCACAGTACGGAGCCCAGCGCGCAGCCGAACATCGCCACCGCCGCGCCGGCCAGCCCGTACAGCGGGGTGCGCGGGGTGGGCGAGGCCCGGTGCAGCAGTACCGCGCAGACCGCGATGCCGGTCACCAGGGCGACCTGGACCAGCACGATCAGTTCGAAGGCCCGGTCGCCGGGGAGCCCTCCGCCGCTGGTCCACTCCGGCCGCGACCAGCCTGCGTGCACCACGGCCAGCAGCAGGACGCCCAGGGCGGCGCCGGGCAGCGCGGTGATGGTGAGCCGGTCCAGGGTGTCGTCGGCGGTGGTCTCCTTGCGGCCCCGGTGGCACACCACGTAGGCGGTGGCCAGCCCGCCCGCGGCGATCATGCCCAGCAGCAGCCATCCGGTGAGGTCGAGCAGGGCGCTGCCGCCTGGCCGGCGGTCGTGGCGGGCGGCGGCGAGGGTGATCGCGGCGGCGACGGTGAGGAATCCGGCGGCGGTGTGCGCGGCGCGCAGCCGGGCGACCAGCCGGCGGCCGTACCAGAACCCGGGCAGCCGCAGCGCGGGGCGCTCGCCGGCCTCCGGGTCGGTCTGGGCGGCGGTCAGGCCGGGCGGCGGCTGCGACTCGTAGGCGCTCCAGGTGCGGTTGGACAGGTACCAGAGCAGGCCGGTGAGCGCGGTGGGCAGGAGCGCGGCGAGCGCCAGCCGGCGTCCGGGCTGGCTCCACCAGCCGCCGCCTCGGGCGGACATGAAGTCCAGCCAGGAGTGGCGGGCGGTGCAGGAGTCGGTGCCCGCGCACTGCCAGGCGACCAGGTCCAGGGCCACCTCGCAGGCCCCGGCGATCAGCAGCACGGTCAGGGTGAGGGCGACCAGCCGGACCAGCACTCCGTAGGTCCGGACGGTGGCGGTGCGCCGGTGCGCCGCGGGCCGCATCCAGTGCGCCAGGTTGGCCACCATGAAGGGCAGCAGGAGCAGCCACAGGGCGCGGGTTCCGTTGCCGGAGGTGAGGTTGGACCAGCAGTAGGCCTCGCGGATCGGCTCCTTCTGGTAGTCCTGCGGGCGGTCCTCGGCGTCGGTGTCCTCGGTCCTGCGGTAGACGCCGGCGGTCTCGTCCCCGGTCACCAGGGCGATGCGCGGGTCGACCAGCATCTCCTGCGGGGTGGCCCCGCCGACCCCGTGCACCAGGAGTTCCAGTTCGGGCGGCTCGTGGGCCGCGGCCGGCGCCCCGGCGGCCGGTGCTCCGGCCGGTTCCGGTGTCCCGTGGTGCGGTTCCGTCGTCTGCGGTTGCCTGGTGTTCGGCTGCTTGCCGCGCGGCGCGTTCGCTTGCGTCCGCGCGCGCTTGGGTGTGGTCGCTGCCACCGTCTCCCCCGGTCCGGTGCGGTCTTGGGCTCCTGGGTGCTGCCCAGGGTCAGGATTCCCGTCCGGCGGTGGCATGTCCCGTACGACAGGCCGGTGAGGCGAAATCGTGATGCGAGCGGCTCCCCATCCGGGCTGACCTGGGCCCGTGGGAAGATGAACGGGCCTGGCGGGGCGGGTCGGCCTCGCTGGTCACGCGGCGGGAGAAGCGACACCCAGGGAGCACCGTGAGTGACAACCAGAACCTCCTCGCGGAGCAGCGGCGGGCTCTGATCCTCGACGAGGTCAGGCGGCGCGGTGGGGTGCGGGTCAACGAGCTGACCCGCAGGCTCAGGGTCTCCGACATGACGATCCGCCGGGACCTGGACGCGCTGGCCCGGCTGGGCGTGGTGGAGAAGGTGCACGGGGGCGCGGTCCCGGTGGCCGAGGCCAGCAGCTACGAGCCGGGGTTCGAGGTGAAGTCGGCGCTGGAGCTGACCGCCAAGGAGGACATCGCCCGGGCGGCGGCGCCGATGGCGGCGCCGGGCAGCGCGGTGGCGCTGGCGGGCGGGACCACCGCGTACGTGCTGGCCAAACAGCTGGTCGAGGTGCCGGACCTGACGGTGGTGACCAACTCGGTACGGGTCGCCGAGGTCTTCTACGGCGCGCAGCGCTCGGCCCCCGGCGGGGGTTCGAGGCCGCGGCCGGGGGCGGCGACGGTGGTCCTCACCGGTGGGGTGCGCACCCCCTCGGACACCCTGGTGGGGCCGGTCGCGGACGCCGCGATCCGGTTCCTCCACTTCGATGTGCTCTTCCTGGGGGTGCACGGGATATCCGTGGAGGCGGGACTGTCCACGCCGAATCTGGCGGAGGCGGAGACCAACCGGCAGTTCGTGCGGTCGGCGCGCCGGGTGGTGGTGCTGGCCGACCACACCAAGTGGGGGACGGTGGGGTTGAGTTCCTTCGCCTCGCTGGACCAGGTGGACGCCATGGTGACGGACGCGGGCCTGCCGGAGCGGGCCCGGGTCGAGATCGCCGAGCACCTGCCGGAGCTGATCGTGGCGACCGCGGCGGACGGCACCGCAGACAACTGACAAACTGTCAGCTACGGTGTGCCCATGACACGCCGGTTGCGCACCGTCGGACTGGAGTTCCTGGACACCGCGCCGCTGCGGCTGGTGTTCACCGCCGAGGCCTTCGCCCCGCCGGAGGTGGTCTTCGCGGTACTGGCGGACGTCGACGGCTGGCCGGGCTGGTTCCACGCGGTCGCCGCGGCCCGGCCGCTGGACGAGGGCCGGCGCCGGGAGGTCCGGCTGCGCGGCGGCACCCGCCTGCTGGAGACCGTGCTGGCCGCGGATCCCGCCGAGCGCTATGCCTACCGGGTGGACAGCGCCACCGCGCCGGGACTGCGGGCGCTGGTGGAGGAGTGGCGGCTGAAGCCGGCCGGCGGCGGCACCCGGGTGCGCTACACCTTCGCGCTGGACGGGGCGCCGCCGGTCCGACTCGCCGCCCGACTGGGCCGGGCGGGCATCGGATCCGCGTTCCGCAAGGCGGTACGGGCACTGGACCGCCGTGCGGTGGCGGAGCTGCGGTAGGGCCGCCCCGCGGACCGGACCTCGCCGGGACAGGTCCGGGGGCCGCCCCCGGGATCAGGCGGGGAGGGCCTCCTGCCAGCGGCCCTCGGCGAGGAAGGTGTCGATGGTCCGCGTGTAGGGCGCGATGTCCAGGCCCTGCTCCGCGAGCCACGCGTCCGAGTAGTACTTGTCGAGATAGCGGTCGCCCGGGTCGCACAGCAGGGTGACCACGCTGCCGGTACGGGATTCGGCCACCATCTCCGCCACGATCCGCAGCGCGCACCACAGCCCGGTGCCGGTGGAGCCGCCCGCCTTGCGGCCGATGACCTGCTCCAGGGCGCGCACCGCGGCCACGCTCGCCGCGTCCGGCACCTTCATCATCCGGTCGACGGCCCCCGCGATGAAGCTGGGCTCCATCCGCGGCCGGCCGATGCCCTCGATCCGCGAGCCGCAGTCGCTGGAGGCCTCCGGGTCCTCGTGCACCCAGCCGTCGAAGAAGCAGGAGTTCTCCGGGTCGGCCACACAGATCCGGGTGTCGTACTGCATGTAGTGCACATAGCGGGCGATGGTCGCCGAGGTGCCGCCGGTGCCCGGGGTGGCCACCACCCAGGCGGGTTCCGGATAGCGCTCCAGACGGAGCTGCTGGTAGATCGACTCGGCGATGTTGTTGTTGCCGCGCCAGTCGGTCGCCCGTTCGGCGTAGGTGAACTGGTCCATATAGTGGCCACCGGTCTCCGCGGCGAGCGCCGCCGAGGCCTCGTACATGCTCCGCGGGTCGTCCACGAAGTGACATCGGCCGCCGTGGAACTCGATCAGCCGACACTTCTCCGGGCTGGTGGTACGCGGCATCACGGCGATGAACGGGACCCCGATGAGCTTGGCGAAGTACGCCTCGGAGACCGCGGTGGAGCCGCTGGATGCCTCGATGACGGGCTTGCCGGGGCGGATCCAGCCGTTGCACAGCCCGTACAGGAACAGTGAGCGGGCCAGCCGGTGCTTGAGGCTGCCGGTGGGGTGGGTCGACTCGTCCTTGAGGTACAGGTCGATCCCCCACTGCTCGGGCAGCGGGAACCGGAGCAGATGGGTGTCGGCCGAGCGGTTGGCATCGGCCTGCACCTTGCGCACGGCGTCTTTGAGCCACTCCCGGTACGTGGAATCGCTGCGGTCTACATCAAGGGTGCTGGTGACCGTCGGATGGCTGGTGTACAGGGCGCTCATACCGTTTCCTCCCCGCGGTGGTCGGCCCGACCAGGACAGCCGGACTATTTCGATCATATGGGGGCACTGGTGTCCAGCCCGAACCACGGGCAGACTGCGCAGCAGGGACACTGTGAGAACGGGGCGCAAGCCAGCCGATTCACCGGGGAGGCGGTCCATATGGCCGAAACCGAGTTCAATGCCCGTGGAGTACGGATCGAGCGGTTCCTCCGCTCGGTCACCCATGCCGGGCAGGTGCTCATCAAGGATGGCAGGCTTGAGCTGCTGACCAGCAACGGACGGGAGATCGACAGCGCCCCGGTGCAGTCGGTCCGGGCCGGGAAGCCCTGGTTCGCCGACCGCGACCAGGCCCATGCGACGGTCAACGGCACCCGCTACCGGCTCACCCTCGCCCAGCAGGACGCGGCGGCCACCCCCGCGCCCTCCGGGCGCGGTGCCGCCAGCAGGTTCCTGGACGCGATCCGGGACGCCAGAGGGCGGGCCGGCAACGACTGAGGCCTTCGAGTTGCGCGTGCGGGCGGGCGGGTCGACCCTGGACACGTACCAGTATCACCGAGGGTCGAACGGTGGTGACACTGAGAACCGGCACCCTCCGGTCGTGGACGGAAGCCATCCGTGCCGGCCGGCCCCTCGCCCGGATGCGTCCACCGCCGACACCTGAATCAGGCTAGCCCCAACTCTTCTCCAGGGAGTCGCAGCCGTGATCAGTCGTCCAAGCAGGCATTGCTCGGTGGAGTTGCAGGCTCTGCCGCCGCGGATCGGCCAGGTCCGCAGAATCGTATCGGCGCAGCTGCGCTACTGGCACCTGGATGCGCTCATCGATCCGGCGGCGCTCGGGGTCACCGAGCTGCTGACCAACGTCCACCGGCACGCGGAACCCGACAAGCGGTGCACGGTGGAGATCCTTCTGATGCTCGACCGGCTGACGGTCTCGGTGCGGGACCACGATCCGCGGCTGCCGCGACCGTGCGAGGCCGGACCGGTCAGCACCCACGGGCGGGGGCTCGGCCTGGTGGCCGCGGTCAGCGAGAGCTGGGGGATCCACCCCCGGGACGACGGCGGCAAGGTCGTCTGGTTCACCCTGGCCGTACCGCGACCCGCCTTCGGGAACGCCTCCCCGGTCGCACCGGACGACCTGGCCCTGGCCCGCGCCCTGGACGGCGACCAGACCGGCCCGCACCCCCAGGCGCCCGACCCGCACCCGCTGACGGCGGTACGGGAGCCGGAGCACGCCGGCGCCCGCAGCACCGTCTCCGGGTAGACGCGGAAGCGGGTCGGCGGGGCGCGTCGGCTCCGTGTCGGCACCCCGGGGCGGTCGGCGTCGTGTCCGCGTCCCGGGGATTCGGCGGTGTGCTCGCCCGATACGTCGGCACCGGGCCGGCGGCCCGGGTCGCAGCGGCGCCAGGCCCGCGCCCGGTGCGTCGCCGCCGTCTCCGCGCCCAGTGCGTCGGGCACATGCCCGCGCCCCGGCGCCGCATGCCGGCACCGGCGGGGCGGTCAGCCGACCCGCTCGGCGGCGAGTGCGGTGAGCGGGTCGTCCAGCACCGGCTGCCAGGCCAGCTCGGCCGCGCCGACCAGGCTGCTGTGGTCGAGGGTCGAGGGCAGGATCGGCACCGCGCCGCTGCGCCCCCACAGGCTGCGCTCCGCGACCACGGCGCGCAGCCGCTCGGGGTCGGCCGCCAGCAGGTCGCGGTGGAGTCCGTCGAGCACGATGCGGTCCGGGTTGAGGATGTTGACCAGACCCGCCAGGCCCAACCCGAGCCAGTCGATCAGCTGGTGCGCGGCCCGCCGCACGGAGGGGTCGGCGGCGTGGTCGCGGAGGAGTTCCCGGGCCTGGTGCAGGGGTGAGCCGTCCGGGCCGGGCCGCCGTCCGGCGGCGGTGAGGAAGGCCAGGGGGTCCGCCTCGATGTCCAGGCAGCCGCGACTGCCGCAGTGGCACCCCGAACCGTCCGGGTTGACCGTCAGATGGCCGACCTCCAGGGCGAGTCCGGAGCTGCCGGTGTGCAGCCGGCCGTCCAGCACCAGCGCACCGCCGACTCCCCGGTGGCCGGTGGCCACGCACAGCAGGTGCCGGGCCCCGCGGCCGGCGCCGTGCCGGTGCTCGGCGAGCGCGGCGAGGTTGATGTCGTTGCCGGCGAACCCGGGGTGGTCGATGCCGGCCGCCGCCAGGCTGCGGGTGAACAGCTCGCGGACCGGGGCGCCCGCGGGCCAGGCGATGCGCAGCGGCTTGAGCGCGGTGCCCTCCGGCTCGGCGACCGCCGAGGGCACCGCGATACCGGCGCCCACGCAGCGGCGACCGGTCTCCCGCAGCAGCCCCACCCCCGCCTCGACCACCGCGTCGATCACCTGCGCCGGGTCGGCCGAGACCGTCAGGCAGGCGGGGGCGGTCGCCACGATGCGGCCGCCGAGGCCGACCAGTGCGGCGCGGAAGCCGTCCACGTGCACCTGGGCGGCGAGCACCACCGGGCCGTCCGGTGCGAGGGCGAGCCGGTGCGAGGGGCGGCCCTGCCCGCCGGGCGCCCCGCCGGGCCGGGCGTCCACCCGGATCAGGCCGAGCGCCTCCAGCTCGGCGGCGACGGCGCCCGCGGTGGCTCGGGTGACGCCGAGCTCCGCGGTGAGCACCGAACGGGTGGGAGCACAGCCGGTGTGTACGAGTGCCAGTGCCGGGCCGAGGGCGCCGCGGCCCCGCTCCAGCCTTGTCCGTGTCTGGGTCACGGGTCCATTCTCGCTTTGTATCGCCCGTGAACAAAGCAGGGGCGGGGTGGGCCGTGGACGGGCCCTTGGGGGTTACCCATCAGTAACAAGTCGTGTTAGCGTCCCCCCATGGCACGTCGATCGCTCACCGCGCGGACCCTGCGCCGCGGTATGAACCTCTGGCCGCCCTACCTCTTCGCCGGGGTGCGCGTCCTCCACCTGGCGGACGACTGGAGCAGCGCCCGGGTCCGGCTGCGCCTGCACCGCTTCAACCGCAACTACGTGGGCACCCACTTCGGCGGCTCGCTGTTCGCGATGAGCGACCCCTTCTGGATGCTGCTCGTCATGCAGCGGCTGGGCCGCGACTACATCGTCTGGGACAAGACCGGCGAGATCGACTTCGTCTCCCCCGGCCGCGGCGACGTGTTCGCCGAGTTCCGGCTGGACGAGGACCGGCTGGAGGAGATACGCGAGGCGACCGCGGACGGCGGCAAGGCTCTGCCCTGGTTCGTGAACGACGTGGTGGCCGCAGACGGTACCGTGGTGGCACGCGTACGCAAACAGCTGTACGTGCGGCGGAAGTCGGAGGCTCCGGCCAAGCCGAGGAGCGAGGCGAAGGGCTGATCGCCGATGCGGGGGACACGAGACCAGGCCGCGCGCGACGCGGTGACCGTGGAGATCGTCTTCGCCGTGGTCACCGGGGCGCTGCTGGCGGCCGTGTTGTTCGTGGCGGTGGCGAGCCCCGCCCTCTTCGGCGACCTGGACCGGGGCCAGGAGGCGACCTGGGTCAGGGCCGGGGCGCTGGCCGCCACCGCCGGCTTCGGGTTCCGGGTGGTTCGGGTGCTGCGGCGGTTCACCGGCGCCCGGAGCGTATGACTGGCTGGCGCTGCGCCGGTGGGCGCTGGGGTCCCGCCGGCGCGGCGCTGGTCTGGCTCCACCCCGAGCACGGCGAGCGCACCTCCCCGCTGACCGCGGACCGCCCCCTGGCCTTCACCACCGGGTCCCGGCGCGGATGCACCGGGGTGCGGCGCGGCGCCCGGCTCACCCCGTGCCCGCGCCAGGCCGAACTGCCCGCCGGCGCCGTCTCGGCGCAGTGCCCCGAGTGCGCGCGCCTGGACCGCTCCTACTCGGTGGCCGCGGACACCCGCACGGACGACCCGCGCCCCTATGACGTGTACCTCGCCTGGTTCGCCCCCGGCCTGGTCAAGGTGGGCATCACCGCCGCCGAGCGGCAGGGCGTCCGGCTGCTGGAGCAGGCCGCCCTCTCCCACGCCCTGCTGGGCCGCGGCCCCCTCATGGCGGCACGGCGGGCCGAGTCGGTCCTGGGCGCCGCGCTGGGCGTACCGGACCGCTTCCCGTACCCGGCCAAGCGGGCCGCCCGCGAGGCCCCGCCCGAACCAGCCGCCCGCGCCGCCGAACTCGCCGAACTGCACCGGCGGGCCGGCGCGCTGCCCGGACTGCCCGAGTCGCTGGCCCGGCTGCCCTGGGCGCCGGTGCACCACGACGCCGACTACGGCCTGGACCGACTGCACCGCGCCGGCCCCACCGCGGGCCTGCTGTGCCCGGCGGCCGGGGTGTCGGTGGCCGGCACGGTGATCGCGGTGGCCGGACCCGACCTCTATCTGGGGCTGCCGGACGGCCGGACGGTGCTGCTGGACCTGCGCCGGTTGGCGGGCTGGCCGCTGTCGGCGGCGCCCCCGGGAACGGCCACCACCGCCGCCGTGGCGGCGCTGCCGCCAGGCGGGAAGGGACCCGAGCCGGAGGGGCTGTTCTGAACGGCCGGCCGGCGCCGGCGCACACCGCGTGAGCCGCCTTCCCGCACCACCAGCCGGGGCGCCGGGAAGCCGCGGTCGGCGTCGAACGGCTGCGACTGGAATGGCGTCCGGGCCCGGCTCCCGAGCCCAGCCGGCGCCTCGTGTTCCGGCCGGCCCCCGATGCCGAGGAACTCCTGGCCCTGATGGCCTCGGTCCTGGACGGGACGCTGGACGCCCACGGCCGTGACGACCTGACCCGGATGTCCGCCCACGAGGCGGCCACCCGGCACTACGAGGACGAACTCGCGCGGTACACCAGCCCCCGCGACTGGTGGCGCATCGCGACGCTGCCGCATGGGGAGCCGGTGGGTTTCGTGCTCCCGGCCCACAACGGCTACAACCCGATCATCGCCTACCTCGCGGTTCTGCCCGCACACCGCGGCAAGGGCTACATCGACGACCTCCTCGCCGAGGGCACCCGAGTCCTCGCCGAGCAGGGCGTCCCCCGCGTCCGCGCGTCCACGGACCTCGGGAACGTCCCGATGGCGCATGCCTTCCAGCGCGCCGGATACATCGATTTCGAGCGCGAGATCAACATGACCTGGAGCTGACGGAGGAGGGGCGGGGCGCCGCAGACGGTGTCCCCACCCAACCCGCCACCGCACGACACCGAGGCCGGAGCGCGCCCGGGACGGGGCATCACCGCGGGGCCTGGTGCGGTGCGCTGCCGCGAGCGGGAAGCGGTTGCGCCCAGGGCCCGGCCCCCGGGAGCGTCAGCCGAGCCAGCCGGGCCGGACCAGACCCGACTCATAGGCCAGAACCACCAGTTGGGCGCGGCCCCTGGCGCCGAGTTTGACCATGGTGCGGCTGACATGGGTCTTGGCGGTGAGTGGGCTGACGACCAGCCGCCGAGCGATCTCCTCGTTGGACAGGCCGATGCCCACCAGCGCCATCACCTCCCGCTCGCGTTCGGTGAGTCGGGCCAGCAGGGCGCTGTCGGCCGGCGCCTTGGACCGGGCCGCGAACTCGGCGATCAGCCTGCGGGTGACCCCGGGCGACAGCAGGGCGTCGCCGGCCACCACGGCCCGTACCGCGCGCAGCAGTTCCTCGGGCTCGGTGTCCTTGACCAGGAAGCCGGAGGCGCCGGAGCGGATCGCCTCGAAGACGTACTCGTCGAGTTCGAAAGTGGTGAGGATGACCACCTTCACCCCGCCCAGTTCGGGGGCCGCGGTGATCCTCCTGGTGGCCGCCAGACCGTCCAGCCGCGGCATCCGGATGTCCATCAGCACCACGTCGGGGCGGAGTTCGGCAACCTGGTCGAGCGACTGCTCCCCGTCGGCCGCCTCCGCCACCACCTCGATGTCGGGCTGCGCGTCGAGCAGCGCGCGGAAGCCCGCGCGGACCAGCATCTGGTCGTCGGCGAGGATGACGCGGATCACGGACTCTCCCTCCCCGGCACCGAACCGGCGCCGGGGCCCACCGTATCGCCGAGGCCGATCGGCAGCCGGGCCCGGACCTGGAACCCCCCGTCGGGGCGGGGTCCCGCGTCCACGGTGCCGCCCAGTGCGGCGGCCCGCTCCCGCATGCCGATCAGCCCGTTGCCACCGCCGGTCTCTCCGGTGCCGGTGGCCGGTCCCGCGTCGTCCACCGTCAACTCCAGTGCGCCGCAGGTGTAGTGCAGCCGCACCCGGGCGGTCCTGGAGCCCGAGTGCCGCACCACATTGGTCAGCGCCTCCTGGACGATCCGGAAGGCGGCCAGGTCGGCGCCGGGTGGCAGTGCGACGGGTGTCCCCCGGGTGCTCGTCCGGACGTCCAGCCCGGCGCTCGCGGCCTGCTCGGTCAGCTCCGGCAGCCGGTCCAGGCCCGGGGCCGGCGAACGGGGCGCGGCGCCCGGGGCGCGGAGGGTGTCCAGCACCTGGCGGACCTCGCCGAGCGCCTCCTTGCTGGCGGTCTTGATGGTGGCCAGCGCGGTGCGCGCCTGTTCGGGCCGCTGGTCGAGGAGGGCCAGACCGACCCCGGCCTGAACATGGATGACCGAGATGCTGTGCGCCAGTACGTCGTGGAGCTCCCGGGCGATGCGCAGCCGCTCCTCGTCCACTCGGCGGCGCTCGGCCGCCTCTCGCTCGGCACGCTCCCGAGCCCACCGCTCGCGGCGCGCGGCGACGAGTTCGGAGGCGGTGAGGACGGCTGCCACATAGGCGGCGACCGCCAGCTCCTGGCTCCACCCGGCCGCGTGGTCGCCGCCGGGCGGCAGCCACCGGTAGAGCCAGTGGACGACCAGCAGATGCCCCGCCCACAGCAGGCCGAGCGCCGACCAGGCGGCCCGGCGCTGTCCGGCGACCACCGCGGCGTAGACCGCCACCACCGCGCCGATCAGGAACGGCCCGTACGGATAGCCGGCGCCCAGATAGAGCAGGGTGGCCGCGGCCACCGCGTGCGCGGTGAACGCCGGACGGCGTTGGCGCAGCACCAGGAGGGCGGGGATGAGGACGAGCAGGGTGTAGCCCAGCGCGTCGAGGTCGGCGCGCTGCGGCTGGTGCTGCCCGGCGACCCGGGTGCCGCCGACCGTGAACAGCAGCACCACCAGGGTGGAGCGCCAGGGCAGCCGGGACCACCGCCGCTCTGGCTCCGCCTCGGCTTCCTCGCCGCCGCGCGGGGGCGGCGGCGGGCCTGAGGGCGTCCACCTCCGCCGCTCAGTCCCACCCTCGTGCCACCACGCCGGTCTCCGGCGCTCCCGTCCCTGGCTCATCCGGCCACGCTAGACCGGGCGGGTGCGGGGCGGCGTCCGCCGGGCGTGGCCATCGGCCGTACTCCGCGGGGAGTAGCGCGCCGGTCCCCGACCCGGGCCTTGGCGGAAGCGGGGTGGCGCCCGCCCGCGGGTCGGAATCAGGCCCCCGCTTGACCGAAGCGCCGGGCGATCTCGGTCGCGGCGTCCGCGTCCCGGGCCTGCGGGTCCTCCGGCACGGTGTCGTACCCGGGGGCGTCCGGGTCCTCGGCCGCGATGCCCTCGGGTGAGCACAGGCCGGCCGCCCGGGCCAGCGTGCCGACCGAGACGGCGAAGAACTCCTCGCGCGCTTCGACCACGTTGGTGAACTGCCCGAAGAGTTCGAAGTTCAGCAGGCCGAAGAGCTGGGCCCAGGCCGCCACCAAGCCGGCCAGCGCCGGCGCCGGCAGCTCCATCTCCAGGCCGTCCGCCAGGGTGCGCGCGTCCGCCAGCACCGAGGGCGGCCAGGTGGCGGCGTCCGGGACCCGCAGCAGCCCTGCGGCGCGGGCCTCGCGGGCGACGGTCAGCAGCGCCATGCCCACCCGGGAGGCGGGGGCGACGGTGTCCCGCGGGGCCGAGTAGCCGGGCACCGGGGAGCCGTAGAGCAGCGCGTACTCGTGCGGATGGGCCAGCGCCCAGCGCCGTACGGCCTGGCAGACGGCGGTCCAGCGGGCCACCGGGTCGCTGCCGGGGTGTGTGGTGAGCGCGCCCTCGGCCGCGGCGCCGACCGCGTCGTAGGCGTCGATGATCAGCGCGGTCAGCAGCTCGTCTCGGCTGGGGAAGTAGCGGTAGAGAGCGGAGGAGACCATGCCCAGCTCCCGGGCGACGGCGCGCAGGGACAGCTTGGCGGCGCCCTGCTCGGCGAGCTGGCGGCGGGCCTCGGACTTGATCGCCGCGGTCACTTCGGTACGGGCCCGTTCCCTGGCCCCTTGGATCGCACTCATGGAACGCAGTCTGCCACTCCAGCGGAGCACCAGCCAACAACGAGAGCAGTGCTCTTGCGATGACACGGGAATGCGTGCACACTGATCTCAAGCGAGAGCACCGCTCTCCGAATCCCTCTCCTGTTCCGTATCCGGAGGCATCCCATGACGCAGCAGGTCACCGAGCGCTACCTGAAGTCCAGCCGGCTGGAGAACGCCCTGGTCCACCGCCCGATCGCCTGGCTGGCGACGCACGGCATCAGCCTCAACGGCAAGAGCGTGCTGGCCGTGCGCGGCCGGAGCAGCGGCGAGTGGCGCACCATTCCGGTCAACCCGCTCACCCTGGACGGCGCCCGCTATCTGGTGGCGCCGCGCGGTGCCACCCAGTGGGTGCGCAACCTGCGGGCCGCGGGCAGCGGGGAGCTGCGGGCGAACAGGCGCGTCGAGCCGTTCACCGCCGTGGAGCTGCCGGACGCGGAGAAGCCCGCTGTGCTGCGCGCCTACCTGGAGCGCTGGGGCTGGGAGGTCGGCCGGTTCTTCGACGGGGTCGGCGCGAAGTCCTCGGACAGCGAGCTGGAGCGCATAGCACCGCACCACCCGGTGTTCCGCATCACGGATGTGTGAGCGGCGGGTGGTGCGGAGGGAGGG
>NZ_SRID01000750.1 GCF_004684805.1 Streptomyces palmae
GTGCGGGACGGGGTGGTGGGAGGACGGCTCGGACTGGTCATCGTGCACGTGCGGCTCCTTCCGGATGAACGGGGGGCGGCAGGCGCTCCACGGAAGGATCTAGAGCCGAGACCGGGGGCGGGTCAATGGGTCAGACGCGGATGCTCCGGCATCTTCTCGCGGGGCACCGCGAAGACGGCCAGGGCGTGCTGTGCGGCGAGGCACTCCCGCGGGGGAGCGTGGTGCGCTCCCGGGACCACCCCGAGGGTGTCGCCCGAACGGTGCAGGGTGGCGGACGGCCAGGTGGCGCACCCGGTCGTGACCGACCAGCCGACCAGGACCTGGCGGGAGAAGTCGGCGCGCTCGGCGCGGGCGGTGATCTCCTGACCGCGCGCGGAGCCGAACCGCCGCGCGAAGGCGTCCAACTGCTCGCGGTTCTCGATCACCTGGCGGACCTCGGGGGTGGGGGCCGCCCCGGAATGGAAGTAGACGGTCCCGGTGTCGATCCGCGATCCCTGGCCGGAGGTGGCGTCCGCCGGCTGGGAGGCGCCGGTCGACCGGTCGTCCGTCCGAGCCGGGTCGGCGTCGGCCGACTGCTGGCCGCAGCCGCTGAGCAGCACCGCCAGCACCGCGCCGAGCAGGGTGGCCGCCAGTACGGCGGGCTTGCGGGAGGGAGCCGGGGCGACCGGCCGGTTCACTGTGTTCGCCATGCCGCTCGGACGCCGCGCGGCCTCGAACGGTTCCGCGGGCCCGGACCCGGGGCGATCGGGGAGAGTGGTACGCATACCTCCCAGATTGCGGTGGTACGCCCCACCGCGGCCACCGGAGCGCCCGCACCGTCGCCCGTACGGCCGCGTGGTCGGCGTACGGGACGATGACATGCAGTCAGGCGGGGGCCGCGGGCGGGGTGCGACGCGGGT
>NZ_SRID01000082.1 GCF_004684805.1 Streptomyces palmae
GGTAGGGCGCAGGTGGTGGCGGGGGTGGCAGGGCGGTAGGCGGACCTGAGGACGGGGGCGAAGCCGGCGTCCAGCAGGCAGCGCTGCTGGGCGGGGCGGGTGAGGTAGTCCAGCAGTTCCCGGGCGGCGGTGGCCTGCCCGCTGTGCCGGGTGATCGCCAGGTTCTGGCCGCCGAGCACCGAGACGCCGGGGTTGCCGTCGCGGCCGGGCAGCTGGGTGACCCCGAAGCGGCCCCTGACCTTGGAGCCGGGCGCGGACAGCAGGTTGTAGACGTAGGGCCAGTTGCGCATGAAGGGCACCCGGCCGTCCCGGAAGGCGGCGTAGCTGTCGTGCTCGTCGGCGGCGCGGGCCAGGGACTTGGGCATGAGCTGCTGGTACTCGCGGTAGATGTCCTCCAGCCCGTACCGCACGCGGTCGCTGCCGGCTGTCACCTCCCCGTCCTCGTCGACGAACTCCCCGCCGCGCGCCCAGACGGCCTCCTGGGCGTTGACCGTCAGCCCCTCGTACGGGGCGAGCTGGGTGATGTAGCCGTCCTCGAAGGTCCGGTGGACCTGGTCGGGGCTGCGCGCGGCGCCCACGTCCCGCTCCAGCTCCTCCCAGGTGCGGGGCGGCTTCCACGCCGAGTCCTTCCAGATGTCGGTGCGGTAGTAGAGGAGTCCGGCGTCGGTGTTGAAGGGGACCGCCCAGGTCCTGCCGCGGTAGCGGGCGGTGGCGGCCACATTGGGCCACATGTCCTCCGGCAGGTCACCCGCGAGCGGGCGGATCAGCCCTCCCGCCGCGAACTCGGCGGTCCAGGCCACATCGATGTTGATCACGTCGTAGTCGGCGCTGCCCGACTGCAGGGCGGCCATCAGCTGGCCGCGTACCCCGTCCGCCGCCACCGGCAGCCTGACGATCTCGACCGTGTAGTCCTCGCGCGCCGCGTCCCAGGCCCTGATCAGCCGCTCCCGGACCGGGCCGATGGTGACGTCGGAGGCGGTCGCCACGCGCAGCACATGGTGGCCGCCGCGGGCACCCTCGGTGTGCCGCGGCGCGGGCACCGTCCCGTCTCCGTCCCCGCCGCCCCCGGCGCAGGCGCAGGCGGCGCACAGCAGCAGAGCGGCGGCAGCGGCCGGCCGCCGTCGGGTCCTCATCGGGTACCGCCCCCTCGTACGTAGTCACCGAGCCGGTCGGTCAGTCGCCGGGCCGCGTCCTCGGGCCGGCCGGCGAAGCAGTCGGGGGCCGGGCCGTTGGCGAAGACCTGGGTCTCCACCTCGGCGCAGCCGAGGGCGCGGGTGGAGAGCACCAGCACGTCCGGGGTCCCGGTGCGGTCCTTGGTGTCCGCCCAGCGCTGGTAGTCGTCGCCGGCGGGGTCGCCCTCCGGGCGGTCGTCCCCGTCCGTGATCAGCACGATGACCGCGTGCTTCTCGCCCCGGGTGGCGCGGACCGCCTCCTGGAGGACCTCGTAGACGGCGGCGCCGGGCCGGGTGCCGTCCAGGGTGAGCGAGTCCAGCCACCGCCGGGCCGGTCCGGGGTCGCTCCCCGGGGTGCCCAGCCCCACCTCGACCCGGGCCGATGCCGGGTCGGAGGCGGACCCGGGATAGCTCCACACTCCGTAGCGGTCCTGTGGCCCCAGGGCGTTCAGCGCGTGCCGCAGGGCGCTGTCCAGCATCGCCTGCTTGCCGCCGGTGACCATGGAGCCGGAGGTGTCGACCAGGAAGAGCACCTGGCCGGGGGCGAGGGTGTCCGCGTAGTCGGCGGCGGTCCGGACGGCGGTGGCGGGGTCCGGGCGCCGGGTGACCACCTCGGCCTCGGCGAGCACCCCGCTCTCGGCCGGGTCGTGCCAGGCCGCGCCGTCCGCAGGGCGTGGCTGCCGCTCCGCGGTGACGCCGCGGAGGGCGCCGTGCAGAAAGCTGTCGCGGCCCGCACCGGTGATCCACGCGTAGAACTGGCGGACGGCCGCGGTGCGCTGCCGGCCGTCCCGCGCCCCGTCCCAGCGGACCTCGGCGAACGGCAGGTCCAGCGCGGGCACCCCGCTGGGGTAGTAGGCCAGTAACCGCTCGCCGTCGTCCACCGGCTTGCGCAGGTCGCAGACGCCGCCGGGGCGCCCCAGGTTGTAGTCGGCCACCGTCCGCTCGTCGACCAGCAGGGCCGCCGTGCCCAGGGCGGGCTGCCCGCCGTATCCGCCGGCCAGTTCGCACAGCAGGGTGCCGGCGTCCGGTGCGGCCGGGTGGTGGCCGTCCACCCGCCGCTCGGCCCACCGGGGGTCGCGGGCCCGCCCGCCGTCCAGCACCCCGTCCCGGGCCTCGTACAGGCCGAGAGTGTGCAGCAGCCCGATGTCGGAGGAGGCCGGGTCCGGGCGCAGCAGCGGCAGTGCGCCGCCCTTCCGGTCCTCCGCGCGCACCGCGTCCAGTGCGTCCAGGAGCTGGGTCCAGCTGGTGCCGGTGCGTTGTGCGCCGTGCTGCCGCAGGCGGTCCTCCAGCCGGGCCGGCACCGCGAGCACCAGCGGGGAGTAGCCGCCGGGGCCCAGCGGGACGATCGCGGCGGGGCCCCGGGCGTGCTCGGCGCGGTCCTGGACGCGGGCGAGTTCGGCGCTGGATCCCAGGGCGAGGAGGTCCGGCTGCGGGCCGATGTCCTGGAGCGGCTCCCGGCAGTTCGCGCCCCGTTCGGCGGCGCTGTCGGTACTGCCGTCCGCCGGGCGGCAGCCGTCCGTGGTGGCCGATGCCGGCCGGCCGGCCCAGGCCCGGGTGGCGCCGAACGCCTCCACGATGTCGCCGGCCCCCGCGTCGAAGACGGTGATGTTGGTACGGCGGCAGTCGGCCGGGGCGTGGTCGGCGGAGTCCAGCCGGCGCCGGTTGGCCTCGGAGGCGGTGTACGCGGCCACCGCGCGGGTGACGGCGGCCCGGTTCTCGGTGGAGGCCAGCAGGCGCAGCTGCACCGGCGGCGGGCACGCGCCCCGCGCCTCGCCGCCGTCCCGCAGCAGGTACGCCCCGCCCGCGACCAGCACCGCGAGGGCCGCGCCGATCCCGGCCGTCGCCCGCAGGTGCCGACCGCACCACCGGCGCACGGTGCGCGCCAGCCGCCGGACCTGACCGGAATCCGAAGCTCCGGAAGGCGAGGGCGGGGAGCCTTCATGGTCGGGCGCCGCGTCGTCGGGCGCCGGATCGCCCGGGCCGTCGGGCACCACACCGTCCGAGCCGCCGCCCTCCGGCACCGCTCCCCCCGAGCCCGCGCCGTCCCAGCCGGTGCCGCTCGGGTCCTTACCGTTCGGGTCCGTACGGCGCGGGCCCCCGCCGCTCGGGTCCGTACCGCTCGGGTCCGTACGGCGCGGGCCCCCGCCGCTCAGGTCCGTACCGCTCGGGGCTGAACCGTCCACGTCCGTACCGCTCGGGTCCCTACCGCTCGGATCCCTGCCGCTGAGGGCTGAACCGCTCGGGACCGTACCGTCCGCGGCCTTCGGGCCGGTCGCCGCGCCGCCAGGCGCCCCCGTCTTCGGCGAGCCGGCGGTCACCGTCCGGGAGAGGAGGATGTCCGGACCGTCGCCGCCGCTGCCGTTGCGTGGGCCCCAGCCGTCGGTGACATGGGGGGTCGGCCAGTCCCGCATCCTCTCGTGGAGGCGGTTGAAGAGGGTGTGCATGGTGAGCCCGCCGGACTCGGCCGGGCCGCCGCGCAGCATCTCGGTGACGATGGCGTCGGTGAAGGGGCTGCGCCCGTTCGGCAGGGCGGTGGCGGGCTGGGTCCTGGTGGGGGCGGCCGAGGCGAGGATGTAGTGGCCGAGTTCGCCGCCGCCGTGCTTCTGGGCGGCCATCCCCGAGAAGCAGCAGTCCAGCAGGAACAGCGCGCGCCGCACCGTGGGCCTGCGGGCCGCGGCCAGTATCTCGGCCCAGGCCAGCGCGGTGCCGTGCAGATCGCCGTCCAGGTCGGCGTCCCGGGTCATCAGATGGAGCACATTGGTCAGCGCGTGCCGGTAGCCGTGGCCGGCGAAGTAGCACAGCAGCAGGTCACCGGTCTGGTCGGCGGCCTTCCGCAGCTCGTGGTGCCACTGGGCGCGGCTGGGCGACCGCAGCACCGTGACCCGGTCGGCGGCGAGGATGCCGTTCGGGGGCCGGGTGAGCGCGTCCCGGAGGGCCTCCAGGTTGGCGTCGACGTAGTCGAGCCGGTCGAACCCGCCCTCCAGGACCTCGGGGATACCGACCAGCAGGGCCCGGGACCGTTCGGGGTCGGGCGCCCGTCCCGGCATCGCTCATCCCTCGCCGGACGTGGCCGCTTCCAGCTCCTCCCTGACCCGTCGGACCAGTTCGGGCACCTTCTCGGGGGTCAGGTCGTCCTCGGTGATCTCCACCGGGTCGCGGCCCGGCACCCGCAGCAGCACCACGGTCGGCTCGCCCCGGTCCAGCCGCCGGCGGGTACGGACCCAGCCGGCCAGCGAGCCGACCAGGGACCGGGCCGCGTCGGTGAGCGCGGTGGTGGCCAGTGCCACGGTCAGCTCCTGGAGCACACCGGCGGTGCCGGCCGCCGGGCGGGCCGAGAACTCCCAGTGGCCGGTGAAATCCTCGTCGCCCGCGAGCCAGCCCTCGACGCCGCGCAGCTCCGCGTCCTGGTCCCGCTGCCCGCCCTCGACTTCGATCACGATGCCCTGTGGCACAGTCCCCGTCCCGTCGTCTCCCCGCGCGTCTCCCCCGGCACGCGTCCGTACACCCAAGTCTCTTGGGTGTACGGACGGTTGCGCCAGGGTCACGCGGCAGGCGGTTGCCGGAACCACTCTCCCGTGCTACTCCAGCATGTCGTCCGGGCAGGCCGTGCCGCGCGGGAACTGGTACGGGGCGGCGATCCGGTACGTACCCGGGTGCGGGGCGTGCAGCACGATCCACTCGTCCCTGGGCTGGCCCTCCTCGGCCTCCTGCACCTGCTTGGTGAGGCAGCCGTACTGGTTGACCGGCCGGCCGCCGTCCATCACCGGCTTGGGCGCCTTGATGCCGTCCCCGTCCGCCTTCACCAGGCCGAGCCAGGGCGTGTACGGGATGCGGACCAGCACCGGCCCCTCGGCCTCGACCTTGAGGACCAGCTCGTCGGCGCCGGCGCGGATCACGGTGGCGGGCGGGTCGGCGATCGGGGTCGGGTCGGTGACCTTGTAGAGCTTCCAGTTGGCGTCCGACCAGACCTGCCGCAGATAGGGCAGGCCCTTGGCGAGCATCTCGGCCTCGGACTTCGCCCAGACGTCCGGCTCGTCCTTGGGCAGCACCACGTAGTGCACCGCCCAGCGGTCCAGCCAGGCCCGGTACTCGTTCGGGTCGAGCGGCTCGTCCTCCTCCCCGTAGAAGATCGGGTTGCGCTCCATGTCGGCCTGCCGGTTCCAGCCGCGCGCCAGGTTGACGTACGGGGCCAGGGCGGAGGCCTCGCGGTGGCTGCGTACCGGGACCACCTCGACCCGGCCGCGGTCCGCCTCCACCCGGTCGAGCTGGTCGATCAGCGGCGCCAGCTGGCGGTTCCAGGCCGCGTCGGGCGTGGTGTGGATGATGTCGTCGGCGGTCTTCACGCCCTGCCAGATGCTGACCGTGGTCAGGCCGAGGACCAGGATCAGCCACTTGCGCCCGGTGGCGGTGCGGCGCACCGCGTCCAGGCCGGCCGGCCTGGCGTACTCGGAGAGCGCGGCGATCAGCACCACTCCACCGAAGATCATGCTCAGCCGGGTGATGTTGGTGCCGATCTGGGAGGGGATCACCCAGACCAGGATCACCCCGATGCCGTACAGCACCGCGCCGACCCGAATGGTGCGCCACTGCTTGGGAGCGCCGTACCAGATGGCGAAGGCGGTGATGACGGGCAGCAGCGTGGACCAGAAGATCATCGGCTGCTTGCCGGAGAACGGGAAGAGCCAGGCGGACAGCCCGACGACCACGACGGGGGTGAGCCCGATGGCGTACGAGGCGGGGCGCCGCTTGGTCAGCCACAGCGCGGCGGCCACTATGCCCACGTAGAGCCCGGCGACCGGGCTGGACATGGTGGACAGCGCGGCCAGCAGGGCGGCCAGCGAGGAGCGGGCCAGCTTGTGCGTCCAGCGGTGCGAGCGCCACTTGCTGGGCCAGGCGAAGATCACCGCGATGGCGGCCAGGCCGAACATGGCGCCCAGGCCGAAGGTCACCCGGCCGGAGATGGCGTTGCAGACCAGCGCCACGGTGCCGTAGAGCGCCGGCCACATCGGGCGGGCGACCTTGGCACGGACCAGCAGCAGCGCCAGCAGCCCGGCCGAGAGGGTCCCGGCGATCATCATGGTGGTGCGGACGCCCAGGATGGACATCAGGTACGGCGAGATCACGCTGTACGAGACCGGGTGCATCCCGCCGTACCAGGACAGGTTGTACGCCCGGTCCGGGTGCTGGAGCGCGAACTCCGCCCACGCGTCCTGCGCCGCGAGATCACCGCCGCTGTTGGCCAGCAGCGCGACCCACAGCAGATGCAGCAGGGCTGCGAGGAGCAATGCGGCCGGCACAGGATGGAAGATTACGCTCCGGATACGCTCCGTCCGGGTACGACGCACATCGGGGTGCGGTGGGGCGGCGGCGCCGGAGCGGGCCGTGCCGCGCTGACCCGGTATCCGCCCGGCGGTGCGGGCGGTCCGGCCACCACTCTCCTCGGCCCGTGTCGGGTCCACGGTCGTCACTGCGGTACTCCCCGTCTTCCCCCACGCTCTCCCCCACAGGTCCACGCCGTCCCGCTGTCCCGTGGTTCCCTACCGGACGGAACGGACGCGTCGAGGGGGCTGGCGACGCTGGCGCGGGCGGCCGCCGCCCCGCGGTGCGGGACGGCGGCCTGGAAGGTCGTGTTCGGCGGTGCGAGCCGCCATCGGCTCCGGGACACCGGTCAGGAGATCCGGGTGAGCTTGGCACCGAAGGACGGCTCCGAAAGATCCTTCTGGAGCGCCACCGGCACCCGGGCCCGGCCCGGACCGCTGCCCACGGTAAGCCAGCCGACCAGCGTACCCGCCTTGGCGGAGTGCGGCACACCCTTGGTGCTCGCGGTCAGGCTGAAGCCGACGTTGAGGCCGGGCCAGCCGGCACCCTTGAGGTCGCGGGTGGCGACCACCGGGGTGCTGCCCCCGAGACCGTCGTCCACGTACCCCACGACCTGCCCCTTCTTCACCACGAGGGCGTCGGTGAGGGCCCCGCGGATGGCCCTGATCTGCTCCTCTGACTTGTCCAGCACGAGCTGCAGATGGGCGTTGGGGTCGGTGCTGTTGGTGTGCTGGTCCAGTGTGACGCCGAGCACCAGGCGGTCCTTGCCGCCCACGGTGCGGTAGGTGGCCCACATCAGGGCGCCGCCGGCCGGCGTGTTGGAGCCGGTCTTGACGCCGCGCACCCCGAGGTCCGGCTTGCTCAGCAGCTTGTTGTTGTTGAAGATCCGGCCGACACCGGGGATCTCGATGTCCGGGGTGGCCACGATCTGTCGGAAGGTCGCGTCCTTCATCACCGCGCGGGCCAGCTTCAGCTGGTCCACCGCGGTGCTCTTGGTGGTGGCCTTCAGACCGCTGGGGTCGGTGTAGACGGTGTTGGTCATGCCGAGCGCCTTGGCGGCGTCGTTCATCTTCTTCAGGAACGCCGTCTCGCTGCCCGCGTCCCACCGGGCGAGCTGCCGGGCGACGTTGTTCCCGGACGGGATCATCGTCATCTCCAGCATCTGCCGGAGATTGAACTTCTGGCCCTCCTCCACCGGCACCCGGGACTCGTCCTTGGCGTTCGACTCCTTGCCGGCCTGGGCGTCGATGGTGATCTGCCCGCCCGTCTCACCGGGCTTGAGCGGGTGGTTCTTGAGCACCACATAGGCGGTCATGACCTTGGTGACGCTGGCGATCGGCACCGGCTTCTGGGCACCGTGGACGCCCACGCTGCCCACGCCCTCGACCACCACGGCGGCCTGGCCCTCACCGGGCCACGGCATCGCGAACCGCTCCCCCGGGAAGGTGAAGGAGGTCTGCTCGGCCAGCCGCAGCTCGGGGTCCGGCAGCGGGCGCATGACCTGCGCGACACAGAAGACGATCAGCAGCAGGACCACCAGCGGGGTCCAGATCTTGACCCGCCGCATGACGCTGCGCACCGGGGTCTGGGGCGGCGGCGGGGTGTTGGTCAGCTGTGCCAGCAGGTCCAGCGGCTGCTGGCCGTTCGGCGGCATCGGCTGCTGCCTGGTGCGCTCGGACTCCGGCAGCGGGGTCGGCCCGGCGTCCGGCGCGGTCCCGGCCTTGGCGGCCGGCGCGTCGGCGGAACGCAGCGGGACGAAGGTGCTGGCCTTGCCCGCACCGCCCCCTTCGCCCGTGGTGGGCGCGGCACCCGGCACCTTGAGCGCGGTGGTCGCCTGGTCGACGGGGGGCTTGGCGGCGGCGCCCTTGCCGGCGGGCCGGCTGTCCTTGGCGTCCTTGGTGTCCTTGCCGGCGCGCTCGCGTTCCCGGCGGACCGCGTCCTTCCAGGCGCCCTTCTGCTGGGCGTCCTCCTGCTCCGCGTCAGCCGCGGGCTTGGCGTCCTTGGCGCTCGGCTTGGCCGCGGCGGGCCCGGCCTTCTTGCCCGCGGCCTCCGCCGCCGGCCTGCCACTCGCCGTGGACGTGCCCTCCGTCGCGGGCTTGCCGTCCGAGGCGGCCTTGCCGTCCGCGTCCTGTCCGGCCCCGGCCGGCTTCTCCGGCAGCCGTACGGACCCGAAGACCGCGGTCGCCCGGTCCACCCGGCCCCCGGCCGCGTCGTCCTTGGCGGAGCCCTCGCCCTCGGCCCCTCCCGCCGGCTTTCCGGACCCGGTGCCCTTGGCGCCCTTGTTCTCCTTGGCGTCCTTGGCGTTCCCGGTGTCCTTGGCGTCGGCGTCCTTGGCGTCGGCGTCCTTCGACCGGCCGTCCGTCTCCGTGGTCGTACGGGGGCGGACCGCGCCGAAGAACGCCGTGGCCCGATCCACGCCGCGCCGCTCGGCGGCCTCGGCATCGGTGTCGGCGCCCTGCGACTCCCCGGCCGGCGCTTCCGTGGAGCGGACCGCGCCGAAGAAGGCGGTGGCCCGGTCGGTGGCCTGCTCGCCGGACTTCTGGCGCAGGGTGCCGAAGGACATCGTGCGGGTGTCCTCGCGGGAGCCCTCGGCGGCGCCGTCATGCTCCGCGGCGTCCTCGGCCGCGGCCCGATCCGTCTTCTCGCCGGCGCCGTCCCGCTCCGCCTCGCCGCTCACGGCGTCCTTGGTTGCCTTGGCGTCCCTGGCGTCCTTGGCGGTCTTGGCGGTCTTGGCGTCCTTGGCGCCCTCGGCAGCCGAGTCCGCGGCCTTGTCCCCGGAACCGGAGACCCAGGCTGCCACGGCGGCACGCAGCCGGGCGTCGCCGCCCTCGGCCTCGTCGTCGGCCTCTGCTTCGTCGCCCGCCCCGGATCGGTCGGAGTCACCCTTCTCCCGGGCGCCCTCGGCATCCTCGACACGCTGGGCGGCCGAGGCCCGTGCTCCGGGACGTACCGGCAGGGCGCCGGTCGCCGAGCCCTCCTCGTCCTGGTCCTTCGCATCGGCGGATCCGGTGGCACCGTCCGACTCACCCGAGTCGTCCACCGCGCCGGAGGCCGAGGCCTCCTCCGCGTCCTCGTCCGCGGATTCGCCACCGCGAACATCCGAGGCGCCCGCGCCCGCGTCGCCACCGGACGCCTTGCCGGTGTCGCCCTCACCCGCGGCCGAACCCTTGGCGTCTGATTCCGCTTCCGCCTTCGACCGAGCGCCCTTGGAGTCCGACGCGGACTCCTCGGCATCCGCCTTGGCTGCCGAGCGCGTACGGAACGTCATGGTCGCGCGGTCGGCGGGCGACTCGGGGGACTTCGAGGAGCCGGCCTCGGCGGCCGACTCCCAGTCCTCCCGGTCGCTATCGGAGTCCTCCGCTTCTCGGAAGACCGCGAGCCGCGGATCCCGTTCGCCCGGAGTCGCCTCCCCCGACGACTTCTGCTGCTCCGACGTGTCGGGGGACTCGCCCGCCACCGTGCCTCCTCGCCATACCTCACACGGGACGGCGCCGCTGCTGGCGCCGCCCCGCCGTCATCCGTGTACCAGTGTCCTGTGTTCTCAGGGCAGATCCGTGCAACGGCACCGCCGGAACGGCCACCAGGCCCCCGCCCTCGTGCTAGACGAGAAAGACATACCTACCGGTTCCCACCCGAACCCCTCACGCACTCTCGACAGACCAATGTGAGAGGGGTCACCCTGTCATTCATCCACGCGGGGAGGCATGGATGGGCAGGAGCCGCAGAACAATTCCGGAGGAGCTTCTGCTGCTCGCCTTGGACCCGGCCACGGGCACCACGGCGCAGCCGCAGTCGCTCGACCTCGGTCTTGCCGGGGCACAGCTAGTGGAGCTGGCTCTGGCAGGACGGATAGCCCCAGACGGGGATCGTATCGCCGTGGTGCTGCCACGGCCGACCGGAGATCCGACATTGGACTCCGCGCTCGAGTTGCTGCGCCGTCGCGGCAGCCCGGTGCGGGCCGTCCACTGGATCGGCGGGCCCCGGTTGGGGCTGCGCCAGACGTATCTCACGCATCTGGAACGGTGCGGCATGGTGCATGCCGTGGCCGGGCAGATGTGCGGGGTGCTGCCGACGACTCGCTACCAGGCGACGGACACGGCCATCAGCCGGGAGATCAGGGCCCGGCTGGACAACGCGATCCGCACCGGCGTGCCGCCGGACCCGCGGACCGCGGCGCTCGCCGCCCTGGCCCACGCGGTCGGGCTCGGCAAGCACCTGTATCCCGGGAACGAGGGGCGCTCCTCGCGCTCCCGGCTGCGGGATCTGATCCGGCACGACCCGATGGGCGGGCTGGTGGCACACGCCGT
This sequence comes from Streptomyces palmae, assembly GCF_004684805.1. Lineage (GTDB taxonomy): Bacteria > Actinomycetota > Actinomycetes > Streptomycetales > Streptomycetaceae > Streptomyces > Streptomyces palmae. The sequence continues at coordinate 10,799 of NZ_SRID01000082.1, forward strand.
GATGGACGTCCAGAACGGCGTCGCCGCGCAGCCGCGGCGGGCACCGGGTGGTCGGCAGACCGCCGCTCGGACCGAGTCCGCGCGCGGGCTTCCGCAACAGCCGCTGCACCGCGGGAGCATGGCCCGCGCCGGGGCCCGCTGAGGACCCGGCCCACCGGAAGGGAGTTCCGGCCCGCCGGGCAGGAGCTCCGGCCCCGCGGCGGAGGCATCCGCGGCTCGGGGCGACAGTTCGACCCAGTTCAGGCACCACCGCCGCGCCCGGGCGCCTTTGGCGTCCCAGGCCCCACCTGGTCCCCCAGGTGGCGCCGGCACCCCGCCCGTCCCAGGGCATGGCGTGATTCCGCTCCACCGACGCACCACGCAGTCCCCCCACCGACCCGGTAACGGGTGCCGCCGCCCCGCACGCGTCTGCCGGGACCCGGGACGGCAGGCCCCGGCCCCGGGCCGGCTTCCGCGCCGGGTTCACCACCGGGTGCGGCCATTTCCCAGCGCGCGCTGGGCCGTTGGTGGCAGTCTGCTGACCAGCATGAAGCAGCAGTACGAAGCCGGAGGTGCACGTCTCGTGACGTCCAACGTCGGCCCCACCGTTCGGCGACGCCGGTTGGGTCAAGAACTGCGCAGGCTCCGCCAGGAGAAGGGCATGACGGCGGAGGAGGTGGCGGAGGAACTGATGGTCTCCCAGTCGAAGATCAGTCGACTGGAGAACGGACGGCGCAGTATCAGCCAGCGCGATGTGCGCGACCTCTGCCGGGTCTACAAGGTCGAGGACAAGCACCTCGTCGAATCACTGATGCAAATGGCCAAGGAGTCCCGCCAGCAGGGCTGGTGGAACGCCTTCGGCGATGTTCCGTACAGCGTCTACATCGGCTTCGAGACCGACGCGGCCTCGCTGCGGGTGTACGAGCCGCAGATCCTGCCCGGCTTGCTGCAGACCCCGGAGTACGCGGAGGCGGTGATCAGCGGGGCGCTGCCGGAGGCCCCGACCGACCAACTCGCCCAGCGGATCCAGGTGCGGCTGCGGCGGCAGGAGCGGATCAACGACCCCGCGTCCCCGCTGCGGCTGTGGGCGGTGGTGGACGAGGCGGCGATGCGCCGGGTGGTCGGCAGCCCGCAGGTCATGAGCGCCCAGTTGGAGCACCTGGTGCGCATGAGCTACGAGCCGCACATCACCGTGCAGGCGCTGCCTTTCGACATGGGTTCGCACCCGGGCATGAACGGGCAGTTCACCATCTTGGAGTTCTCTGACGAGTCGGACACCAGCGTGGTCTACCTGGAAGGCGTGACCAGCGATCTCTACCTGGAGAAACTCAGCGATGTGCAGAGCTACAGCATGATGTACGAACACCTGCGGGCGCAGGCGCTGAACGTGGAGGCCAGCCGACAGTTCATCTCCGCGGTGGCTCGGGACCATCTCGGACGAATTACCCAGAGTTGACGGAGGGAGGCGGAGGGTACACCGCCCTCAGGAAACACGGAAGGCAGCGATGGAATATGCCATCCGGTCGAGTGAACGCCTCGCCCCGGAACGTAAGTTGCCCAGTACCGTCGATCAGACCTCCCCAAGGAGGCGGGAAAACCCGAACCGAACGCGATCCATGCATCGGAGTTAACGTGTCAATTCAGCTCGGACAGCAGAGCGCCTGGATGAAGTCCTCCTACTCGGGCGGCAACGGCGCCTGCGTGGAGGTGGCCTCCCCCACCACCCAGGCGATCGCCGTGCGCGACTCCAAGGACCCCCAGGGACCGGCCCTGAGCTTCACCCCTGAGTCCTGGGCCGCCTTCGTCACCGACGTCTCCGGTGGGGCTTTCGACATCGCCTGATGTCCAGGAAAGCACCACATGGCAGCATTGCCAGCGGGCCCCTCGACCGGTCGCCGTCCCAGCCGAGAGGGCCCGTTGCTTTTGCCCGGAGCCGGTTTCGCCGGTATCCGGCCCGGATTCTCCCGTAAGGCCGGTGCCGTGGGGAATTACCGGGGAGACATGAATAAACGCTGACCCGCGCGGACACACGCCGACACACACCGGCGCACGCCGACACACCGGCCACTCCGCGGCCACTGCCGGTAATTCCCTGCGCTGAATGGTGAATTTCCTGTCCCATTCCCCGGGAGATCCTGTGAAGATGCCGACCCGGGGCCTGTCGGCTCAGACCGCGGCGGCCGGTTCCTCGTCGCGCGTGGTGGCGGGCGGGGTGGGGTGGCGCTCGGGGTTCTTGCCCTTGGGGTGGGACTGGCCCTCCTCGAACTCGGCCACCTGGTCCGCGACGTAGTCGAGCAGCTCGCGGTTCATCCGCGACAGTCGGGCAGCGTCCTGATCGGCGCCCTCGGCCCACTGGGCGTTCGCGAAGACCACCGAGCGCTCGGTACCCATGCGGTGCAGCGTCTCCGAGGCGCCCTTGGCGAGCTGGGGCAGCGGGGAGCCGGCGGCCGGGGCGAGCGAGTCCACCCGGTACTCCTCGGGGTGGGAGGAGGCCATCGCCAGCACCAGACCCAGATCCTCCGGCAGCGCGAAGGTGATCACGGTAAGGCTGAACCGGGCCTGATGGGCGGAGTCGGTGTAGAGCGCGGCGATCTGCTGGGCGCAGCCCGCCCCGCTGTCGCCGATCACCCGCTCGAGGCCGGTGCTCACCCGCTGCGGGCAGGTGGTGGAGCGGACCGTCCTGACCCGCTCGAAGCCGGCGCCGGAGGGGAGCTTCGGCTTGGCGTCCGGGAACGCCCGGGCGGGGCTGATCAGCGGCACCGACCCGGTGGGCGGCGCGGGCTTCCCGGACTGGCCCGGGTTCGGCGGGGCATCGGCGGTGGAACCGCCGTCGGAGCCCCCGACACCCGGCAGCCAGCGGATCGCGGCCATCGGATCCCAGATCAGCAGGCCGACGGCGAGGGTGAGCACCAGCACGATGGGGAGCCGGAAGCGGTCCAGGAAGCTGCCGCCGGGGCGTGCGGGCCGGGGCGCCCGCTCCGGCCCGAAGCCGGCGCGCCGGGCCTGCCGGCGCTCCCGCCAGGACCGCTTCCCGGTCCGCGGCGCCTCGCCCCGCTCGCCCGCCGCGCGCTGCTGATCCTGCTCCTCCTGGAGCCGCCGGGTGACCAGCCGGGCGCGGGCGGAGGGTTCCTTGGGGGCGGTGGCCCGGATGGACGCTTCGGTGTCGCTGGTGAACTTCTCCCACACGTCGTCCGGGATGATCGGCTCTTCGGGCGGCTGAGGCGACGTGGTCACTGAGGCATCCTTCTGGTTCGCGGTCGGCGCGACGCCCTGCGTTCCGGGCGTCGCACCGCTGCCGGGGCGGTGGTCTCGTTGCCGAACACAGATTCCCCTCACGTTACGACACCGGCGCTCGGGAACGGACCGGATCGCCCGCTTCCACCCGCCCCGCCGCCGGCGCCGCGCGCGGGCCCGCAGGCGCGCCCGGGGCGTACGGGCCCCCTGCGCGCACGGGTAGCGGCTCCCCCGGCTCCGGCTTGGCGCCGGCTTGGCTCCGGCTTGGCTCCGGCTCCCTCGGCCTCCCCGGCACCGGCGCTACGCGCGGGGGTAGCGGCCCAGCCAGGCGGGCGCGGAGGCGGCGGGGCCGTGCAGGGCGGGGCCCTGGGTCATCTCCATGGCGAAGTCGTCGGCCAGCTCCAGCATGGTCGCCCGGCCCTCCACCTCGGCCAGCCAGGCCGGCGGCAGCGCCGTCTCACCGTGCAGGGTGCCCAGCAGGTTGCCGCAGACGGAGCCGGTGGAGTCGCTGTCCCCGCCGTGGTTGACCGCGAGCAGCAGCCCATGGCGCATGTCCTCGGCCACCAGCGCGCAGTACACGCCGATCGCCAGTGCCTCCTCGGCGACCCATGCCTCGCCCAGGGACTCCACCCGCTCGGGGGTGGGCGGCCCCTGCCGGACCGCGTCCAGCGCCCGCTGGAGGGCGTCGGTGGTCTCCTCGTGCCCGGGCTGGTCGGCCAGGTGAGCCATCGCCCGCCGCACCGCGCCCTCCAGGTCCTCACCGCGCGCCAGCCCGTGCACGATCAGCGCGAAGGCGCCGGCCGCCAGATAGCCGGTGGGGTGGCCGTGGGTCTGCACGGCGCACTCGATGGCGAGCTGGAAGACCAGCTGCGGCTCCCAGCCCACCAGCAGCCCGAAGGGGGCCGAGCGCATCACCGCGCCGCAGCCCTTGGAGTCGGGGTTCTTGGGCTGGTCCAGGGTGCCCATGGCGGCGTCGGCGAGTCCGGACAGGCAGGCCCGGCCGGGGGCGCGCTGGGCGTAGAGCCACTCCTCGCGGGCCAGCCAGCCGTCGTCCGCCTTGCGCTCGTCGGGGCCCCAGTCGCGCTGGGTGGCGTACCAGCGGCGGTGCGCGGCGTGGATGTCGGTGGGCGGGTGCCAGGCGCCGGTGTCCCGCCGCACCTGGGCCCGTATCAGCCCGTCCACGGTGAACAGTGTCATCTGGGTGTCGTCGGTGACCCGGCCGCGCCTGCCGTAGGCGGACACGTAGTCGGTCACCCCGGCCTCCCCGTGCCGCCGCCGGATCTCGGCGAGCGAGGCGAACTCGATGCCCGCGCCCAGGGCGTCGCCGATCGCGCCGCCGAGCAGGCAGCCGCGCACCCGGCTGCGGTAGTCCTGCTGTTCGGCGCGGCCCCACACGCCCGCCGCCGTCCCGCCGCTCGCGTTCATGGCCTCGCCCCTTCCTCCTGGTGTCCGCCGGTCCCGGGCCCGGCCTCGCACTGTAGTGGACCGAGGAGAACGGGAGCCGGGCCGCGGCGGGGGCGGTGGGCCGCCGATCCGAACCGGGCGGACCCCCGCGTTCCGCCGATCTCGCCGCGGATTCCTCCCTAGCATCGACCCATGCCACAACAGATCACGGTCGCCCGGCACGAGCATGTCGGCGAGCTGTCAGCGGTGTTGGCCCGGGCCTTCCACGAGGACCCGGTGATGAGCTGGATCTTCCCGGACCCGGAGGTGCGGCGGCGGGCGCTGCCCAAGGTGTTCTCCACCATGCTGCGCCACCAGCACCTGCGGCACGGGGCGTCGGAGTTCACCACCGACGGGAGCGGCCGGATCACCGGTGGCGCGCTGTGGGATCCGCCCGGGCACTGGAAGGAGCCCGCCTGGCGGGAGCTGCTGGCGCTGCCCTCGTACATACGGGCCTCGGGCCGCGGCTCCGCGCGGGCGGCGGCCTTCATGGGCGCCATGCAGAAGATCCACCCGGCCGAGCCGCACTGGTACCTGTCCATCGTCGGCACCGACCCCGACCCCCGGGTCCGCGGCCAGGGCTCCGGTACCGCGCTGCTGCGCTCCCGGCTGGACCGCTGCGACGAGGCCGGGCTGCCCGCCTACCTGGAGTCCACCAACCCGGTCAATGTGACCTACTACGAACGCTTCGGCTTCACGGTCGTCCAGGAGGTCACCGCACCCAGGGGCGGCCCGGTCATCTCCACCATGTGGCGCAAGCCGGACGCCTGATCCCCGGCCCCGGTGCGGCGTGGCCGCGCCGGGGCCCTTCCGAGCCTCAGTCCCCCAGCACCGGCAGCAGCTCCGGCAGATGGCCGTCCGAGGCCAGCGCGGCCTGCCGGCGCTCCTCGGGCACCTCGCCGTAGCCGGTGGTACGCGGACGGGCCGGGCGGCCCGCGGCCTCGGCGATGGCCACCAGGTCCCGGATCGAGCGGTACGAGCCGTAGGAGGAGCCGGCCATCCGGGAGATGGTCTCCTCCATCAGCGTGCCGCCCAGGTCGTTCGCCCCGGAGCGCAGCATCTCGGCGGCGCCCTCGGCGCCCAGCTTCACCCAGCTGGTCTGGATGTTGGTGATGTGCGGGTGGAGCAGCAGCCGGGCCATCGCGGTGACCGCGCGGTTGTCCCGGGCGGTGGGGCCGGGGCGGGCGATCCCGGCCAGGTAGACCGGGGCGTTGGTGTGGATGAACGGCAGCGTGACGAACTCGGTGAAGCCGCCGGTCTCCTGCTGGATCTCGGCCAGCAGCCGCAGGTGCCCGAGCCAGTGGCGGGGCTGGTCCACATGGCCGTACATCATGGTGGAGGAGGAGCGCAGCCCCAGCGAGTGGGCGGTCTTGACGACCTCCACCCAGGTGGCGGTGGGCAGTTTGCCCTTGGTGAGGATCCAGCGGACCTCGTCGTCGAGGATCTCGGCCGCGGTGCCGGGGATGCTGTCCAGGCCCGCCTCCTTGGCGGCGGTCAGCCACTCCCGCAGCGACAGCCCGGTGCGGGTGGCGCCGTTGACCACCTCCATCGGGGAGAAGGCGTGCACATGCATGCCGGGCACCCGCTCCTTGACCGCCCGCGCGATGTCGAAGTACGCGGTGCCGGGCAGGTCGGGGTGGATGCCGCCCTGCATGCAGACCTCGACCGCGCCCACCTCCCAGGCCTGCTGGGCGCGGTCGGCGACCTGGGTCAGGGAGAGGCTGTAGGCGTCGGCGTCGGTGCGGCGCTGGGCGAAGGCGCAGAACCGGCAGCCGGTGTAGCAGACATTGGTGAAGTTGATGTTCCGGGTGACGATGTAGGTGACGTCCTCGCCCACGGTGTCGCGGCGCAGCTCGTCGGCGATCCGGCACAACGCGTCCAGCGCCGGCCCGTCGGCGTGCAGCAGGGCCAGTGCCTCGGCGTCGGTGAGCCGGGTGGGGTCGTCGGCCGCGGTGGCCAGCGCGGCCCGTACGTCGGTGTCGATGCGGGACGGCGCCATGCCGGGCGCGGCCTGCTCGCGCAGCGCCTCCCAGTCGCCGTACACCTCGTCGAAGTCGTCCCGGCGGTCGTGGGTGCGGCCCTCGGTGTCGATGGTGCGGTGCAGGTCGGTGCGCCCGGTGGCGGTGAAGCCCTCGTCCGGCTCCTGCCAGGGCAGCCCCCGCGGCACCGCCTCGGGGCGGGCCAGCCCGGTCGCCGGGTCGGCCAGCGCCCGGACGTGCGGCAGCAGGCGCGGGTCCAGCCAGGGCTCGCCGCGCTGGACGAACTCCGGGTAGACGCAGAGCCGTTCGGCCAGCCGGAAGCCGGCCGCCGCGGAGCGCTCGGCGAGGGCGTCGATCTGCGGCCAGGGGCGCTCGGGGTTCACATGGTCGGGGGTGAGCGGGGAGACGCCGCCCCAGTCGTCGATTCCGGCGCGGATGAGCCGCTCGTACTCGCCGTCGACCAGGTTGGGCGGGGCCTGGAGGCAGCCCGCGGGGCCCATGATGTGCCGGGCGACGGCGACCGTGGCGACCAGGTCGTCCAGCTCGGCGTCCGGCATGCCGCGCATCGCCGTGTCCGGCTTGGCGCGGAAGTTCTGGATGATCAGCTCCTGGACGCCGTGGTACGAACGGGCCACCCGGCGCAGCGCGAAGAGCGACTCGGCGCGCTCCTCGAAGGTCTCGCCGATGCCGATCAGCAGCCCGCTGGTGAAGGGGACGGAGGAGCGCCCGGCGTCCTCCAGCACCCGCAGCCGCACCGCGGGCTCCTTGTCCGGGGAGCCGTGGTGGGGTCCGCCCGGCTCGCTCCACAGCCGCTCGGCGGTGGTCTCCAGCATCATGCCCATGGACGGGGCGACCGGCTTGAGCCGCTGGAAGTCGGTCCAGGACAGCACGCCCGGGTTGAGGTGGGGCAGCAGCCCGGTCTCCTCCAGGATGCGGATGGACATGGCCCGGACGTAGGCGATGGTGTCGTCGTAGCCGTGCGCGTCCAGCCACTCGCGCGCCTCCGGCCAGCGCTCCTCGGGCTTGTCGCCCAGGGTGATCAGCGCTTCCTTGCAGCCCAGTTCGGCGCCCCGGCGGGCGATCTCCAGCACCTCGTCGGGGGACATGAACATCCCGTGGCCGGCGCGCCGCAGCTTGCCGGGGACGGTGACGAAGGTGCAGTAGTGGCACTTGTCCCGGCACAGCCGGGTGAGCGGGATGAACACGCTCTTGGAGTAGGTGATGACGCCGGGCCGGCCCGCGGCCTCCAGCCCCGCGTCACGCACCCGGGCGGCCGAGGCGGCGAGGTCCTCCAGGTCCGCGCCGCGCGCCTGGAGCAGCACCGCCGCCTCGCCGACGTCCAGCGCGACCCCGTCACGGGCGCGTTTGAGAGCGCGCCGCATGGCGTTGGCGGTGGGGGCGGGTGACTGGGGTCCCTGCGCGCTCTTGGTCATCCCCCGAGGATACGAGCGGCCGTGGCACCGTGGTCACCGGCGGGGCCCGAGCGCGGGGTGGGGCTCGTGGGGTGGAATTCGCGGTGGGGGCTGCTGAAGTGGGGCTGCCGGTACGGGGCCCAGGTGCGATGTTGGGGCTCCTGGTGCGGGATTCGCGGTACGGGGCTCGTGGTGTCGGGGCTCGCGAGTGGGTTCGCGTTGCGGGGCTCGCGGTACGGGGCCCAGGTGCGATGTTGGGGCTCCTGGTGCGGGATTCGCGGTACGGGGCTCGTGGTGTCGGGGCTCGCGAGTGGGTTCGCGTGGCGGGGCTCGCGGTACGGGCCTGGCGGTACGGAATTCGCGGCGCGGGCCCGTGGTGCGGCACGCGCGACCCGGGACTCCCGGTGCGCGGGGAACGAGGGGGCGGGGTGCGCTGCCCGGGGCTCAGGTGCGCCCGGGGGGTGCGTAAGCAGTAAGGTGCGCCGGGTGAATGTTGCTCCTCGCCTCCCAGCCGCGTTCCGTCTCGTCGTCACGGGCGGAGGGACCGGCGGTCACACGTATCCCGCCCTCACCGCGATCCGTACCCTGCAGGCCCGATTGGCGGCCGGCGGCGGGACCCTCGACGTCCTCTGGATCGGCACGCCGACCGGTCTGGAGGCCAGGGTCGCGCCGGCCGAGGGCATCCCCTTCACCACGGTCGCCACGGGGAAGATCCGGCGGTCCTCCAACCCGCTGAAGATGCTCGGCCCGGCGAACATCAAGGACATGGCGCGGGTGCCGCTCGGTGTCGCGCAGGCCCGCAAGGTGATCGGCGAGTTCCAGCCGGATGTGGTGCTGGCGACGGGTGGTTACGTCGCCGTGCCGGCCGGGCTCGCGGCCCGGATGTGCAAGCGCCCGCTGGTGCTGCACGAGCAGACGGTCCGCCTCGGGCTCGCGAACCGGAAGCTGGCCAGCTCGGCGGCCCGGATCGCGGTGTCCTCCGAGTCCTCGCTGCCGCTGCTGCCGGAGGGCGTGCGGTCCGCGGCCGTGGTCACGGGCAACCCGGTGCGGCCGGAGGTCCTGTCCGGGCGCCCGGACCGGGCGGTCGCCGCCCTGGGGCTGCACGGCTTCGACCCGCGGCTGCCCACCCTCTACGTCACCGGCGGCGCCCAGGGCGCGCAGCAGATCAACGGTGTGATCCGGGAGGCCCTGCCCTGGCTTCTCGAGTACGCGAACGTCATCCACCAGTGCGGGCCGGCGAACGTCGAGGAGCTGCGGGCGAACGCGGCGATGCTCCCGCCCTACCTCGCGGCCCGCTACTACCTCACCGGCTTCGTCGGCCCGGAGCTGCCCGACGTGCTGGCCCTCGCGGACGTGGTGATCTCCCGCAGCGGCGCCGGCACCCTCGCGGAGCTGACCGCCCTCGGCAAGCCCGCGATCTTCGTGCCGCTGGCCTCCTCCGCCGGCAACGAGCAGGCGCACAACGCCCGGCACCTCCAGGAGGCCGGCGCGGCGATCTCCCTGGAGGGCGAGGTGACCGCCGATCGGCTGCGGGAGGCGGTCGGCCCGCTGCTGGTGGATCCGGCGCGGCGCGCGTCGATGGCGGCGGCGGCCCGGGCGCACGGGCGCCCCGACGCGGCCGAACGCCTGGTGGACGTGATCCTCGCCGCCGCGGCAGGCTGACCGCACGGCACGCGACGGGAGGTGCGGTGACGCACCGTCCCCGATGGGGCGACGGCTTCCACGAAGGGGTCCGGGACACATCCCGGGCCCCTTCGTCGTCGAGCCCCGCGGAGACCGCGCACGCTTCCGGTGCCGACGCGGGCGTCGCCCCGTCGGGTGTTCCCCCGGATGTCCGTATGACGTCGCCGCGCCATCCGCGGGCGTTCCGCCGGACGCCGCTTCGGCGTACAACGGTGGCGGCGCCACATTTCCGACTCTGGGCACGTCCGACTCTGGGGGCACGGATGCGACGACGCGATGTACTGAGGATCTCGGCACTGGCCGGGGCGGCGGGTGCGCTGACCCTCGAACCGGTGGTGTTCGCCCACGCCGAGCAGCGAGCGGACGGTGACGGCGGCGGCGAGCAGACCCGTACGGTGCGGGGGCATCTGCCCACCGGGGCTCCGGACTTCGTCTACCTACCGGTGGAGGTCCCCGACGGGGTGCGGGAGATCTCCGTGTCGTACGGCTACGACAAGCCCCAGGTGCCGGCCGGCACCCAGGGGAACGCCTGCGACATCGGCATCTTCGACGAGCGGGGCATCGAGCTGGGCGGGCG
>NZ_SRID01000751.1 GCF_004684805.1 Streptomyces palmae
GATCTGGGGCGGCGGGTTCCGGCCGCCGGCCGGGACGAGATCGCCGAACTCGGCCGCGTCTTCAACCGGATGGCCGCCTCACTCCAGGCCGGCGAGGAACGCCAGCGGCGGCTGACCGGCGACATCGCCCATGAGCTGCGGACACCGCTGGCCAATCTGCGCGGCTATCTGGAGGCCCTGCGGGACGGGGTGGTGGAGCCGACGCCCGAGCTGTTGGACTCCCTCCACGACGAGGCACTGCTCCAGCAGCGGATCGTGGACGACCTCCAGGACCTGGCCCTGGCCGAGGCCGGCGCGCTCACCTACCACTGGGCCGCCGTCGAGTTGGGCGAGGTGCTGGAGGCGTGCCGTACCGCGCACCGCGCCAAGGCGGCGGCCGCCGGTGTGGCGCTGGAGGTGGTGGCGCCACGCCCGGTCCGGGTGTCCGCGGACGCCGACCGGCTGCGGCAGGCCGTGGGCAACCTGGTCGGGAACGCGCTGCGGGCCACCGCGTCCGGTGGCACGGTGTCGCTGGCGCTCGCCGTCGAGGGTGAACTGGCGGTCCTTCGGGTGCGGGACACCGGAAAGGGGATATCGGCCGAGGATCTGCCGCACCTCTTCGACCGCTTCTGGCGGGCGGACGCGGCCCGCGGGCGGGCCACCGGCGGCAGCGGGCTGGGGCTGTCCATCGCCCGCCAGATCGTGACCGACCACCGGGGGACGATCGATGTGGAGAGCACGGTGGGGGTCGGGACGACCTTCACCATCGTGCTCCCCATGGTCCCGGCCGGCACCGGCTGACGGGGCGGGACTCAACCGCCGGCGAGGCCCGGGTGGGGGCTGCACGGCCTTCACCACCGCGCCCGGGTGGGGATCGGGCCGGCACGACCCCCACC
>NZ_SRID01000752.1 GCF_004684805.1 Streptomyces palmae
CCGCGCGCCGAGTACTCCTGGAGCAGCTCCAGCAGCGCACCCGGGTGGTCGTCGTCGAGCCAGATGACCACCGAGGTCTTGTCCGCCCCGGTGCGCGCGGCCGGCCGGGCCGGACGGCCGACCAGCACGAAGCGGGTGACCGCGTTCTGCGCGTCATGGATCTCGGTGACCAGCGGCTCCAGGCCGTACCGGGAGGCGGCGAACTCACCGGCGAACGCCGCGTCATAGCGTCCCTCCTGCACCAGCCGGGCGCCGTCCGCGTTGGAGGCGGCCGACTCCCACTGCGCGTCCGGCAGGTTCGCCGCCAGCCACTTGCGCACCTGGGGCTGGGCCACCGGGTGCCCGGTCACGGTCTTCACGTCCGTCAGCGCGGTGCCCGGACGCACCAGCAGCGCGAAGGCGATCGGCAGCAGCACCTCGCGGTAGATCATCAGCGGTTCGCCGGTGGACAGTTGGTCCAGCGTGGCGGTGACGCCGCCCTCCACCGAGTTCTCGATCGGCACCAGCGCCGCCGCGGCGGCCCCGGATCGTACGGCGTCCAGCGCGGCCGGGACCGAGAGCATGGGAACCAGCTCACGGGTGGCGGCCTCGGGCAGAGTGCGCAGCGCGGCCTCGGTGAACGTGCCCTCGGGGCCGAGGTAGGTGTAGTGGCTGGCCGACATCACGGTGGGCTCCCTGCGCTTGGGGGCACCTCCCAGCGGTGGCTGGGGGAGGATGCCGCCACGATACCCACGGGCGGCCCTGGCTCGCGGCGCGCGCCCGCGCGTTCCACGTGGTGGGACGGTGCTCGGGGACGGACGCCGGCGGCCCTCGGCCGGCCGGGGCGAGGCCGGGGAATGCTCGGGAACGCCCGGGTGGGGGCC
>NZ_SRID01000083.1 GCF_004684805.1 Streptomyces palmae
CTCGCGGCCCCCGCCCCGCAGCTCCAGCCCGCACCCGAGCCGACGCCGTCCTCGGCACAGCCGGACGACGGAGCCGACCAGCTCACCCGCCAGGCGCGGATGCTGTGGGAACGCGCTGGGATGCCCGCCCGCACCCACATCGTCAAGGCGACCCGACACCCCGGCATGCGGTACGACCTGACCCTGCTGGTACGCGCCACGGAGACCGGGCGGCCGATCACCGGCCTGTCCCCCGAGATCGTCGGGGCCGCGTTCGGAGTGGACGCGAGCGACGTCACGCTCGAGGCCGTCGCAATCCAACCCGGCCGGCAGGGCGGGCCCGGGTGGATGGAAGCCAGCATCACCCCGCAGGCCAACGCCCGTCGCCGCACCAAGCCGACCGACGCCGAACGCTGGGTGGACCGGGTCGCCGGGCCCAAGGGCGGCGCCCCCGGCTCCGAACTGGTCCACCAGACGCGGGACAACGAGCGCGGGGTGACCTTCTACCGGGCGAAGATGACCGACTCCACCGAGTCCCCGCGCATCGACCTGCCCAAGGTCTGCCGCGCCCTGGGCCTGCCCGAGGACGACTCCTGCGTGTTCGTCCTCATCGACGGCTCGGAGTTCCTGATCAGCGCGTTCGACACCCCGCCGCTCAGCGCGATCTTCCCCGCCACCCGCGAACTGCTCACCCCGGACGCCAAGGGCATGTACGTGTGCGGATTCACCATCACCGGCCAGCCCGTGAAGACCATGGTGTACCAGCACGACAAGAACGCCCCGGCCCACGGCCTCACCCTCGGGGTCAGCCGGTCGGGCAAGACGCAGTTCTTCGCAATCAACATGGCCGCCCAGTCCCTGGACGGCCAGGTGGTGTGGCTGTCCACCGTCCGCAAGGACGAGAAGACCACCGTGCTCGGCCGGTACATCGACCGGCAGGGCTCGAACGCCCTGTGGATGGCCCGCTCCCTGCGGGCGGCGAAGGCGCTGTGCGAGATCAGAGCGGAAATGCCCTGGCCGCACGACGGCCAGCCGCACGACTACAAGCCGGGCGACACACGCTGCCCGTACCGGCAGCTGAACGTCTACGCGGATGAGTTTATGACCGCCGCGCAGGACTCGAACTTCGGCGAGTTCATCCAGAAGGACGGCGAGGACCTCACCGTCACCGGGCTGAAGTACGGCATCGGCTTCAACCCGGCCGGTCAGTCGCCGTTCGCGCACAACGGATTCTCCACGGAGATGAAGGACAACCTCCGGCAGAACAGCCGCCCGGTCATCTTCAACATGGGCTCGCCCGGCGCCACCCGCAAGGCGGCCGAGGGCACCATGGAGAACGCATTCGACGTGCCGACCATCCCGGCCCGCTACTCCCGCAGCGAGGGCTCCGCGATCGAGCGGGCCATGCGCGGCGAGGCCGACCCGGAGAACGGCGTCAGCACGGGCGGCGTCGCGGTCATCGTCCTCGACAACGGCCGCGCCGTGCTCATGCGGTCGCTGTACGCCGACTTCGACACCGACCTCTCCGAGCTGTTCCCCGAGGAAGTCAACCGGCTCACCGACTACGAGATCAGCGAGCTGAACAAGCGCGGCCTGTGGTTCGACTGGAACGAGCCCGTGCGGCCCGGCGAGTTCTGGCCCGAGCCCGACGAGCACGACGAAGACGAGGGCCGGTCCCGCCAGCGAGCCGGCAGAAGCGGCGGCAAGGGCGGCGGCCGACACTCCGAGCAGGTCACCTCTCCCCACCAGGCGCTGGAGGCCATCAAAAGCCTCACCGACGCCTGACCACACCCACCCACCCGCCGAGCCCGGCTCGCCCGAGTGCGGCTGGCCTCGTTCGCCGGCCTGATCCCCAGCGTCTGACTATGCCTCTGTCCAGGGCGGATCGGGCGTGTAGTTGAGCCCATCGCAGAACCGGCAGTCCCACTCCGCGGGGACCTCCCACTTGTCGACCCACCAGCCGACCTGCTTGCCCACGAAGTAGTTGTCCCCACCGCACCAACCGCAATCGAAGACGAACTCCACCCCATCCCCTTCCCCGCGCCTGTTGGTCCGAGGATGCCCGGGACACGGGCGCGGTCACACCCCAACGCCCACCCCCCTGCACGACGCCGAAGGGCGCCGCCGGACAACGATCCCGGCGGCGCCCTTCACCGTCCCCTGCCTGGAGCCCCGATGCCCCATGCCTCGCTCTCCCCCCACATAGACCACCCCGCCACGACCACCCAAGCCGCGCCGCCGACGGAACTGACCCTCGAGGAACGCCTCACCCTCATCGACGCGGCGATGACCGTACGGCTGGACGAAGCCAAGGTCGCCTACGAGGTCAACACCGCCCACATCCCCACCGAGCCCTTCGACCTGGCCGACGTCGTCACCCTCCCACTGACCCCGACACTCCAGCCGCCCCCGGAGCCCTACCCGACCCCGGTCGCCGCCCTTCTGCAGCGCGCCCACCACCGGCTGCTCACCGGCGGCTGGTGCAAGGACGTCCTGGTCGACGAGGACGGCGCCCGCTGCATGCTCGGAGCCATCCGAGCCGAAGCCCGCGGCGACAGCGGCCTGGAAGCCAGCGCCGCCGCCGTGCTCTTGGACGCGATCCGCCGCAAATTCGGCCACGACATCGACTCCGTGCCGACCTTCAACGACGCCCACGGCACAGGCCGCGTCCCGATCCGCATGGTCGACCAGGCAGCCCACCACGCCGACGCCCGCGGCCTGTAACCCCTCCGAGCCACCTGCCTCGCGCCCGAACCCCGCGGTCAGGCGCGGGACAGGCCGCCCGGCCTCCACACACCCACTCACGACACGTCACCGACCAAGGAGTCGCCCCCACCATGCAGTCCAACAACCAGCCCCACACCCATCAGGACCCCGACCAGCAGCAAGAGCCCCCCACGCCGGACACCGCCCACCGCCCATCACGCTGGTCGACGCTGCGCACGTGGTGGGACGGCGCCTGGGGCGAAGGCGGCGTGCTGCACCACCGCTGGGAGCAAGTGAGGCAGGCGCGGACCGCCGGCTGGCACGGGATGGCCACCTGGATCAAAGCACTCCTCGGCCTGGCCGCCGCGTGCGTGATCATCATCCTGCTGGACACGGCCGGCGACATCGTCTCCGCCCTCGCCCACCAGATCGCCACCGCCAACCCACAAGCCAAGCCGGCACCCGAGACGTCCAACAGCCTCTGGGCCGTCATCGACAACCCAGCGCGCACCTACATTGCCCAGCACACCGGCTCCCACCTCGCCGTCACCGGATCCGCGGTCTACAGCCTCTGGCAGATCACCGGCCTATTCGGCCTGATCGGCGGCTTCTTCCACAGCACCGGCGCCCGCCTCACCTGGACCCTGTGGGGCGCAGCCACCATCGGCATGGTCTGGTCCGCCACTCCCACCGACAGCCGCACCATCACCACCGGGATCGCCGCCCTCGCCTGGACCGCGACCTCCACCATCGCCCTGCGCGGCCTGAGCCTGCGCCCAGTCATCTACAACACGCCCCCGGCCATCCAGCCCCGGATCGACATCCGGCCCCAGATCCACGTCCCACCGCAGTCCACGCCCAGCCACGACGAGCCGACCAACATCCACCCCTTCCGCCGCTGACGCCTGCCTGTCCGCTCCCGCACCCCACCTCCTGGTGGGGCCCGGGGGCGGGCAGGGAGCCGGACCAGCCGGCCCACTACGGAAAGGGGAGCCCAGCATGTCCGTCACGATCAACGCCCACCAACTCCGCCGCCTCATCGACCGCACGATCAACCACATCGGCGACGAAGACACCGAAGTGCTGCACGGCATCCGCCTGGAGGCCGACAGCACCTACCTGTACGCGGTCGCGTCCGACCGATACACCGTCGCCGCCGCCCGCTACCGCCACCACGGCCTGGACGGCGAGCCCTTCGCCCGCACCCTCCCCGCCAGCTGCCTGACCGCGCTGCGTGAATGGAGCGATGCTCAGCCCGGCAGCGACACGATCATCATCGCCACCAAGGACGGGCGACTCTGGTTCACCGCGCCCAACAGCGAGCTGGCCATCGGCGTCAACAGCCAGGGCTATTTCGACTGGCGCGGCGTCCTGCGCGGCGTCCTTGAACAGACCAACGGCGCCGAGAACGCATTCCCGGTGCTCGACACTCGTCTCCTGGCCCGCTTTGCCGCAGCCGACACCACGCTGCGCTTCCGTGTCACAGCCGACCAGCAGGGCGTACTTGTCGTCGGCAAGGACTTCCTCGGCGCCCAGGCTCCCATCAACGCCGCCCGCGCCCGCCTGGGCGCCGACGACTCCCTCGCCACCCTCGACCACGTCCACGCCACTTGGCAGCACACCCTCGCCGGCAGCGCAGCCACCACCACGGTGGACGACATCACCACCGAATCGGAATCGGGGCTTTCCCTCGAGGCCAGCGACGACATCACATCGACAGTCGAAGACTTGCTCAAGCAGGTCCTCCGCAGCACGCACAACCTGACCGCCCGCGACATGAGGCCCGAGATGCTCACTGCTCACGCCGTATCTGGCGTCACGGCTTGGAGCGCCTACCGCTTCCTGTCAGCCCTCACTGCTGCCGACCCCAAGCTCGCCGCCACCGTGGTCGCCGAGACCGCCGACGAACTCGAGGCTGGCGAGATCGGCATGGACGCCTGGGACGCTGCCAAGGCATCCGGCCTCGATCCGGAGGAGTGGCGGGCCGAGCTTGACGCACAGCTGGTCAAGAGGGAGGCCCCCACCGAGCAGACCGGCGATAAGTCCCCCGCCAGCGCGGCCTGAACAGCGAAAAGAACTGAGAACAGCGGCGCGCCGCACCGGGTTGAACCGTGCGGCGCATGGGACTACTACGTGCGGCTCAGGTTCTCAGGGAGGCTCCTGAGCCCAGTTCTTAAGCGGTGATGGTGATGTTGTGAGGACCGTAGCGGTGGTAGATCTGAGTCCACGTCATGCTGCTGCCGCGATATCGGTCCAGGGCACTCCAGCCGCGCTCAGTGCGGTGCCACATGCGGCGGCCTGCGCACACCGTGGCACCGAGCGGTGGCTCAGCGAGCTCCTGGTCGAGCCCTCGCGTGGCGAGCATCCGCCGGTACCAGGGATCGCCCAGGTATGCGGCACAAGCCGGATCCTCGAGGTCGGCTCTCTCGATCTTTCCGTTGCACGTCGAGCATAGGACCCCGCGTACCGCCCAGTTGCCTACTCGGAAATCGTGGTCAACGACCAGATGGCCGTGCCTCGTTTCGGCGGCGGTGCGCTGGCAGAGCTGGCATCGATGTTCAGCTTGGTGCATCAGCTCATCGAAGTCAGCGCAGCTCAGCCGGTAGCGAGCATGGCTGCACGGCCGGCCGCCAAGGCGTTCATGTTGAGGCATCACCTCAGACCCCCCTAGGGCCCTGGCCGTCGCGGATCTTGGCGATGTACTCGCGGGTGAACTTGCTGCGGCGCGAGAGTTCAGACGGGCCAACCCCTCCGTCCAGGGCCAACTTGATGGCCTTGAACAGCTTGGAGCGGGCCTCGTCGTAGTCCCTCCGCGCGTTCTCGACTGCCTGGCTGAGTTCGTCCTTGGTCGTCATGAGGCCAGCCTGCCACAACAAAGTTGGCGAATAAACATTGCGAACAAAGTTGACACTTGTCGACGCGCTCCCTACTGTGAAATTAGTTCGCAAACAAAGTTCGCATCGAAGTTGGAGCGGCCCGCGCGTGCCAGGGCCTTCGAAGCCGGCCCTACCGCTCTACACAACGACCACACCCCAACGACCTGGGAGAAACCCGTGTTCAACAAGGACATGCTCGCCAGCCTCACCAACGACGACCATGACGAGCTGATTCGCGACTTCATGACCGAGTACGGCGTCAGCGAGCCCACGGCCACGATGGCGACCAGCCTCTTCATCACCATCGCCTCCGCCATGCCCGAGGACCAGGCAGAGCCGGAGTTCCAGGGGGCCATCATGCAGTCCGTCGCGCAGAACGAGTCGTGGGCGACCGAGATCGTCCAGGCGGCGCTCAACAAGCGCCTCCCGGGCTTCCGCATCACCTACCAGCGCGCCATCACCACCGGCCAGGACCCCGCCGCCGAGCTGGTACACGAGCACGGACTTCCCGCCGCAGCGGCCGCAGAGGTCGTCACCCTGCTCAAGAACGACTCCAACCTGGCCACCGCGCAGCCCGCCGGCGAGCGGACCCGGCAGAAGCCGCCGTCCTCCAGCCGCCCGTACCTCGCCCACGTCACCAGCCCGTCCGGCACCATCAAGGTGACCGTCGACCCGACCGCCACCGTCCCCAGCGCCACGGTGCGCACCGACGACAAGACCGGCCCCTCCGCCGACGCCGTGGCCCGTTCCACCGTCTCCCTCGACGGCGACCGGCTCATCGTCCGCGTCCCGGAGATCGAAGGTGTGGGCGGTGTCGCTCAGATCATCAACACGGGCGGCGGCACGCGGGTCTACCAGAGCGGCGGCGTCATCTTCGGGTCCGTCACCGGCGTGACCATCGACAGGAACGGCAACATGACCATCGGAGGCATCTCCGGCGGCACCGCCTCCAGCCCGATTGAGGTCCTCATCACCCTCCCGGCCGGGTCCGGCGTCACGGTCGACTCCCACAACGCCCACCTGACCGTCACCGGCCCGATCGCCGCCCTGCGTATGGACACCCACAACGGGCACGTCCGCGCCGGTGTCGTCGGCCGCGCCAAGATCGACGGCCACAACGGCAACTACACCTTCGACGCCATCCAGGAGTCAGTCGACATCGACTCCCACAATGCGCACACCACGATCGGCACTTACAGCGGCAGCGACGCCCACGTAACCACCCACAACGGCACCCTGAACCTCTCCGCCACCCCCCAGGCCACCGGCCGGATCGAGGCCCGCACCCACAACGGCTCCATCACTCTGCGCGGCGTACGCGGACGGCAGGACCTGGACGTCCGCACCAGCACGCACAACGGCAGCGTCCACAAGATCTGACCCGGTCCGCTTCTGCCGCCCCCGAACCCCGCCTGGCGGGCGCTCGGGGCCGGTGGTGGCCGACCGGCCAACCCCCGCGCCTTTCCCGAGCCCTTCAGAAGGAGAAGGCCACTCGTGACCACGCTGAACACCTCGGACACCCTTACCCCGGACAGCCGCCTCCCTCTCGCCGACGGCACGCTCGCCGTGCTGGTCGGGATCCCCGGCTGCGGCAAGTCGACCTTCGCCGGCAAATACCCGGCTAGCTGGCGGGTGTGCCTGGACGAGTACCGCTTGGCAGCGACCGACGACATGGCGGACCAGTCGGCCACCCCGGTCGCCGCCCAGATCCAGAACCTGATCTTGGACGCCCGCCTCGCCCGCGGCCGCACAACCCTGGTGGACAGCACGAACGTCTTCGCACATGTCAGGGCCGGACTGCTGGCCCGCGCCCGCTACTGGCAGCGCCCCACCGCCGCGGTCCTGTTCGACGTGCCGCTCGCCACGGCCCAGGCGCAGAACGCCACCCGGGAACGCATCGTGCCCAGCCACGTGCTGCACGACCTCCACGCCCAGATGCCCACCGCCGACCAGCTGCACACCGAGGGCTTCACCGCCGTGTACCTCGCCTCCGAGCTCGCCCATCAGCTGCTGGGCGTACCCGATGACGACGGCCGTCGCTGACTTCTTCCACACGGTTGAGCCACGGCGTCCTGGCCTGCCGGGCGCGCCGACCTGGCCCCCGATCGCCCAAATGGTCCTGCAGTAACCGCACCGAACAGCACTTCCCCGGTCGGACCGCCCGGCCGGACCCGGAGCCCAAGGAGGTATCCGTGATGCAGCGGAAGTTCCACTACATCCTGCTGTGTGCCGCCGTCCCGGTTGCCGCAGCGACGGCCGCCGCCGTCCTGAAGGCCGGCCACTGGGAGCTGTATGCCGACCGGCACCGCATCGAGCTCAAGCCCCAGCCCCGCCGATCCTGCCCAGACTGCCGAGGCGCGGGCGCCTGGTGGGTCGACGGCGCAAACCCGGAGATGGAGGCCTGCGGCTGCTGGACTTCCCGCCGCGAGCTGCGCATCCGGCTCCTGCCCTTCTCGGACTGGCCGGGCGAACCGCCGTTCTGAACGACCCCGCTCCCCGCCCGGCATGGCCGTGGTCGGGACCGCCGGGTAGCCGCGCATTGCCAAGAGGCCGGCCACCCCACTCCCTCACCCGTATCGAGATCAGGAGAACCCCAGCATGCCCCGCCTCACCACCGAGCGTCTGGCCCTCTTCGGCACCCTGCTGGCCACTTTCGGCGAGCTGCACCCGCTGTGCGACCACTGGGTGCAGGGATCGAAGACGGCGATGCGCAAGCGCCTGTACGGCGAGGACCTGGTCCACGCCGACGGCTCCCCCGCCACACCGGACTCCACCCGCCCGACCATGACCACCAGCACCCTCGGACGCCGCGCAGTGGCCTGCCATGTCGCCTCCTATACCGCCGTCCAACTGGGGGCGACCGTCGCGATCACCCGCGCGTTCGGATACCGCGTCACGCCCAGCGCGCTGCTCGTCGGCGCGACGATCAACGCTGGCACGCACGCCGCGATCGACCGCGGCGCCGTCTTGCTGTGGCTGGCGAAGAAGACCGGTAAGACCGGCTACATCGAGCACTGCAAAGCCGCCCGCGTCGACGATGACGGCAAGGCCATCTCGGAGCTCACCGGTCCGGGCAGCGCGTGGATGGAGCTGGACGCGGCCCTGCACCGCTCCATCGGCATCGCGGCCGCGGCCGTCACCACCTGGCTCACCACCCGCCCCAGGCGCCAGCCGGTGACCCGCACCCTCCTGAAGCGCTGCGCGCTGCGGCCGGAGCGTGCCGCATGACGACCGATCTCGACCGCGGAGACTGGATCCGCGGCATCACGATCCGCCAGCCTTGGGCCACCTGCATCCTCGCCGGGAAACGCACGGAGAACCGGCCCATGAACTGGCCGTGGCGCGGCTGGATCCTCATCCACGCCGGTAAGCGGATGGACCGCCCGGCCCTGCACGACTCGCTGGTGGCCACCGCGATCCGCGGCCGCCACCTCCACCAAGGCGCGGTCATCGGCATCGCCCGTCTCACCGACTGCCACCCGGACCTGGGCCCCGAGCGGTGCACCAGCCCCTGGGCGCAGCGCGACACCCACCACCTGGTCCTGGATGACGTCCACGAACTACCGCTGCCTGTGCCCGCCAGGGGCGCACTCCCGGCCTGGAGGCCGACGCAGGACCTCGTGGACCGCGTCCTTCAGCAACTGCCCGATCTGCAGCTGTGACCCACGGACCCCCGCAAGAGACCACTCCTCGAGGCGGCCTGGTCCCGGTCCGCGACCGCTCGCAGGACTGGCACGACACCTGTCCCGCCACCCCTCACCCCGAAGGACACCACGTGCACTCGATCCGCCTGATCTCATTCGGCTACCTGCACCTGCCCACCGGCCCGGATGGCCAGCCGGTCCCGCCCGCCGCCGACCGGATTGAGGACGTCCGCGACCGGCTCCGCGACCCGGCCGCCGCCCGCGACATCCTCGACCTCGACGGCCTCAACCCCCGCGTCCAGGACGTCGTCCTGGCGACGCCCGGCGCCCGCGAGCTGCTGGCCAACCTCGCCGAGTACGCGAGCCTGCCCGCCGGCCCCCGCCGCATCGCCATCGGCTGTGCGGGCGGCAGGCACAGGGCCAGCAGTCTTACCGAACTCCTTGCCCGAGAAATCCGAGCCCGCGGCCGCCAGGTCGACGTCGAACACCTCCACGTCCATCTACCGCGCGTCCTCAAGGCGGCTAACACCGACAACGGAGCGAGCGCATGACCACCACCGGCCCGTACGACCTCGCGACCAGCGAGGGCTACAACGGCACGGTGCACCCGGCCGCCCTGTGACCACCGCCGGCATCCCCAACTCCGAGTAAGGCGCGCCCGCGACCTGGGCGGCCTGACGCAAAGGCCCGTACTCCGGCGAAGAAGCTTCGCCGGAGTACGGGCCTTTGTGTGTTTCGGGGTGCTCGAAGCCGAGCGCGGTCAGAGCAGCCTGTTGCCTCAGCAGAAGCACTAGACAGCCTTAACCGGGTTAAGACTCTCGCGCTGAGAACCTCTAGGGCAGGTTCTCGACGGCGCGCTCCACATGGCCTCGCAGCTGGGCTACAAGCTCGTCGGTCCGCGTGGGGTTGGCGGCCGTTGCGTTGTCGAGTATCGAGACCACGGATGTAAGGCAGTCGGCGAATTGGCCCGCTTCGGCGACGATGCGCTCCAGGACCGCCAGCGGGTCCGCTTCCTGCTCCGGCTCGCCGCCCGCTGTCTTAACCGGGTTAAGGGTCTGCGTGGTCTCGGCCCCTGCTTCGAGCCCCTGGGTCTTAACCGGGTTAAGGGTCGACCCGGCCTCCTCGCCTGCGGCCTGGTGCGGGACCGCAGCTTCGGACCCTGCAGCGGGGCCCTGCTTGGCCGCGGCCTTGCCACGCTTCTTGCGAGGGGTTTTAACCCGGTTAAGAGCCTTGTCGGCCTCAGCATGCTGCTGCTCTTCGGGGAGCCGTCCGATACGGCGGCCGTCCTTGACTGTCAGCTCTCCGGACTCCACCTTCTGCTGTAGGTCGTCGGGGAGTTCGAGAAGGGCCAGCCGTTGGGATACCCAGGCACCGGACTTTCCGAGTCGCTTCGCGACCTTCTCTTGCGAGCCGTGCTTCGTCAGCAGTTCCTGGATGGCGCGTGCCTGATTGAGTGGCGGCACATCCACTCGATGGATGTTGGCGATGAGCGCTGACTCGAGGATGTCCGCAGCGCTGGCCGCTAGGTCGTCGTTGACATCGATCCGCAGCTGCTCCAGGCCGGCCTCGTGAGCTGCAGCCAGACGCCGGTTTCCGTCGATGACGACGTACTCAGCGTCCCCGATCGCTTTCTCCTGGCCGGGGTATGCCTGTAGGAAGGCTGCGCGTCTGGTCACCGTGATGGGCTGGATCTGTCCCTTGGCCCGCAGCGAGTCTGCGGTCTCCTCGATGTCCGTGAGCTCGTCACGAGGGTTGAAGGGGTTGTGTGCCAGCAGGCCGAGCTCCACCGCCGCCGGGGGCCGCTTGCCTTCGCCGTTCATGATCTGCTGACGGGTGCGGATACGGCGCGGTGCGGGCTTCTCGCTGCCGCCGTCTTCGTCGATGCTGAAGCCGCGGGTGACTCGCTGGGCCGGGGGCGTCATACGGCAAGCTCCTTCGCCAGGTCGCGCATCACCTGCGCGTGGTCACTGTCGGGTGCGTACTCCAGCAACGGGATCTCACCGTCCGCAGCCTCGCGGCCTTCCTTCAGATCGCCGATCACCGCGAGGACTGAGGGTGAGCTGCTCTTCTCCCACTGCTCCTTGTTCGCCTGGACGAGCTTGCCGCGCCGGCTGTCATAGGCGTTGACGATGATCCCGAGGTAGTCGACCTGGATCCGGCCCTTCCTGCAGAGGTCGTCCATCTGGGACTTCAGCAGCCGGAAGGCTCGGTGAGACGCCTTATTGGCCCAGACCGGGGTGATGACGCCCGAACGGTCGGCGAGCTCGCCGTCGCGCCGGCGCACGTAGTAGAGCGCGGTGTCCATGTTCAGTCCGAGGCTCGGGGGGCCATCGATGATGATGACGTCGTAGTCCTCCTCCAAGGGCTCGAGGGCGCGCTCCAGTGCAGCCTCGCTGAAGCTCACCTTGGACAGAGCGACATCGCGGAGGAAGGCGTCGTCGGAGGCGGGCAGAAGGTGGAGACGCTCACCGAAGCGCCTCTGATCCAACGCCACCAGCAATTCGTGGATGTCACCCTTCGCGGTGCCGTCCATGTGCATCATGAGCGTCTCGACGTCGTCCTCGTACATGAGGTCCTCGAAGCCGAGCTCCGCGGTGAGGTGCCCCTGCGGGTCGTAGTCGACGAGCAGGACGCGGTGCCCCGTCTCAGCGAGCGCCTGGGCGATGCCGGAAGAGATGAACGTCTTGCCGACGCCGCCTTTTTGGTTGGCCACTATGACCCGGACGACCGGCTGCGCCACGAGCGGCGTTGTGGGGGAGGGGTGGTTGTCCAACCACAGCGTCAGCGCCTGGGCCAGCCCCTGCACGTAGGTGACCCCGCGCTCAGAGCAGGCCGCCTTGAACTTGTCCGGCTCGCCCACGGGGAGAAACGTGCCCCACGTCTTCGCCCCGTCGGTCTTCACCTCCGGCAAGCCGTCTGCCAAGTACCAGGCGTTGATCGCGTGCTCGGTCGCGTCCTGAATATCCATTCCGTGCTCAAAAGCGCGGATTTTCAGGTGCCTACGCAACTGGGGAGTGAGAGCGGTGATTAGCTTCTCTCGCTCCCCTCGGGGGTTGGGGATGCTCATGTGACCGAACATTACTAGGAGGTGCGGCGAAGCTGAACGCAGAGGCCCGGCCGGTCACCCATCCTGGTGAGACAGCACTGCAGCTCCTGGACCCTTAACCCGGTTAAGACCCAAGCACTTCCCCAGCCACCCGCACTCCCACCGTCGGTACCCCAGGCCGGGGACTTCCCGGTCGCCGAGCACGCACACGCGCACACGATCAAACTCCCCGTCTGGCATCGTGAGCAGGATCTCGAACTGGCCGAGAAGTACGTCCCGCCGCACCGATGGTGGATCGCTCTCGCCGAAGGCACGCCGCCGCGGGAGTCCAGCCGCTACTAGCGAGCCAGGGTCGCCAGCCTTGCCGTGCAGAACGCGATCCGCGACGCCCGCATCCGAGCCGACACCGCCACCGCCACCGCCAACGAGGCGACGACCTCGGCCGTCTCCGCACCCGCCGATCACCGCGACCTCGAGGGCGAGACGGCGTCCGCTCCCCACGCCGTCGACCACCCGGGCCGGGACGCCGCCCTGACCCCGGCGCAGCGGGCCGCCGCCGTCCAGGCACACCAGCAGGCCGCGATGCCCGAGGAGTACCTGGAGGGCCGCATGACCGACCCCGCGACGTGGCTGCGCACACCCAAGAACCTGGACCGGCTCGCAGCCTTCACCGACCGCCGCGCCGTGGAGGACCGAAAGGCCCCGGCCGCCGATCCGGACAGTCCGGTCGACCAGCACCGCCAGGAGCACGAGCAGCAGCGCCAGCAGCCTGACCCCGGCCAAGGTCAGGGCCTCCGGCCGTGAAGCGCCGTGCGGCCCGCACGACGGGGCGGAGGACGAAGTCACCGTGCCAGGCGCCGGGACGCGACCGGCAGCCCACCCCCGAAGTCACCCGGGAGCGGGAGAGGGTGCCAGGGACCGCCCCTCGGAGGCCCCTATGGTTGCCCCGACCCCGCCGCAACTTTCGCCGGAGCCGCGCGAGCGCCTGGAGCAGCTCGCCGACGCGGCCCGGCTGCGTATGGCGCTGTCTGATGCCGCCACCCGCCCGGCGCCGCTCCCGCTCACGGCAGTACCCCGGCAGCCAGCCGAGCCCGTGGTGCACCGCGCGGGGCTGTCGCCGGGGATGAGTGGACACGGTGGTCTCCACCGCGCGCCGTGCACGGTGGAGACCACGGTGGCGCGGATCGGGCGCTCCACCCGGTGGGGGAGTGTGGAACATCCCGGCATCCGGTGCGCCCGCCGACGATGCCGTGCACTCCCACCCACCGCACCACCGCACCACCCACCGCACCGCACGCTCCACCAACGCGCGTCGGAGTGGCCGCCGCTTTCCGCCCGCTCCACCTGATGTGCGTACAGAGGGTGACGGTGCATCGGATGCTGCGCACTCGATGCGGATCCCTTGACCAGGTGTGCCGCCGGATTCCACCCAGTCCACCGAGTGGAAAGCAACCCTTGTCCAGGCATGAGTTTCCGTGAGTTCTTCGACGTTTCCCCTTGACCACGTCTGCTACCAGTCCGGAAATGACCTGCACCGGGCCTTCGATGCACAGTGGCAGAGGGGAGATCTCTCCCTCCCGGCGCACCACGCACCGTCACCGTCCGTAGGGCGGTGTGTGGTGCGGAGGATGCCATGTATCGCCGCATCGTGGTGCGGTCCACCGAGTGGAAGCGCACGACATCGTCCGCACCGAATGGAGAGTGGATGCCACCGGATGCGGGTGGCGTCCACTCGGTGCGCTCCACCGCACCGGGCATCCGGTGCGGTGGAGCGCGTCGTCCACTGGACGCCGATCTCCCGCTCGGCTCAGGCCGCGGCCGCCGGCTGCCCGGCGTAGGCGTCGCCGCGGATGTCGGCGAGGAACTGGTGGACCTGGTCGACCTCCTGCATGCACTCGATCAGGAACCCGGCCGCGATCCACGCGGTGTCCGCGCCACCGCCCGCGAGGCACCACCGCTTGAGGTACCGGCTCGCCACCGTCACCAGCTGCCCGGCGACGTACGCGGACTCGCAGTCGGCGTGCTCATCGTGCACGACGGTGAGGTAGTCGGCCAGCAGCAGCGCACCGAACTCACCGATCAGCCGGGCCAGCTCCGGGCCGTCGGCGTGGAACTCCGCCAGCGCGGCCTTCTCCTCCTTGCTGCCCTGCTCCTGCCAGACCAGCTCCACGTAGTCGGCGGCCCGCAGGATCTGCTCCGGGGCGAGCTGGGACACCTTGGGCGACGTCGTCTCCATGACGGCTCCTTGCTGTTCGCTGACCGGATGCCTGCTGCTCCCGGCCGATCGCCCTACAGTGCGCGCCCGGCCCTGTGGACAGAGACCGCGCTCCGGGACACGGCGCGGACGTGACTCCGGTCACGGACAAAACCGGACTGCAAGGGGTTGGTCAAGGAGGAATCGGACGCCTTTGTCGGTGGCCGTCAGACTGCGGACAAGGGGTGGCTTCACACGGTGGCTCCGCCCCGCACGCACATCCGCGTGCGGGGCGGCGACCGCCGACCCGGCCCGCAGGCCGGAGAAACCGAGGACACCGTGCCCACGCCCAACCCCGCCCACGAGCACCACGCGGCCCCCGGCCGCCGGCCTTCCGAGGACATCGGCCAGGTTCCGCAGGCCCCCTCCACGGGCCCCTCCATCGCCCCCTCCACGGCCACTTCGCCCACCCGGCGCGTATCCGCAGGTCAGCCCCGGAAGTCAAGGTCCCGCGGCGCGTTCGACAACCCTCCTAGGTCGACACAGGTCTGGAAGCCGACCGGAGTGCGACGGAAGGAAGTGCTGCGCGCGCTGGGGATCTTCCAGAGGGCTACCGCCGATCAGCTCTGGCGGATGCTGCGCCCCGCCGACCGGCACGACCGGATCACCAGGGACACCCTGAACGCGTTGAAGGAGACGGGCCTGGTCCGGGTGGAGACGCGACTGGAGTCGGGACACCAGCTGTGGGTGCTCACCGAGAAGGGCCACAAGGAAGCCAAGCTGCTGCTGCCGAAGACGGTGCGGATCTCCGCGCTGCGCAAGATCCGGGTCGACGCCAAGAGCCAGCCGGTGAAGGACGACGGCTACGACGAACACGCCGCCGCCGTCACCTCGACCGCCGCCGTGCTCACCGGGGCCGGGTACGGCACCCCGCTGTCCTGGCAGACCGAGATCGCCCACAAGCTCCCCTACGGCTACACCCAGTACGCCGACCTGACGATGCGCGCCCCGGACGCCGGAGTGCCCGCGATGCTCCTGGAGGTCGACCGCGTCACCGAGCCCGTCGACGACCTGGTGGACAAGCTGCGCCGCTACCACGACTGGTTCGAGCTCCTGGCGCCGAAGGCCGACGCGGACAAGGAGAAGGCGGCCAGTCGGCAGGGAGCGGCGGTGCACAACTTCCGGCTGTGGTCCCGGATCTACCCGGCGACAGGCCGCGAGGGCTACGTGCCGGTGGCATTCGTGTTCACGGGGAAGACCGCCGCGCAGCGCGAGAGCCGCATGCTGCGCCTGGAACAGGCCGCCCGCGCCCACTTCGCCGGCACCCCGCACCGGGGCGCAGGGTTCACGGCGGTCGACTACCACCAGGCGGTGCCCGTGGTCGTCACCGAGCTGGAGCGGATCACCGCAGACCCGGCCGGGGCCGCGGGCCCGGTGTGGCGCAGGCTCGGGCGCGATGAGTGGCAGACGCTGTCCGTAGCCCTGGACAACCCCGACGGCGAGCGGCTGTACCGGGCGGAGCTCCGGGAGGCCCGCCGGCGGCAGGCGAAGCGTGAGGCCGCGCGCCGGGAGGCGCAGCGGCCGGTCTGCATGCGGTGCGGCAACAAGTTCACCGACGACCGCTGGCAGCAGATCAGGCAACGCTCGTGGCCCGGCGAGTGGGACCGGCTCTGCGGGCCGTGCGCGAAGGAGGCCGCCGACCGCGCGGAGGCTGAGCGCGTCGCGCGCCGCCAGGCGGAGGAAGTCGAACGCGCGGCGGCCGAAGCGCCGGCGGTGAAGCCGCGCAGCCGGTTCGGTATCGGGCGCCGCCGGTAGCCGGCGGCCTCGGAGGCCGGGGTGGTTGTCGGTGGTGGCTGCGAGGCTGGCCGGATGAACGCCGACGACGAGCAGCTGCTGCCCGGCCGGGTGTACGGATGTGACCACGATGACCCCCACCCCGGCCCGCTGCCGCACCAGACGTACGCCGCGCTGGTCGGCGGTCCGCTGGACGGGCTGCTGCTCGACATCACCGGCTGGACAGCGGACGAGATCCAGACTGGCGTTGCGCTGATGACCGAGCTCGGGCAATTCGGCGCCGGCGGCCGGGCCCTGTACGACCCGCGGCCCGGCGAGCGGAACCGCTGGGACTGGTCCGGCGACACCCCCTGACGCCGCCTCCGGGCACGCTCAACTTCGGCTCACCCGACGACAGCGGGGCCGGACAGGAACACCCTGCCCGGCCCCGCTGCCGTTCCGGCTGCTCACCGGCTGAGTCGGATACGTGGCCCCCACGCGAACTCGAGGTCGTCCAGGAAGACGGTCTCCAGCTCCTTCTCCCACTCGCTGCGTAGACCGAACGGGTTGGCCTCCATACGCTCCAGGATGACCAGGGTCTCCGGCTGCCCAATCAGCGCGTACCGGCCGCGAGAGGCGGGTCGACTGCCCGGCCCGTACGCCCGCAGCACCTCCTCCAGACGCTCGCGGTGCTGCTCCACGAACGCCTCCAGGCGCTCGATGTACCCCTGGCGTTCCTCGGAGCGCACCGCGCTCAGCGCGACATCCAGGAACTCCCCGTCCGGCCAGTGCCGCGTCCCCGGCACGGCCAGGGCCCACGGGAAGCGTTCTGCGGCCGCCAGGACGTCCTTCGCGTCCAGCTCCGGAGCCGGGCCCGGGTCCTCCGCCGGAGCCTCCTGCGGGGCGGGGGAGGCGGGCTGCTGGAGGTGGGCGAGGAGCATGGCGCTGGACGCGGCGCGCCCCCGCCCGGCGGTGGCGGTGGTGTCGGCGATGCGCAGCAGGTGGCTGGCGACGTCGCGGACACTGGCGAACCAGCCCTCCTCGAACCGCGGCTCGGCTCCGTGCGGGGGGCTGCTCTCGGAGATCCAGGTGTGGGCGCCAGCCACCGCTCCGGCCTCCAGCTTCGCCACGATGTCGTCGGCCTGCTCGTGTCCGATCCCGACGGCGGCCAGGGCCTGGAAGACGGTGAACCGTGCGTTTGTGGCTTCGGTCTGGTGGCGGCTGATGGCGGCCAGCTCCTGGCCGTACGCGACCGGGTCGTACTGCTCGGTGCTCACGGAGTGTCTCCCTTGTCTGTCCGGGTGCGGTTGGTGATCCAGTCCGGATCGCGTAGGGACACCGGCAACGGGGCGTCGGTGGCCGGCGCGCGCATGATGCGCCAGCTGGTGCGCGGCGCGGTGACGGCGTGGACCAAGACGACGACGGCCTGTCGCCCGGCACCGCCCCGGGCCCACGCCCCGGTGAAGCGGACCTGATCGGCCGCCCAATCGCCCAGGCGCCGCCACGGACGCAGTCGCCCGACCAGATAGCCGGCCGCGAGCGCGACGACGGCGGTGACGACGACGCCCATCACGACCACCGCATCCCGATCGCGGACAGCATCTCCACCCGCTCCGGGGACAGCGTCGCCGCCCGGCTGCGCTGGTTCCCGACCCACGCCCCGAGCCGGAGCTCCCGCTCCTCCTGGTCCTCGCCGACGACGATCCGTTCGACATGCTTCCTCGGCACCCGAAGGTGCCCCTCGCGCTCGAAGAACTGCTTGGCGGCCTCGTAGTTCAGCGCCCACTTGTCGGCCTGCGTACGGCGCGGCTTCGGCTGTTTATTCTCGGTCGCGGGTGTGATGCCGAGGACCTGCTCGCACATCCACTGCTGCACGGTCGTGAGCTTGTCCCAGCCGAGCCGCTGCGTCCGCACCCACCGCCCGAGATCCACGCCCTGATGCATCACCTCGCCGGGCTCGGTCGGCAGCGTGCCGCCGGCCTCCTCCAGGTGCAGGCGGACGAGGTGGAAGGCGCGCTGCCACTCAACCGGCCAGGCCGGGCACCACGACGGGTCGATGTCCTCCAGCTGCTCGCGCCGCTCCGCCGACAGCGCCCCGGCCGACGACTCCACCGGCAGACCCTCGGCACGCCGCTGCTCGATCTCCTGCGCCTTCCGTGCGGCGGCCCGCGCGTTCTTCAGCCAGATGCCCACCTTGTAGCCCTGGTAGGTGGCGTCCAGCGGGGCCAGGAGGTGCCCGTTCACCTCGGCCCACCCGCGCGCCGCCGCGAGACCTTCCTCCCACGCGACGTCGAAGTGCGACCACACCATGCCCAGCTTCTCCAGCTGCCCGATGCGGTCCTCGTCCATGTCCCCGCGGGCGTAGAACCGGCGAGCGTCGGCGATCCACTGCCCCAGGGGGAAGTTCGCGAGCGAGGCCGGCCACCCGACCCCCTCCGCCTCCTCGCCCTCCGGCACGCGGTACGTGAACGGCACCTTCAGGTCGCCGTGCTCGCGGGCGAAGATGACGGCGGCCTCCACCCCGCGCCGCCAGTGCTCGTGCTCCGGGTTGAGCACCCGCAGGCTGATGAACGCCGCCAGCTGTGCCGGGTCGCGCGGCGTGGAGAACTTCAGCAACTTCCGCGCGGGCGCCGACGGCCCGCCGGATCCGTTCCCCTCGCCCCGGCTCTCCTGGCCCTGCGCGGCCTTCTGGACGGGCTTGTAGGCGCTGGGAGCCTGCTGCTGCGCCAACTGCTCGACCACCCGGGCGTCGTGCGCCCTGAGTGCCTCCAGGAGCTTCGCCAGCCCGCCGAAGGCCCTGGAGGTCAGCATGTTGTCCGCCGTCTCGCCGGGCCCGAGCAGCACCGGCACCACGAGGGAGGCGACCTTGCCCTCGCCGGGGTGCATCCGCAGCGCGCGGCCCACGGCCTGGACGAGGTCGGGCATCGAGCCGCGGACGTCGGCCCAGTAGACGGAGTCACACTCCCGGGTGTCCACGCCCTCCCCGAGCACCTTCACCGAACCCAGGAAGCCCTTCTCCACGACCGTGCCGTCCGCAGCGATACCGTCGGCGAACTCCCCGAGGACCCGCCGCCGGCGGCCCGGCTTGTGGTCGCCGCACAGCCAGTCCGCCCAGATCGTCTTGGGGTACAGCTCAGGGTCAGCGGCGTGCAGCTGCGCGGCGACGTCGGGCAGGCCGGCCGCGAACGCCTCGGCCTCCTTCACCACGTGGTGAAAGACGAGCGTCCTGCGGAAGCCCTCCTCGGCCGACGCCTTGAGCAGGGCGGTCTGGAGCGCGGCGAGCCGGGCCCCGCGGACCTCGTCCGAGCGGCCCTCGGCGCCCAGGAGCTGCGCGGCCTGGAGCTGGGTGTCGGTGATGTCCACGCACACCACCTGGTAGGGGGCACAGATTCCCCGGTCGATCGCCTCCGACAGGGTCAGGGTGAACGCCCTGCTGCCGAAGGGGCCCTCGGGGTCGTCTTCCATGCTCGCCACGAGCTCGCCCGGGGCTGCCTCGGCGTCCTCGTCCAGCTGCCACAGGCGGGGCGTGGCGGTCATGTAGAGGCGGCGCAGGGACGGGATGCGGGTGTTGTCGTGGACGACCGCCCAAGGCTTTCCGATCCGGCCGGAGGTCCGGTGCGCCTCGTCGACCACGATCAGGTCCCAGCCCGGAAGGCCGGCCTTGTGCGCGCGCTCCAGGGTGCCGAGCCCGAGGGAGGCGTACGTGGCGAACACGGTGACCTTGTCGAAGGGCCGCACCCAGTCGACCAGCTCGTCCACGTCCGTGGTGTTGGGGAAGGTCACGTCCTCGCCCCGCAGGGACGAGACCCCGATCATCGGGCCCGTACGGCCAGCCACGCGCCACGCAGCCTCGGTCTGGGTGAGCAGGTCCAGTGAGGGGACGAGCACCAGCACACGGCCAGCGCGGAGCTTCTCCGCGCTGCGGGCCGCGACCCGGGTCTTGCCGGACCCGGTCGCCATGATCACCTGAGTCCGAAGCCCCCTCTCGGGCGCAAGCGATCTTGCAGGCAATTCGAGGGCACGGACAACCGCGTCAATGGCTTCCTGCTGCGCCGCCTCACGCTGATCGGTTCGGCTTGTGGTCGACATATCCGTCTGCCTTCTCCTGGGCTCTCGGTGGGGTCGGAAACGGGAAACCTGCACGTAGATGGCGTGCGATCGGCCACGGTGAACCTCACCGGAACCCGGTCCCAGCCTCGGTCCAGTAGCGGGGGAGCGTGATCGAAAACCGATCCAGACTCCTCAGTGGTGCTGTCTGAGTCCAGAGTCTATCTCGTAATTCAAAGTGAAGCACTCGGAACGCGAAAAGTCCCTCGAACGTGGCCGAATTCTGTTACCGTTGCCTTACGGGCACTCCGGCAAGCAGCCTGACAACAGGTCAATTCGGCTCCGCGCTTCCTGGTTCGGGTGGTCACTCTCCCGACCACCCGTCACCCTCCCTTTTCCTTGCTACTGCCGGGCCGCAGGCCCGTGGGTGGGCTGCGCGGAGGTGGCGCACCCTGTGGTACGGCGGGTGACGTGGGGTCAGCCGGTGGGGGTGGCGGGTGGCTGGAGCGCAGCGGAGGCCACCGGGTCGGCCGGAGGCCGGCCCCGGCCCGCAACGCGGGCCGGGTGCCCTGTGGTTGGTGGTGAGCGCGGAGCGCGTGCCACCTGGCGGTGAGCGCAGCGAGCCGCATCCGCTCACGCGGAGCGGGAGCGGCCGGGGAGCGCAGCGACCCGGCTCGCTGTTGCGGGCGCAGCCCGCAAGGACCCTGTC
>NZ_SRID01000753.1 GCF_004684805.1 Streptomyces palmae
GGGCTGGTCAGGGGCTTGGCCGGGGGCGGCCCGCGGCCGGGGTGACGGCCGAGGCCGCCCGTGGGCTCAGCGGGTGAAGAGCGGCTCGCCACCCAGCTCGGCACCGGGCGGCAGCAGGGCCAGGGTCAGCCCGCGCACCAGCCGGGCGCGCAGCACCTCGTGGGTGGCCAGCGCCTGGGCGAGCCGCTGGACGGTCTGCTGGGCGACCGCGTCCGCGGCCAGTGCCAGGGCCAGCATCCCGTCGGCGTCCTCGGCGGCGGTCAGATGGGCGCGCAGCACCTCGGGCTCGGCGGCCAGCACGGTGCGCAGGGCCTCGGCCACGGCCGGGTCGGTCAGCGGGTCCACACTGGTACGGCCCTCGGCCAGGGCGAGCAGGGCCGGGCCGGTCAGCTCGTAGGTCACCGGACCCGCGATGTCCAGGACGATGGTGTCCGCCTTCTCGTGCGCGGCGGCCTCCAGGGCCCCGCGCATCGGCACCGCCACGGGCCGCCCGTCCGGGCGCCAGCGGGCCAGCGCGTCGGTCGAGCTGAACGCCAGCAGCGCCCGCCGCCCGTCGGGGGCCTGGAGCGTCGGCACCGCCATGTCGCTGGTCTTCTCCCGGCGCAGCCCGTCCGGGCCCTCCTCCACCTCGCCCAGCACCGCCACCACCGGCACCAGCATCCGCGCCCCGGCCAGCGCCTCCAGCACGCCGGCCTCGGCCGAGGGATCGGCCTTCCAGGCGGCGAGTGCCGCGGTCAGGCGGGGGTCGGCAGAGCCGTCGTCTTCAGCGAATCCGGGATCCGGAATGTTCTTGAGCGCCACCCGACGAGGGTATCGGGGGCCGTGACCGAGCCGGGGCGCAGGGGTGCGG
>NZ_SRID01000754.1 GCF_004684805.1 Streptomyces palmae
GCCCGACGCGGGCTGGGGGCGGGGCGCCGCGCTGCGCCGCCGCGGCCGGGGGAGCTGCGTGGTGGCCCCGATCGTGCTGCTGGGGCGGGCCTGGGGTGAGCTGTACGTGGCCCGGGCGGTGGGCCGGCCGGTGTTCGAGCGGCGGGACGCGGACTTCGCGACCGTACTGGCGGCGGTCACGGCCGCCGGGATCGCGCAGACCGAGCGGCTGGAGGAGGCCCGCCGGCTCGCCTTCACCGATCCGCTGACCGGCCTCGGCAACCGGCGGGCGGTGGACATGCGGCTGGACGAGGCGCTGGAGTCGCACCGGGTCGAGGGCACCGTGGTGAGCCTGGTGGTCTGCGACCTCAACGGGCTGAAGAAGGTCAACGACACCCAGGGGCACGCGGTCGGCGACCGACTGCTGGAACGTTTCGGTTCGGTGCTCTCGCTGTGTGGGGCGATGCTTCCGGACGCGCTGGTGGCCCGGCTGGGCGGCGACGAGTTCTGCCTGCTGGCGGTCGGCCCCACGGCGGACGAGGTGGTCGCGGTGGCCGACGAACTCTGTCGCCGCGCGGCCGAGTTGGAGCTGGGCGAGGGCGTCGCCTGCGGGGTGGCCTCCACCGGCGATCCGATCGGGCCGGTGCGCTCGGCGCGCCGCCTGTTCCGGCTCGCGGACGCCGCCCAGTACCGGGCGAAGGCCGCGCGGGCCGAGAAACCGGTGGTCGCCGGGCGCGAGGGAGGCCCGGAGGACCCGGTGGTCCGCCTCGCCGACCACCCGCCCCAGCCTCCCGCCGCCGAACGCCGCCGCTTCCGGGGCCGCTGACGAGTCGGGGCCACTTCCGGGGGCGGGTGGTCGGCGAGGCGG
>NZ_SRID01000084.1 GCF_004684805.1 Streptomyces palmae
GGGTGGAGGAGGGCGGCGGGGTCGTCGTGGGCCAGGGCCTCGTGGAGGCGGCCCACCGGGAGGCGGGCGGCGGCCGGGAGGTCGGTGAGAGCGGTGATCTGGCCGGCGATGCGGCGCAGGTCGGCCGCGTTCCGGCGGGCCCAGGTGGCGGTGGTGCGCTCGGCGGCGCGGCGCTCGCGGGTGGCCTGGACGCGCTGCTCGCCGGTGCTGCCGGCGGGGCCGGGCCGGTTGCGCAGGTAGCGGCGTTCGGCGGCCTGCCGGCTGGCCACGCCCAGCGGGTGGGCGAGGTCGGCCCAGCTGGCCCCGGCGTCGCGGGCCGTCTCGATCAGGCCGGTCTCCCATCCGGCGAGCCGCTCGCGCACCTGCCGCAGCAGCAGCAGGGAGGCCAGGGCCTGCTCCGGGCCGGGGTCGGGGACCCCGGACGCGCCGGGGCCCTCATGCGCGGCGGCGGCGTGCAGGGCCTCGTCGATGGCCCGCAGGGCCGCCGCGGCGGCGAGGAAGGAGGCGGGGGTCTGTGAGGGCGTGAGGGACGCCGGGCTCTGGGCGTCGGGGCCGGGTGAGGCCGGCTGGTCGGCCGGGGTCATGGGCATCTCCCTCAGTTGTCATCCTTAGGACGACGCCACGTTTGTCATCCATTGGATGACATGCTACAACGGATTCAGTGAGGCGCATTGGCACACCGCACAAACCCTCCTGGAGGTGATCTCCGATGTTGATGCGCACCGACCCCTTCCGTGAGCTCGACCGGCTGACCCAGCAGCTGCTGACCCCGGGCACCTGGTCGCGGCCGTCCGCGATGCCCATGGACGCCTACCGCGAGGGCGACGAGTACGTGGTGGCCTTCGACATCCCCGGCGTCCGCCCGGACGCGATCGACATCGACGTCGAACGGCACATGCTCACCGTCAAGGCCGAGCGCCGGCCCGTGGCCAAGTCCGACGACGTGCAGATGGAGCTGTCGGAACGGCCGCTGGGCGCCTTCTCCCGCCAGATCCAGCTGGCCGACACGCTGGACACCGAGCACATCCAGGCCGACTACGAGGCCGGCGTGCTCACCCTGCGCATCCCGATCGCCGAGCGCGCCAAGCCGCGCAAGATCACCGTCGGCCTCGGATCGGACCGCAAGGAGATCTCCGGCTGAGCCGGAAGCGACAGGGCTGAACAGCGGCGGAGGACGGGCACCTGCCTCCCCCTCGCCCGTCCTCCCCCCTCCCCGACCGAGGAACCGAGGAACCGAGGAACCGAGGAACCGAGAAACCGAGGACGACGAAAGGGGGCCTGCCGACATGGCCATGCGACGGGAAGCGTTCCTCGACCACGTGAGGGACCGCGGCGAGTACGACACCCCGCGGGAAGCCGAACGCGCGGCCCGCGTGGTGCTCGCCCTGCTGGGCGCGCACCTGGTCGGCGAGGTACGGGCCCGGCTCGCGGCGCGGCTGCCGGAGGACTTCGCCCTGATCCTCCTCAACCCGCTGCAGAGCGCCGAGCCGCTGTCCCCGGAGCGATTCGTACGGGCGACCGCGGCCTGGATCGAGGGGGCCACCGAGCAGACCGCGGCCTGGGACGTCAGCGCCGTCCTCAGCACCGTCGCCGACGCCGCCGGCGACGACCTGCTCAGGGAGGTCCTGCTCCAGCTCCCCGCGGGCTACGACCTGCTCTTCGGCCACCCCGAGCCCGCCTGACCCCGCGCCCCCGGTGACCGCACCCAGCCACCACCACCCCTGATGGCAGAAAGGCAACCACCGCAGTGATCCCCGACCAGAGCGCACCGCCCCAGCACGGGATGGCGTACGAGCGGATGCTGGAGAAGGTGCGCTACGACGGCGCCTATCCCACCCGCGAGAGGGCCGAGGAATCCGTCCGCCTGGTCCTGGCCGGGCTGGGCCGCCAGTTGACCGGCGACGAACGCGTCGAACTGGCCGCCCGGCTGCCCTTCGAGGCCGCCCGTATCCTCGCCGCCCAGATCCCCGACCCCCAGCCACTGACCGGCTGGGCCTTCGTCAAGGACCTGGCCGCCCGCACCGGCGCCTCCCTGGCCACCACCCGCTGGGACACCGGATCCGTCTTCTCCGCCGTCGCCGCCTGCGCCGGCCGCGATCTGACGGCCCGCATCCTGCGGCAGCTCCCCTCCGGCTACGCGCTGCTGTTCGGGCAGGCCGAACTCACCCCGGCGGCGTAGGCCCCTCCCGGGGCGGGCTCGGGCTCGGGCCCCGGCGGGCCGCTTCGTGCCGCCGGGGCCTAGGCCCTGTCCGGCCGATCATTGCTGGGCTCGCGTGCCCTGGCACGCACATCTGCGGCGTTGTCGTCAGTCGCCAATGCTCCGCAGTGGCTCCCTCCTCCGCCTTGCATCTGCACGCACCAGACCCCGCTCCCTGATCCAGCATGATCGACCGGACAGGACCTAGCCGACCAGGTCGAGCCAGTGGCGGTAGACCGAGGCGAAGGGCTCGGCGCCCGCCCCGTCGCGACGGCCCGCCTCCTTCAGCCAGGCGCAGGTCCGCCGGGCTTCGTCGGTGAGGCCGTCCGGGTAGCCGAAGCTCACCCGGTGCTCGGCGAAGTCGTCCTCGTCCTTGACGTATGCCTCGCCCCCGCGGGGCCGTACGACATCGAGGTCGAGGTCGACCATGCGCACGGCGGTGCCGTCCTCGTCCCACTCGGGCACCGTGCACACGTCGCAGTACATCTCGGGGCCCGGATCCACGCAGAAGGTGGCCGTCCACCACGCACCGCGCGGGACCACCATCACGTGCGCGCACCGGTTGGACCAGTCGCCCTGGTCGGACCGGACGCGAACCCCCTCCGCCGTGCCCAGCCAGACCCCGTGCTCGTCCTCGCCGAGCCGGACGGCGGTCCACCGCGCGCTCAGAGCGCCGTCGTACTTCCGCACCTCGACCGTCACCGGGTCGCCTGCCGCCGCCATGCCCAAAGGCTAGTCCCGCGGTGCCGTTCCCCGCTGCCCGGCGGGCCCGACAGCCCCGGGCCATGTGGTCGGCCCCGGGGCTGTCGGGCACCCCCCCGTGCTGTGCGCCACCAGTTTCGGGCGGCGGCTCAGGAAACGTCGACTTGTTTCGGGCTGAGCCGAAGCGACCCGTGTGGCGTGGGCGGTTGGGCATGCCGCCCGAGGCCGGGCGGGACCACCGAGTCCGGCGGAGGACCCCGGTGCGCGATGCCCGGATCCTCCGCCGTCCGAGGGCGGCCGCTGTACCGAGGATCCTGGTCAGCGGCCGACAGCGGCGCCCGCGGGACCCTCGGCGGGCTCCGGCGCTCAGCTCTCGCGCGGCGACAGCTCCCCCATCGGGCCCCAGTCCTCG
Organism: Streptomyces palmae; assembly: GCF_004684805.1. GTDB lineage: Bacteria > Actinomycetota > Actinomycetes > Streptomycetales > Streptomycetaceae > Streptomyces > Streptomyces palmae. The sequence goes on from NZ_SRID01000084.1 coordinate 3,312, forward strand.
GCCGGGATCTCGGCGTTGATGATCTGCGGGGTGGCGGAGATCAGCTCCGGCATCCAGGCCATGGCGGTCTGGAAGTGCTCGGAGTTGACGTGCGCCTCGCCCGCCTGGCCGTCCTTGAACGCCTCGATGAGGACGAAGGTGTTCGGGTCCTCCACGCTCCGGGACCACTCGAAGAAGACGTTGCCGGGCTCCTGGCGGGTGGCGCGGGTGAACTCCTCCACTCGCGCCAGCCAGTCCTCGCTGTACTCGGGGCGGACGGGGAACTTGACGTTGATCAGGATCACGGTGCTGCTCCGGTTCGGTCGGGCGGGCGCCCCCGGCACCCGGAAGGCGACCCGCGTGTGTGTGATGTGCCACCCGAATTACATCAATCCGACCGATATCGGTGGCATGGGGGCCCAGGACCGAAGCCCGAACGAGGCCGGGCACCCACGTCCTCGTCCTTGAGCCCCGCGGGGCGCGTCCGGTGGCGGCCGGGCGCGCCGCCCGCCGTCATGCTCGGTCGAGGCTCGCCGGCGCCGGATCCTCCTGGCTCCGCACCAGCTCCGCGTACGCGCCGTCGGCCGCGATGAGCTCCTCATGGGTCCCCTGCTCGACCACCCTGCCCTGGTCGACCACGACGATCCGGTCGGCCGAACGCACGGTGCTGAGCCGGTGCGCGATCACGATGCGGGTGCAGCGGAGTTCTCGGAGGTTCCGCTGGATGGCCTCCTCGGTGAGGGTGTCGAGGTGGCTGGTCGCCTCGTCCATCAGCAGCACGCTCGGCCGCCCGACGAGGGCGCGGGCCAGCCCGAGCCGCTGGCGCTGACCGCCGGACATGCCGCTGCCCCGCTCCCCGAGTGCCGTGAGGTACCCCAGCGGCATGCGCTCGATGTCGGCGTGCAGGCAGGCGGTGGTGGCGGCCTCGACCACGTCGTCGACGCCCACGCCCGGCCGGTTGATCCTGATGTTGTCGAGGATGCTGCCGCTGAACACCGAGCTGTCCTGGACGACCACCCCGAAGCGGGAGCGCACCGACTCCACGTCGAACCGGTCGATGGGCACGCCGTCGAGGAGCACCCGCCCCTCCACCGGCTGGTAGAGCCCCAGCATCAGCCGCGCCAGGGTGCTCTTGCCCGACCCGGACCTGCCCACGACCGCCACCATGCTGCCGGCGGGGATGTGCAGGTCGATGGCGTCGACGGCGAGCGGCGCGTCCGGCTGGTACCGGTAGCGCACCGACTCCAGCCGGATGTCGCCGTGGATCGCCGGGGCCTTGGGCCGCGGCCCCGGCTGCTCCGGGGACTCGGCGAGCACATCGCGCAGGCGCCGTACGTGCACGCCCGCTCCCTGGAGGGCGTGGTACGTCCGGGAGAGCGTGCCGATGGGGCCGAGCGCCATACCCGCCAGGGTGTTGGCGCCGACCAGGGTGCCCAGCGACATGGACCCGTCCATCACCAGCCAGGCGCCCGTCCAGAGCAGCACCAGCGGGGCACCCAGTCTGGTCAGGTCCATGACGCCGTCCATCGCGTTGCCCACGGTGCCCTTGCGCAGCGTCGAGGCCAACTGCCGCTCGTACAGCTCCTGCCAGCGGTCCAGGGCCATCCGCTCGGCGCCCGCCGCCTTCAGGGTCTCGATGCCGGAGAGCGACTCCACGAGCTGCGCCTGCGCCAAGGTCATGGCGCTGATCTCCTGGCGGCTGGTGTCCCGCACCCGCGGGGTGAAGGCGAGCGCGATGACGATCTGGCACGCGGCCGCGCCCAGCACCACCAGGGCCATGGCCGGGGCCAGCCGCCACAGGACGACGACGTAGAGCAGGCCCATGCCGCCGTCGAGGACCAGGGAGAGGGTGTGCGAGGTGAGGACCTCGCGCACCAGCATGCCGCTGGAGACGCGGGTGAGGATGTCACCGCTGTTCCGGAGCTGGAAGTAGGGGTACGGCAGCCGGAACAGATGGCGCAGGAACGAGGTCATCAGGGCGTGGTCGATCCGGTTGCGCATGTGCAGCAGCAGCTGGTTCCGCACGAAGCCGATCAGCGCCTGACCCGCGACCAGGGCGGCGATGCCCAGCCCGAGCGTGTACATCACCTGGGTGGAGCCGCTCGCGACCACCTCGTCCAGGACGTACTTGGTGATCAGCGCGGGGAGCAGGCCCAGGGCGGCGAGCAGCGCGGAGACACCGAGGACGCCGGCGATGAGCGAGGGACGCCGGGGGGCGTACCGGGCGAGGAAGCCCAGGACCTCCCCGCGCGGTCTGGCCTTCGCCCGGAACCCGGGGCCCGGCGCGAGGACCAGCACCACCCCGCTGAAGGAGCCGTCGAACTCGGCGCGGGAGATCGTCCTCCGGCCTTCGGACGGATCCACGATGGTGGCCTGGTGCTCGTCGATCTCCTCCAGCACCACGTAGTGGTTGAGGTTCCAGTGCAGCAGCGCCGGGAGCGTGAGCTTCGCCAGCGCCCACGGCTCCGCCCGGTACGCCTCGACCGTCAGGCCGTACTCCTCGGCGGTGGCGGCGAGGGCGGCGGCGTTGGCCCCGTCGCGGCCGATGCCGAGGCGGTCGCGGACCTCCGGCACGGTCACATGGTGGCCGTGGGCGCACAGGAGCATGGCGAGGCAGGCGGCCCCGCACTCGGCGATGCTGTCCTGGAGCAGTACGGGAACCCGGGTGCGAGCTCCGCCGGGACGGAGCCGCTCCCACCGGCTGTCACCCATCAGGCGTCCGCCTCCCGCGCCGGCGGGTCCAGCAGCAGCACCGAGGGGACCTGGTCCGGAAAGGCCAGCCGCAGCAGGTTGTAGCCGATGCCGGCCCGGCCGTACATCAGCCCCGGGAGGGACTCGGGGCTGAGCTGGCCGGTGAGCCAGCCGTCCTCGCCGAGCGCGAGCAGGGCCGAGACTCCCCGCTGGACGCGGTCGACGCCGGCCGCGTCCCCGCGGTGCCGGGCGGCCAGGTGGAGGAACTCCAGGTTGCCCAGGTCGCCGTGGCACATGCCGTTGTTGCCCAAGGAGTGGAGCGAGGTCCCGTCCGCGCCGAAGTGGGCCGCTCGCGTGGTGCGCTCGGCGGTGCGCAGGTCCTCCTCGGCCAGCGTCCGGAGCGGTGACACGGTCCGGTCGGCCTGGTCGAGGGTCCGCAGGATGCCCAGCCGGCTCATCCCCACCCCGGGGGCGCCGTGGCACCAGGCCAGGCCGCAGCCGTTGCCGCCGCCCATGTTCTCGTACCGCAGGTCGGGCCAGTTGCCCTGCCTGGCGTCGAGGGTGGAGCGCTCGTACCGCAGGGCCTCTTCGACGACCCGCGGGTACTCCGGCCGTGGCCGTACGGCGTGCAGCCGGGCGAGCGCGTAGGCGATGCCGGAGGCGCCGTGGGACATTCCGGTGAGGGGCGCGGGGCCGAGGTTGGTCTGCCACGCCGTGCCCTGGCCGGTGCGCTCGGCGGCGAGCAGCAGGTGTTCCGCGGCCCGTTCGGCGGTGCGGATCGCGGCGGAGTCCGGACGTACGGCGTGCAGCGCCAGCGCGGCGAGGATCGCGCCCGCGCCGCCCATGATGACGTCGTACTTGGTGTCGTGCGCGATGTGCTGGTCGAGGGTGGCCAGGGTGCGCTCGGCGGCGTCGACGAGGTCGGCCCGCCGATGCAGCACACCGGCGTGGGTGAGGTAGTAGACCATGCTGCCGGTCACCCCGAAGGCGCCGGCGTCCGCCTGTTCCCTGAGGGCCTCGCCGAGCAGCGGCGCGGGCGTCTCGGCTATCCGGTCGGCGGCGGCGAGCGCCTGCGTCCGCAGGGATTCCGCGGTCAGCTCCGCGTACTCGCGCAGCCGTGGATCGTCGCTGAGCCGTGCCGCGACGGAGAGGAACAGCCCCATTCCGGGCATGCCGGAGTACAGGTCCATCGTGGTGGGGCCGACCTGCCAGATCGCCTCGTCGATGAAGTTGAGCCCGATCCAGCCCAGTCGGTCGCCCTGCCGGACGGCGGTGTCGCAGAGGCTGTGGCCCAGCCGGACCGCCGCGGACAGCGAATCCTCCGGGGCGGAGGGCCGGTCCGGCAGGGCCAGGCCGATGAGGCCGGCGTGCGGGGCCGAGGCGGGCTCCAGGGAGTCGAACGCCCGCCGGATCAGCATGGTCTGGGTGGCGAGGTCGTTCTCGTCCAGCCGGGCCAGCCGCCTGCGCGCGGCCTCAATGGGCGCCTCGTCCAGCACGTCGGGGATCGTGACGCCCTCGCTGTCCACCAGGTCACGGGAGCCGGGCAACGAGGAGAAGAAGGGGATGTCGCCCCTGCGCAGGTCCCGCATCTCCGAGGGCACCAGCCTCTCCCACGGCTGGGTGCCGTCGGCGGTGACGGCCAGGCGGGCGAGGAACCGGTCGCGGTCCAGGGCGTCGCGCAGGAAGTCGGGGTGCCTGCTGTCCTCCAGGAGGCACGTGTAGTACGCCGTGGCGCGAGCGATGTGCCGCATCCCGACGTTGGCGAACCGGTCGAGCAGGGCCGACCAGCCGCTCTTGTCCGCCGCGATCGCGCGGTGGGTCCAGGCGAAGCCCGCCTCGACCTCGGAGGCGTACTTCCGGGGATCGGCCACCCCGCCGTCCAGTTGGGCCCGGCTGGTGGTGTCACCGGGCATCTCCACGTGCTGCTCGACGAACCGCATCTCGTCGGTGCCGGTGTTCTGCGGGACGGGGACGGGGATCAGGGTCTTCTGGGCCCCCTCCACCCCTACCGGGCTGGTTTCGAGGGCGTGGGCGACTCCCTCGTTCCGGACGACGAGCTTGGACGGCAGCAGGCCGACCCGGAGCACGCCGTCCACCATGAGGTCGTCGGCCGGTGTGGACCAGAGCTGCCCGGTCGTCGGCAGGGCGCCGTGGAACAGCGCCTCCATGTCGATCATCACGGGGTAGGCGCCGTGGGCGATGAGGTTCTCGTGGTGGACGTCCACGCCGCACAGGGCGTAGTTCAGGGCGAGCAGCGCGCCGGTGCGCCAGAAGAACGCCCGCAGTTCGGCCTCCGACCGGCAGGGCCGGTGGTCCACAAATCCGGACCAGCCGTAGTCCTCGCCCGTCAGGGTCCGCGGGGCGATGAGATCGCACTCGGGGTTCTGCCGGTGGAACCAGCCCAGCACCTCTTCCCAGGCGATGTCGGAGGCGAGGGAGCGGGGTTTGTAGACGAGTTTCTCGCGGGTGAAGCTCACGACGGCGACGCTGCGACCGCGGCGGTGGGTGTCACCGGCGCCGAACTGTACGTCGACGAGGTCGCCGAGCCCCCCGTCGCACCAGGTGTCGAGCTGGTCGAGGTCGGCCAGCAGCCGCTCGGCGAACTCGGTGCGGGAGTCGAGCCAGCCGGTGAGGATGTCGCCGATGTGCCGCAGCAGGACGGGGTATTCGGCCCACAGCTCCCGTTGCAGGGACTCCTCGCCCAGCAGCCGGATGTAGTCCGCGTACCGGTCCTCGGGGGTGTCCCCGCGCAGACGCCCCTCGACCCGGGCCACGTTGAGCTCCAGCACCATGGTCCGCACGAGGGCCTTGATGACCTCTTCCTGCGGCCAGGCCGCAGTGAGGGCGTCGGCGAGGCCGGCGAGCCGTGACCCCGCGGTGAGTTCGGAAAGCCGCTGGTGGAGTTCGTGCTGGCTGCCTCGGACGAGTGCCGCGGCGGGGCGGAGCAGCGAGACATCGACCTCCTCGGCCAGCCAGGACGGTGCCCCGTCCGCCTCGCCCGCCTCGGCGCGCCGTTGCAGGTCCCGTACCCAGGACGGCACGGGTGCCGACCTGTCCCCCGGCCCCAGACGCGCCCAGAGGTCGTCGAAGGTGAGCCCCAGTGCCCCGGCCACGGTGGCGACGGCTTCTTCCGAGCCGAAGGCGTCGATCCACCGCTTCTTCTCGACTGCCCCGTCGGTGGCCGCGGAGGGAGACCTCTCGTGCAGAAAGGCCGCGTTGTGCCAGGGGAGGTTGCGAACAGACATGTCCTGCCTTTCCCATGCCGCTCCCCGCGCCGCCGGGCGGCGACGCGGGGAGAGCTGGTGTTTCCGAGAGGGTTGATCAGCAGATCGCCAGCGAGATGCTGCAGAAGATCGGGCTGGTCAGCGTGAACGTTCGGGGGGACTGGCAGCAGCCGAAGCTCAGCAGCGACTGGGTGCCGGCGCCGGCGACGCCGGCCAGCTCCGGGGCCTCCAGACGCACGAGGCCGGGAACACCGGACGGGTGCTGCGGGCTCGCGGGAAGGGTGCTCCGGTACTCCGGGTCCTTCCAGGCGCGGACGATGTCCATGTGTGGCTCCTTACTGGTATGTGGTCAGCAACAACCGAGACTCGAGATGCCCTTGGTGCCCGCGCACGCCGCGATGCTCACGGTTATCCCGAAGCACCACCACGTGGTTCCGCCGGCCACTGCCGACAATTGCGTGCGGGACATAGGGACGATTCCGGCAGGATGCGAAGGGAACGCTGTCCGATCGGCCGCGGACAAGGTGGCCCGGTAATCCGGGTCCTTCCAGACCTTCACCGAATCCATTGAGTTCTCTTTCTGCTTGTCGTGTAACGCGACGGCTCAGGTCAGGGGCAAATGGCCAGGCTGACGACGCACCAGACCGGGATGGTCAGAGTCGCGGTCCTGACCAGGCATATGGCGCCCGTACCGGCCCCCGCCACCGCTGCCAGCCCCGCCGAGTCGAGCTTGCCCAGCCCGGGGGTTCCCGAGGGGTGCCGCGGAGGGGCCGCCAGCGTCCCGCGGTAATCCGGGTCCTTCCAGGCTCTTACTGGATCCATTCAGGTTCCTCCATGGGAAATCGCTGTGATAAACGCACGGGAGTGTCCTGCTGCCGGCGATCCGGGCACGGTGGATGTGCGGCATTCGCGTGTTGTTGTGGAATGCAGAACGGAGCGTTCTCCGAATCTGCCGAATCGCTACCGGGCGTCGGGTCGAACACCGCGGCGCCTTTGGAGCGGCCGTGGTCGGCACCCCGGAACACGGTGTTCGACACGCTCGCGTACCGATCGGCGTACACCTTGTCGCCGCCGGCGAACCGCCGTCGCCCAGGAGCACGTCCGGGTCCTGGGCTCCTTCAGTCGCGTGGATGTGCGGGGAAGGTGTACGCGGTCCGACAGCCCCGGGCCATGTGGGTTGGCCCCGGGGCTGTCGGGCGCCCCCCCGTGCTTGCACCACCAGGTTCGGGCAGCGGGTCAGGGAGGGTCGACTCGTTTCGGGCTGCCCCGAAGTGACCCGTGCCGCCGGGACCCCTTGGGCGGCCGTGCGGATCCATGTCACGGCTGGACCGGACCGTCCCGGGGGCCGGGGCCAGGTCAGCCGGCCGGCGGCCGCGCGGGGGCGGCCGGCGGGTGTGTCAGCGAACTCCCGTCGAGGATCGCGCCGACCGGATCACCTGGGGCGACGCCTGGTGTGCGGAGGCGTCGCGGGCCGAGGTGCTCAGCAGGGCGACGCCGAGATGTGTCAGCGTATGGAAGGCGGCCTTCCGTTCCCGGGTGAGAGTGGTCAGCCCGGCGCCGCGCAGGGTGCTGGCGTGTTCGCTGGCACTGGCCAGGGATATGCCGGCCCGCCGTGATAGTTCCGTCGTCGTGCACGCGGGATGGTCGGCGATGGCGCACAGCACGGCCGCCCTGGTACGGCCGAGGAGTGCGGCCAGAGCGGGCGGCACCGGGGCATCGCCTCGGCGGTCGCCGGCCGGGGCGGCCCACAGGGCGGCGGCGTCGACCGGACTGTTCAGAGCCTGGTAGGTCATGACGACCGTGTCGTCCTCCGGGCTGGCGAACAGTTGGGGTACCGCCCCGCAGAACACCGACGGAGCCAGCACCAGCGGACTGCCCGACAGGTGGAAGTCGGCGCTCGGGTGGGTCAGCGGCCGATAGCCGGGGATCTCCAGCACCGGAGGGTTCCACACGGCCATCGGGCGCAGGCTGTTCAGCAGCGCCTCGACCCCGCCCTGCACCATGAGCTGCCCACGCCGTGCCACCTCGCCTTGCAGGTGCTGATCGATGCGGGGCCAGTAGGGGGCGACGGCGACGTTGTGGCAGTCCCGCAGAGCGTCGGCCAGCCAACGGACCGCCCTGGGTTCGGCATCCATCACCTCACTCAGCCAGGGCGCTGCCCGCTCCGGGATCGGCCGTATGGAGAACTCCGCGCGCAGCCGACGCCGCTCCACGCTGAGCAGCCGTTCCAAGCCCTCGTCCACGCAGTTCGCCGCGCCCACCATGGTGAACAGATCCACCAGGCCGTCCGGGGGGTTGAGGAACCGGGCCGCGTGCCTGCCTTCGGCGCTGATCCGCGGACCGGTGCGCGCACGCCACCCGCCGAAGAGCGCCGCACGGTCCCGCCCCTGCACCGTCCGCAGGCTCATCTGCGTCTCGGCGAGCGGCCCCAACACCATGACCCGCACCTGCGCCAGGTCATCGGCAGTGAAGTGAACCCGTAGCACGACATCCCCCTATACGGTCCCGCGCCCGCGGATGAGGCTTCCTGTCGCGCTCGTGTGGGGACAGTCCGAAACAAGTCATGTGCGGAGGCGCGCATCCACGAATCTGCGACGGAGGATACCCATGCGGGTTCGCCTGGCCGGCGTGGCTCCGGGATTCCGCACGCCATGAAGTCGGCGCTCATAGCGGGGACTTGGCGCCGGTGATGGCGTCCAGCCGGAACCAGACCGACTTGCGGCGCGGGGGCCGGCCCGCGTAGACGGTGGTGCCCCAGCGGGTGGCGTAGGTGTCCACCAGGCCCAGCCCGCGGCCGTGTTCGGCCTCGTCGCCCTGGCGGGCAGCCGCGGCGAGCGTGGTCGACGGGGCGTCGTCGTGGACGTGGACGACCAGGCGTTCGGGGGTCAGCAGGATCTCCACCGCGACGGTGGGGCTGGTGGTGTGCCGATGCACGTTGGCGACCAGCTCGGTCGCGCACAACTGCGCGGCCTCGACGGCGGTTTCGTGGGCCCCCTCGGCCACCAGCAGCTGCTTCAGGAACCGCCGGGTGAGCCCGGCCATCCCCGGACTGTTGGGCCCTTGCAGCCAGTAGGGGGTGTAGCGGAGTACGGGCGGCGGCAGGGCAGTTAAGACGGAAGCGAGCTTCATTCGATGTCTCCCAACGCGGGTGTGACGCACGACGAACCGCTGTTGGCCGCAGGGCGGCGCATCCACCACGCTAGGGGCAACTATGCCACGTGGCAAGTATGTTGGATTGGCTGGTGATGGAAGGTGGACCCGTGGCACGGTTACCCGGCACACTCGGAGAGACTGAGGGAAGGTACCTATGCCGCCACGGGACAACCCGACTGTTCGGCAGGCGCGCTTGGGCGTTGAACTGCGGAAACTGCGTGAGCGCGCCGGGAAGCCCGCCCGTGAAGCCGCCGGCCTGCTCTCCGTTGACCAGGCGAAGATCAGTCACATGGAGTCGGGCCGCATCGGTATCAGTGAGGAGCGCATTCGCAGGCTGGCCACTTTCTATTCGTGCGACGACCCTGCGCTGATCGAAGCGCTCTGTGCCATAGCGCGTGAGCACCGCGGCCAGCACTGGTTCGACAACTACCGCGGGATCCTTGCGCCAGGGTTTCTCAACATCGCCGAACTCGAGTACCACGCCACGGCTTTCCGGTCTCTGGAGAGCGTTACGGTCCCCGGCCTGTTCCAGACCGAGAATTACGCGCGAATCCTGTTCAGCAGCGTCACGCCGCAACTCTCCGAAGAAGAAATCGAGGCCCGCGTCGAACACCGGATGAAGCGAGCCCAGATCTTCGATCGCGAGGAGCCTCCGGAGTACAAGTCCATCATCCACGAGGCAGCCCTGCGGATGCGGTTCGGTGGGCGCAAGGTCGCTCGTGAGCAGCTGGAATACCTGATGGACGTGTCCCAGCGCTCGTCCGTGACGCTGCGTGTGATCCCCTTCACCCATGAAGGCTTCGTCGAGGTGACGCAACCCGTTCTCTATGCCGGCGGCGTGGTACCGCAACTGGATACGGTCCAGATTGACAGTGCGTTCGGTGGCCGATTCCTGGATTCCGAGGCTGACCTCAAGAGGTATCGAGCGCTGCTCGACGTCGCGGAGCGGGCCTCGCTCGCTCCCGTAGAGTCACGGCAACTTATCCATCACATCGCACGGGAACTGTGAGACATAAGGCATGAGTGCACCAGTTGAATGGCGGAAGTCGTCGTTTTCCGGAGGCGGGGGAGAGAACTGCGTAGAGGTTGCGCAGGGTCAAGACGGGTCCGTAGCGCTGCGTGAAAGTGACGAGCCTGGCACCGTGATCACGACCACCCGAGGAAAGCTCGCCGCGTTCATCCTCGGCGTCAAGGCAGGCGAGTTCGACCACTTCGTGAGCTGATCGGCCTGGCCGTGCCTTGCGGCGCCCCCACCTTCCCGAGGTGGGGGCGCTTGCATATGCCGGCAACTTTGTTTGCCCCGTTGCATACTTGCCGCCCTGTGCAGGGTGACGCTACGGTCACTATGTGTGCAGGTTCGGGCGCTCACCTCATGCCGGTGCCCGGACGTGTGCCTTCCCGCTGTGCGGGGAGAACCGTGGTCCCCTCCCCCCGTATCCCGTTGACGGGGGGAGGGGGTCGCTCGGCCGTGACGAGGGGGCACCATGAGTCGAACGTTGATCAGCCGACCTCCCACCCCCTGCTGCTGCCCCGAGACGCCGCGGAACCCGCCGCAATCCGGACCTGCCCGCTCCCCGCACCGTCTCACGAATAGTCATAGACGGTGACGGCGATGTCGCGGGCGCACAGGGTTCTGCTGATGATCGGTTCGATGCGGTCCCAGGTGCCGCCGGCGAGGCCGCAGCCGATGCGGGGCATGTGAACGGAGGCCCCGTTGGCAAGGGCGTGCTGAGCGACCGCGTCCAGGCAGCGTTCGACGGCTTCGTAGCGGATGGGCGGACCGCTGCTTCTTCCCGTCCTCATCCCGTGCTGCGCGACCATGTTCGCGACCCAGATGTCGGATCGGACGCGGACCATCTGCACTGCTCCGAGGGCGAAGTCGTTGCCGGCGCGCTCACGGTGCCAGCGGCGGTACTCGCGCTCCGGTTCGGGCCAGTGGCGCGAGATCGCCAGAACGAATCCCTTGCCCCATCCGCCGAGGTCATTGCAGATATGGGCGATGACCTTGGGCCCCTTCGCCTGAGGGTTGGTCGCGTCGCCCGCGACGATCGTCAAAGGTTTCACGGAGTCATGGTGGCCCGGTCCGCGATGAGGGGCCAACGCTTTCCCGCACGTTTCGTGGAGCGCCGGAGATGCGGACGCCCCGTCCCGGCACGCCCATGGCCGCCTGCCCGCCCGAACGCTCGCCGGCGGACTCCGCTCAACGCGCGGCGTCGGCGAGAATCGCCTGGAGCCGTCCCCGGCACTCGGCGACGAACGCCGGGTAGGTGTGCCAGTAGTAGGAGATGCCGCTGACGCCGACCGCGATCGCCCAGGCTCGGGCGCGGGCCCAGGTCAGGTCGTCCAGGTCCAGACTGTTCCGGTAGGCATGCCGTGCCTCGGGCGGCAGATCCCAGAGCGGGGCGTGCTCGGCGTCGGGAAAGCCGACCGAGAGGGCCCCGAAGTCGATGACCGCGCTCAGTCTGCCCTCCCGAACCAGGAGGTTGGTCGGCTTGAGGTCGCCGTGCAGCCACACATGGGGTCCGGAAGGCTCGGGCAGGGTGAGGGCGGCTCGCCACAGCCGTTCCAGGGCCTCGACGTCGAGTTCCGAACCCACCGTGGCGCGGCAGGCGTCGAACCGCGCGCCGATCCACTCGTCGCACGCCCGCAGGCTGCCCCCGCGATACCAGCTCAGGTCGCCCGCGCGGACCGCTCCCATCAGGTCGATGCCGTGGAACTCGCGCACCATCGCGGCCAGGTCGGTTCCGAAGGCGGCCCAGTCCCGGACGGTGTCGGGGCCGGGCTCGGCACCGTCGATCCAGCGGTAGACCGACCAGGCGAGCGGGAAGGCGTCGGTGGGCGCCCCGGCATGGACCGGCTCGGGGATGGGACACGTGAGGAGAGGCGCCAGGCGAGGAAGCCACTCCTGCTCCTTCCGCACGGCCGACGCCGTGTCGGCGGTGCGGGGAAGCCTCACGAGGAGATCGTCGCCGAGCCGGTACATCGTGTTGTCCGTCCCCGCGCCCGCGGGTGACAACGGCAGCTCGGCCCACTCCGGGCGCTGCCTCTTGAGCAGCGACCTGACAACCGTCTCGTCGACCGGGACCTCGTTCTGGTGAAGCGACACGGCGGAAGTCTCTCCGCTGGATGGCACGGGGGGCCAGTGACTTTTCGGGGACCGTCCTGCTCGCGGCAGCGGGGCGGATCGGGGCTCGCCCGATCGATCCCGATCGCGGTCAGTGGTCCGACGCTACTCGGCGTCGATGGCTGTGCGGCTGTGACGCGGACTGGACGCCTATGACGCCGCGGGGCGGCACCCAGGCCCCCCGGGGACCTGGTGGGGTCCCTGGGCGAGGGTGCCGCCCCGCGGCGTGTGTAGGGCTGTTGCCGGGCTGTGGATCAGTACGCCGAGTTGACGTTGTCCATGGAGCCGTAGCGGTCGGCGGCGTAGTTGCAGGCCGCGGTGATGTTGGCGACCGGGTCGTAGATGTTCCAGGAGGTGCCGTCCACGTGGTACGCCTTGAACGTGGGGTCGATCACCTGGAGCAGGCCCTTGGACGGGACGCCGTTGGTGGCGTTGACGTCCCAGTTGTTGATGGCCTGCGGGTTGCCGGTGGACTCGCGCATGATGTTGCGGTGCAGGCCCTCGTAGCTGCCCGGGATGCCCTTGGCCTTCATGATGTCCAGGGACTCGCGGATCCAGCCGTCCAGGTTGTTGCTGTAGCTCTTCTTGGCCGGGGTGGTGGCGGCGACGGGCTTGACGACCAGCTTGGTCCGCTCGGAGAGGTTGGCGGTGGTGCCCGCGGTCCGCGTCACGTCCTGCTTGGCGCCGGCGGCCGGCTTGGCGTCGGCCTTCTTGGTGGCGGTCACCGGGGACTGCTGGGTGAGGCTCGCCTGCTCGATCTTGCCGCCGGTGGCGGTGCTGCTGACCGCGGCGACCGGCTTGGCGTTGAGGGTGCCGTCCTGCGGGGCGGCGCTGGCGGTGCCGGGCACCAGCGAGATCGCCAGTGCGGCGGTGCCGGCCGCGGCGATGCCGGCGGCGGAAAGCTTGTGGGTCTTGGTCAGACGGCTAGTACCGGAGATGCTGCGAATGCGCATGGGCGGTTTAGTCCTCTTCCAATCGCTCGGAGTCGCAATGGCCGTGTGGCGCGGGGGGAGCGCCATTTCTCGGTCAACGGCGCCGTGCGACTTCAGCAATTGTTAGCGGTCGCAAAATCGCCTGGCAATGATGTGACGTACTACGCCACCTAGTGGGAGGGTGGGACTCAGCCCCCTTGTTTGGGGGGTTTTGTCCGTTATTTCAGGGGTCGATATCGCTACTAGGGTCGGCAGTAAGTGATCTGGGTCCTATGGGCGGGCTCACGTCGGGGGGCGTTTGCTCTCGCGCTCTGTGCTTGAGTGAACACGGAAATCGGGGTGTTTCGGGCGATTGGGGTGTCCTTCTGATGTGGGGCGAGGACTGCCCCGTAGGACTGCTTCGACCGACGGGATCAGGGGGCGGCTGGACAAGTCGGTGGCATGCCGAACGGCGGTGAGGGACGATCGCCAGGGCACGGCCCTCCCCTCGCCGCACGCACCGGCTCGTCGCGGCATCGAGCGGTGTGGTGCCGGGCTGACGACGGATCGTTGCTCGGCGTGCTCTTTCCGTGCCGGGCCGGAGAGGACGCGTGTGTCACTCGCTCTTGAAGATCGCTTGGCCATCACCGAACTGATCTCGCTCCATGGTCACCTCGTCGACGAGGGAAACCTGGACAGGTTCGAGGAGCTGTTCACCTCGGACGTTGTCTACGACCTCACCGAATTCGGCCAGGAGCCGCTGCTCGGGGTGGCGGCCATCCGAGAGGCGGCATGGGCGCTGGGAGCCGCCAACCCCGTCGCGCACCACGTCACCAATGTCGTCGTGACGGCATCGGAAGACGGCCGCGCACAGGTCCGATCCAAGGGCCTGGGGATCAGGGCCGACGGCTCCTGCGGTTCCGTCTCCTACGACGACACCGTCGTACGCACCGCCGACGGCTGGCGGATCAGCCATCGCAAGGTGTCGCCGCGCCGTACCCCTCTGGGCGGGATGACCGTGTCCGGCTGACCGGGCGTGTCCCCCTGTACGCCCGGGTCTGTGCTGTCACGGGACGGACGGGCCGCGTAGATACGTGCCCGCGGACGTGTACGGCCACGCGTTGGCGACGCACCCCTTCAGCCCGTCGATCTGCTGCATCATCGCGGGCGCACGGCGTCCGGGCCCCGGGCAGGTCTCATGGCCGTGGCCCAGCCAGTGGCCCACCTCGTGGTTGATGATCAGAGCCCGGTACTCGGCCAGCGGGCCGGCGAACTGCGGCGACCCCCGCATCCACCGCTTCAGGTTCACCACGACCGTGTCGCCGACGCGGCAGTTGACCTCGCCGTGGGTGTTCAGCCCGTACGCGCCGCAGAGCCGGTCGACGGTGGCCGGTGTCGCGATCCGAATCACCAGACCGGCCGGGCCCGAGTCGACCTGCTGGAACGCGTCCTGCCCCGTGCGGGTCCAGCCGCGCGAGTCGGCGAACACATCGGAGACCGCGGCTGCGGCGGGGCGCGTGGCCAGACCGGTGCCGCGCTCCACCTCGACGCGGTATCGGTGGACGGTGCCAGTGCCGTGGCTGCCGGTATGCGCCGGGGCAGCGGTGACGAACTCACCGGAGCCGTACTCGGGCAGGGCCCCGGACGTGTCCGCACGCTTTCCCGGCTCAGGCTTCTTCGCCCCCCTGCGCCCCTCCTCGGCGCGGGTATCGCGGTCATCGGCCGAGGCGGAGGGGCGAGGACCGCCGGGTGCCGAAGGTGAGCCGGGCCGGACGCCCGGCCTCGGGGAGGACGGCCCCGCCACCCGATCCGACGAGGCCCCCGCCTGCGCCGACGCCCCTTCACGGCCATCCCACGCCAGCGCCCCGCAGAGCAACAACGCACTCGGCACCAGCACGGCGCCCATCACCCGTATCCGGGTTCTCCGGCGGTGGGCCCGCCGGATCGCACCACGACCCCGCGCTCGGCGGCGGCCCCGCTCCTCACCCACCATGCGCGGACTCCTGCCTCGGCTCCATCGGGGACGCTTCGGCGTAGCGCACCAGGCGCAGGAAGCGTTCGTCCCGGGCCACCCGGAGCAGTTGGTCGGCAGTGACCGGCGCCGAGACCGCGGCGGAGTCATCGCCGTCGGCCGAAAGGACGACGGTGCTGTCCTTGAACACGAAGCTGACACTGACACCGACGACCTCCTTGCCGCCCTTGGAGATCCCGGTCGAGGTGATGGCGTGGGCCGTCATCCCGTCCATCAGGTTGACCCGCTCGCACTGGTACTTCGCCGCCGGGACGTCCTGGCAAGGCGGCTCCTGCGCCAGGCCACCGGTAGGGCGCACGGAGAAGACGACGGGGAAGACATGGTCCCCGGAACTGCCCTGGTACCGGCTGACAGCCAGGTCGACCGGGCGCACCGTGCCGAACGCCGCGGGCAACAGCTCGTTCAGCACGGCCGCCGCCTGCTGCTGGAACTCCTCCTGCCGCTTGCGCTCGGCCGCGGGCAGGTCGGCCATGGACGACTCACCCGGAGTGGGCTGGATGTGGACGGGCGCACGCCTCGGCCCGGCGTGCAGGGAGGTCGGTGCCGGGGCGCCGGTCGTGGGCCTGGCGGATACGGGGGACGCGGTGCCCCAGGACGGCAGCATCGCGCCGAACACCCCGAGCGCCACCACTCCCACCATCCCGCCGCCGATCGCCGCCCGCGCCCTGGCGCGGCGTGCACGGCCCACGGCCAGGGCGACCGGCACCAGGTCCGGCAGCGGAGGCGCCCCTTCGGCCGCCTCCGCCATAGCCTCCCTGACCAGCCGCTCCTCGCTCTCCTGCGGCGCGCTTTCCGGAAACATGTCCATGACGTACTCCTCAGGTGCGGGTGGCGTAGAGGCACGGGTCGCCCAGCCGCGTACGCAACGTGGCGAGGGAGCGTGAGCACTGGCTCTTGACGGTGGACTCGCTGCAGCGCAGCAACTCGGCGACCGTCCGCACGTCCAGGTCCTCCCAGTAGCGCAGAACGACCATCGCCCGGGCACGGGGTGGGAGTTCGGCGAGCGCGGTCAGAAGCGTCACCGTCAGCTCGGGGCCCACCGAGGGGGGTGGGGCGTCGACATGGCTGTGGGCCAGGAAATCGCGGAGCCGACGTCGGCGCTCGGCGAGATACGTCCGGGTGAGGACGGTGCGCGCATAGGCGGCGGGATTGTCGGCCTTGCCCGCCCGGTGCCAGTACTGGAAGAGCTTGGCCAGCGTCGTCTGGGTCAGGTCTCGGGCGCTCTCCGCATCACCGCACAGCAGATATGCGGTCCGATACAGACGCCGTTGGTACGCCCGGGCGAACTGCTCGAATCTCGTGGAGTCCCGACTGCCGTCTGCGGTCATCTGTCCCCCTCTCCGAGGTCTCGGTGGTCTATCACCCCTTTCCTGAGTGGTGGCGCGGCCGAAAGGTTGAAGACAAGTTCGGGATATTCACCGGCGCGGGCGCACGGCTTGAGCAGGAGCCGCACGTCAGCCCGTCCGGGAGGTGCGGCCTCGCGCGGTACGTGCGTGCCTGGGCGGTCCGCCGGACACATGCGAGGGCCGCACCTGGAGCCGTCCTTCACGGTGCGCACTCGGTTTTCCGGGTTCGGGCGCATGGGCGGTGGCGTGGTTCGGGCGAGTGCGAGCCGATCGCCTTCGCCGCTTCGTGTGAAGGCTGAGCCGATGGTTCTGGTGCGGCTTCGCGGGAAGCGCCAAGCCGCCCCCCTGTCGGCGGGGGGCGGCTTGGCGAGGCCGGGCCGGCCTATGAGGCGTCGGGGGTGTGGGCGCGGCGCCAGGCGGTGTCGGCCAGGAGGCGGAGGCCGTTGAGCCCGACGATGACGGTGGAGCCCTCGTGCCCGGCGACGCCCAGCGGCAGCGGCAGGGTCCCGGCGAGGTCCCAGACGACCAGGCCGGTGATGAAGGTGCCGGCGATGACCAGGTTCTGCACCACCAGGCGGCGGGCCCGGCGGGAGAGGGCGACCACGGTGGGGATGGTGGCGAGTTCGTCGCGGACCACGACGGCGTCGGCGGTCTCCAGGGCGAGGTCGGAGCCGGCGCGGCCCATGGCGATGCCGGTGTGGGCGACGGCCAGGGCGGGGGCGTCGTTGACGCCGTCCCCGACCACCAGCACCTTGCGTCCGGCCCGCTCCAGCTCGCTGACCGCCGTGACCTTGTCCTGGGGCAGCAGACCCGCGCGGACGTCGGTGATGCCGACCTCCGCGGCGAGCCGGCCGGCGGCGCGCGGGTTGTCGCCGGTGATCAGCACGGGTGCGTGTCCGGTCAGTGAGGACAGGGCGGTGACGGTGGCGGCGGCCTCCTCGCGCAGCCGGTCGGCGATGCCCAGTACGCCCACCGGGACGCCGTCGACCAGGACCAGCACCGCGGTGCGGCCCTCCTGCTCCAGCCGCGCGGCCAGGTCCGCGGCCAGAGCGGAGGCCGGGTCGGCGGTCAGCTCGGTGGCCGGGGCGGTGGAGGGGCTGGCGGCCGGGGAGGCGGAAGGGCCGGTGGCCGGGGTGGCGGCCGGGCGCCTGGAGGTG
>NZ_SRID01000755.1 GCF_004684805.1 Streptomyces palmae
CGGTCGAGGGCCCTGCCCCGGCGCCTGGCCCGGCCTCGGCCTCCGCCCCTGACTCTTCTCCCGCTCCCGACCGTCACCCCGCGACGCCCTCTGGGCCTGGCCCGGGCGCGGCCCCCGACTCCGCTCCGGACGCCGCTGCCGACGACGGCTGACCAGCACGGCCCGGCGCACCACCACGATCAGCCCGGTCACCAGCGTGCCCGCGTACAGCCAGGCGGCGTGCAGGGACAGCGAGGTGAACACCGCTATTGCCTGGGCGCCCGCCCCGTCCTCGCTGTCGTTGATTGGCAGCAGGCCCAGGACGAAGGCGATCGGCACCACGGTCGGGGCCAGCAGCAGATCCGCCGGCCGCACCCACAGCCCGCAGGCGGCGGAGACCAGTACGAAGCACACGCCGTAGACGGCGGGCGAGCCGGACAGCAGCAGGGCGACCAGACAGCCCACCGCCACCATCGACAGCGCGGCCAGCAGGGCCACCCCGAAGCCGGTCAGCCGAGGGCTCGGCAGCCGCCGCAGGGCTGCCACCAGCGAGGACAGGGCGGGCGAGTGCCGGCCCGGCGTCCGGCGGACGGCGCCGCGCCGCTTGGACCCGCCGCCCTGCCCGGACGCGTCGTCCGCCGCGGGCCGGGGCGAGGGCGCGGCGGCGCGGTGGGGGGTACGCGTACTGTGATGCTCCACCCCCCCAACGTAGGCCGCCCGGAGGGAGTATCCGGGCGATGGACACGCTGTTTGGGCCACCTTGGCGGGCGCGTACGGGGAATCCGCGCCCGGAAGGGGATCGCGGCGGAACCGAGGACTCGCGCACCCCGGCCGCTTCCCGCTCCCGCCGCCCGCCCC
>NZ_SRID01000756.1 GCF_004684805.1 Streptomyces palmae
GCTCCACCGCCCCCACCGGCGAACGCCCCGTGGACGGCAAGAACGCCAAGACCGGCATCGCCTCAGGTTTCCCCAAGACCCAACAGGGCGCCCAGAGCGCGGCGGCGAACTACGCGGTGGCATTGGGGTCGGCGGAAATCCTGAACAAAGAGCGTCGGCACGAGATCGTCCCGCAAATCTTTACGAGGACCTCGGTCAAGGGCATCCAACGCAAACTGGACCAAGCCTACTCCGCAGACATGCTGCACGGCCTCGGCCTCGACGCCAACGGCAAGGCCGAAGAGGGCCTGACCTATGTCTCCCGCACTGTCCCGATCGGTACCAAGACAACCGTGTTCTCCAACACCAAGGCCACCGTGGAAGCCTGGTGCACGGGTGTGTTCGGCACCGCAGGAGAAGGCTCCAAGACTCCGGTCACCAACGACTGGTTCACCATGACGCTCACGCTCCGCTGGGAAGGAAGCGACTGGAAGGTCGAGTCCTTCTCCCAAAAGAACGGCCCCGCCCCGGTCAACAACGATCGCACCGCGTCCACAGCCGATGAGATCGCCCAGGCAGTCGAGCAGTACGGAGGGTTCACCTATGCCCGGTAGCACCTACCGTCGCAGCGCCTTCACTCTTGCCGGCGCCCTGGCTGGTCTGCAAACCACCGCCATCCTCCTGGCGAGTCGCGCCGCGGCCGAGCCGCCAAGCCCAACTCCCAGCCCATCGGCCAGTAAGAAGGATTGCAGTTTCCTCCTGGGATCGGTCAAGGAGAACTGCGAAAAGAACAATGGTGATGCCTCCCCGGGTGGGACACCCGACCCCACCAACCCCCTCGACCTGTCTC
>NZ_SRID01000757.1 GCF_004684805.1 Streptomyces palmae
CCTTGGGTGGGCGGGCGAGGGTGCGCAGGGCAGGGCTCTCGGGGGTGTCGCTGAGCCGGCGGCCGAGGGCCTGGCGGGCGCGGCTGAGCCGTGTGCGTACCGCGCCCTCGGAGATTCCGGTCTCCCGGGCCACCTGCTCGATGGGCAGGTCGAGGAGGTGGTGCAGCACGAGCACGGTGCGCTGGTCGGGCTTGAGCCCGCGCAGCGCGTCCATCAGGGCCACGCGGTCCGGGGCGAGTTCGGGCATGTCGACGGGTGGTCCATGGCGCAGATGCGCGCGCAGGCGGTTGCGCGCGCGGCGCCAGGAGCTGACCGCCAGCCGAAGGGCGACCGTGCGGACCCAGGGCGTGGGATCGCCCTCCTGGGAGAGCCGGTCCCAGCGCTGCCAGGCGCGCGCGTACGCCTCCTGGACCGCGTCCTCGGCCTCGGCCAGATCGCCGGTCGCGGCATAGACCGCGGCGACGAGCCGCCTGGCCGTGGCCGCGTAGAACTGGTCGAAGTCAGATGGTGCCGACATGGTGCCCCCCGTGCCCTTGCGCCGTCCTTCCAGCGCCGCGTTTCTCGTTCCTGCTAAGGGCACGCCTGGGAGCCGCCGAAGGTTACCGGCGAATCCCAGGAATTTTTCGGGGCGTGGAGGGCAGCGGTGCGTGGGGTGGGGTGAGGCTGGGCCTGGGCGTTGGCGGTTCGGTCAGCGGCCGGGGTCCGAGGCCGGGTCGGGGACCGGGGCCGCGGCGGGGCCGACGGGCGGTGCGGCGAGGGGCGGAACCTGCGGACCGGCCGCCTCGGGGCCGTGCGGAGCGGGGGTGGCCATGGCGTGGCCGAGGGG
>NZ_SRID01000085.1 GCF_004684805.1 Streptomyces palmae
CCGGTGCGGCGCGACCACCGCGACCAGCACGGCCGCCGCGCCGCACCGGATCACCGCGGTCGGCAGCGTCTGCTACTCCGCCCTGCCCTCGCAGGCGCACGACACCCTCGACCTCATCGACTCCGGCGGACCCTTCCCCTTCCCCCAGGACGGCACCGTCTTCCAGAACCGGGAGGGCGTGCTCCCCCAGCAGAGCACCGGGTACTACCACGAGTACACGGTGATCACCCCGGACTCTCCCACCCGCGGCGCCCGGCGCATCGTCACCGGCCAGCGCACCGCCGAGGACTACTACACCGCCGACCACTACGCCACCTTCCGCCTGGTCGACTTCGGCTGCTGAGGCCACCCGGCCGGCGTCCCGCGGTCGCCGCCCCGGCGGCGGCGACCGCGGTCGCGTCCGGCGGCCCTTCGAGCCGCGCCCGCGAGCCGGCCCGGGTCAGCCCGCGCCCAGCGCGATGGCGAAGTCACGGATGACCATGCGGTGGTCACCGGTCCGCCAGGCCAGGGCCAGTTCGCTGGGGGACAGCCCGGTGACCGGTCGGGCCACCACCCCGGGCCGCTGGTAGATCGCGGCGTTGCCGGAGGCCAGCAGCACCACCCCGCTGCCCTCCTCCACCGCCTCGAAGGTCTCGTCCGCGTTGGAGACGGTGGCACCGATCCGCACCGGCCGGCCACCGCGCTCCGCCACCCCGAGCCAGAAGTCCCGCAGCGGGCCCGCGCTGTCCGGCAGCGCCAGGAACGGTTCGTCGAGCAGCTCCGCGAAGGCGATCTCGGCCCGCGTCGCCAGCCGGTGCCCGGCCGGCAGCGCCACCCAGCGCGGCTCGCTCGCCACCACCCGGACCGTGAACGCCTCCTGCCCGGGCACCGGCAGCCAGAGCAGCGCCGCGTCCACCTCCCCGCCCGCCAGCCCGGCCGTCGGATCCTCCCAGTCGACCTGGCGCACCCGGATCCGCCAGGCGGGGTGGCGTTCGGCGAGGTGGGCCCGGGCGGCGGCCAGCAGCCCCCGGCCCACGCTGGAGGAGACCCCCACGGTGAGCACCGCCGCCTCGGCCGCCGCCGCGTCACCGACCGCCCGCTGCGCCTCGCCCCACAGCCGGATCAGCTCCCGGGCCCGGGGCAGCAGCGCCTCACCCGGAGCGGTCAGCGCCACCGTCCGGCGGTCGCGGTGGAACAGCCGGGTCCGCAGCGACTCCTCCAACCGCCGGATCTGCTTGCTCAGCGCGGGCTGCGAGACGAAGAGCCGCTCGGCGGCCCGGGTGAAGTTGAGTTCCTCGGCGACCGCGACGAAGTACCGGAGATCGCGCAGATGGGCGTCCATAGCCGATGGCTATCACAAGCGCACTTGGACGGACATCCCCCTGTGGGACCACGATCGGAAGCGGGCGGCCCGCGGTCGGAACGAGCGGGCGCACGCGACGGCGGAAGGATCCCCCCATGGCGAGCACGTCGAGCACGTCGAGCACGACCGGCACGGGAAGCACGGCACGGGACGCGGGCGAGCGCCGCAGCACCCCGATCGCCCTGGTCACCGGCGGCAACCGGGGCATCGGCCGGGAGGTGTGCGCCCAGCTCGCCGAGCGGGGGCACACCGTACTGCTCGCCGCGCGCTCGCCTCGGGCCGCCGAGGCCGCCGCCGGGGAGCTGACCGCGGCCGGAGGCGGGACGGTGCACCCGCTGCGGCTGGACGTCACCGAGGAGGACGGCGTCCGGGCCGCCGCCGAGTGGGTCGCGCAGCGGTACGGGCGGCTGGACGTGCTGGTCAACAACGCGGCCGTCGGCTACGACACCTGGCAGCGCGCCGTCACCGCCGACCTGGACGCGGTCAGGGAGACCGCCGAGACCAATCTCTACGGACCCTGGCGGATGGTGCGCGCCTTCGCCCCGCTGCTGCGCGCCGCCGGGCACCCGCGGGTGGTCAATGTCTCCAGTGAGGCCGGGTCGCTCACCAACATGGGTGGCGGCACCCCCGCCTACACCGCCTCCAAGGCCGCGCTCAACGCGCTCACCCGGATGCTCGCGGCCGAGCTGCGCGCCGATCGCATCCTGGTCAACGCGGTCTGCCCGGGCTGGGTCGCCACCGAGATGGGCGGCTCGGGCGGGCGGCCGGTGGCGGACGGCGCGGCCGGGGTGGTCTGGGCCGCCACGCTCCCGGACTCCGGCCCCACCGGCGGCTTCTTCCGGGACGGACGCCCCCTGCCCTGGTGAGGGCGGTGCCCTTGCGATGCCCCGGCGGTGGCCCGGTGACGGCCCAGCGGTGGCCCGGCAGTGGTCAGGCGAAGGCCCGTTCCAATTGTCCGGACAACCGGACTTCACTACTTCCCGTCATCTGCTCATCCGGCTACGCTCGCCCCCGTGGCAACCCAGGACGCACACCCGCAGGGGCCCGGAGAGCCGCTCCAGCTCGGCGTGGACCGCAGCAGCCCCGTTCCGCTGTACTTCCAGCTGTCCCAGCAGCTCGAGGCCGCCATCGAACAGGGTCGGCTGGCGCCCGGAAGCCTGCTCGGCAACGAGATCGACCTCGCCGGCCGGCTCGGGCTGTCCCGGCCCACCGTCCGGCAGGCCATCCAGACCCTGGTGGACAAGGGGCTGCTGGTCCGCCGCCGGGGTGTGGGCACCCAGGTGGTGCACAGCCAGGTCAGGCGCCCGCTGGAGCTCAGCAGCCTGTACGACGACCTGGAGGCCGCCGGGCAGCGCCCCGCCACCCGGGTGCTGCGGTACGCGGCGGAGCCGGCGACCGCCGAGGTCGCCGGGGCACTCGGGGTGGCCCAGGGGACCGAGGTGACGGTGATCGAGCGCCTGCGCTTCGCGCACGGCGAGCCGATGGCGCACCTGCGCAACCATCTGCCGGCCGGGCTGCTCGGGCCGGACGGCGCGGCCCTGGAGAAGACCGGGCTGTACCGGCTGCTGCGGGCCGCGGGGATCACCCTGCACAGCGCCCGGCAGAAGGTCGGCGCCCGGGCCGCGACCGCCGAGGAGGCCGAGGAGCTCGGCGAGGGGCCCGGTGCGCCGCTGCTGACCATGGAGCGCACGGCCTACGACGACACCGGGCGGGCGGTCGAGTTCGGCTCGCACGTCTACCGCGCCTCCCGGTACGCCTTCGAGTTCCAGCTGCTGGTCCGCGGCTGAGGGGCCGGCCCGGAATACCCGCCGGAAGACCGCGCGGGATGCCTTGACGCGACCCCGCCAATCCCCGTAGGTACCTGACCTGTCCGGCACTGTCGGACGGAGTCAGGGATACTTGGGCGGTTGTGTGCTGATAGGACTGGCACCGGCAGCACCCAGCGGACAGCGAGAAGGGCAGTTACTTCGTGGCATTCAGGGGACGGACAGGTGTGCGGGCGATGACCGCCGTACTGGCAGCGGTGCTCGGCGCGACCGCCCTGGCAGGGTGCAGCAGCACCGGCGGCAAGCGCGCGGAGGACCGCGCCAAGGCCGCTCGGGAGGAGGCCAAGGCCGCCCGCGGCCAGTCGGCGGTGGGTACCCCGCGCTGGACCATCGCCATGGTCACGCACTCGGGCGACGGCGACACCTTCTGGGACATCGTGCAGAGCGGTGCCGAGCAGGCCGCGGCCAAGGACAACATCAAGTTCCTCTACGCCCACGACGAGGAGGGCCAGAAGCAGGCCCAGCTCGTCCAGTCCTACATCGACCAGCACGTCGACGGGCTGATCGTCAGCCTCGCCAAGCCGGACGCCATGAAGGACGTGCTGAAGAAGGCGGAGAAGGCCGGAATCCCGGTGATCACCGTCAACTCCGGATCCGAGGTGTCCAAGAAGTTCGGCGCGCTGACCCACGTCGGCCAGGACGAGACCATCGCCGGCGAGGCGGTCGGCGAGGAGCTGAACCAGCGCGGCAAGAAGAAGGCCCTGTGCGTCCTGCACGAGCAGGGCAACGTCGGCCATGAGCAGCGCTGCGACGGCACCGCGAAGACCTTCGACGGCAAGCTGGTCAAGCTCTACGTGGAGGGCACCAACATGCCCCGCGTCCAGTCCTCCATCCTGGCCAAGCTCCAGGCGGACAAGGGCATCGACGCGGTGGTCACCCTCGGCGCGCCGTTCGCCGACACCGCCGCCAAGGCCGCCGACCAGGCCCACAGCGACGCCGAGATCGACACCTTCGACCTCAACCCCAAGGTCGCCGCCAAGCTGCGGGACGGCAGCCTGGGCTTCGCCGTCGACCAGCAGCCCTACCTCCAGGGCTACGAGGCGGTGGACCTGCTGTGGCTGTACCGCTACAACCTGGACACCCTCGGCGGCGGCCGACCGGTCCTCACCGGCCCGCAGATCATCACCAAGGACGACGCCGCCGCCCTGGAGGACTACACCAAGCGGGGCACCCGATGAGCGCCACCACCGCACCGGTGCGACCGGAGGGGGCCGAGGACGAGCGGCTGCTGCGGCGCTCCCTGCTGCGCCGGCTGGCCGTCCGCCCCGAGCTGGGCGCGCTGGTCGGGGCCGCCGCCGTCTTCCTGTTCTTCTCGGTGGTCGCCGACAGCTTCCTCCAGTGGTCCAGCTTCAGCACGGTGCTCTACGGCGCCTCCACCATCGGCATCATGGCGGTGCCGGTGGCGCTGCTGATGATCGGCGGCGAGTTCGACCTGTCCGCGGGGGTGATGGTCACCTCCTCCGCGCTGATCTCCTCGATGTTCTCGTACCAGATGACGGCGAACGTCTGGGTCGGCGTGGGGGTCTCGCTGCTGGCCACCTTGGCCATCGGCTTCTTCAACGGCATCCTGCTCACCCGCACCAAGCTGCCCAGCTTCATCATCACGCTGGGCACCTTCCTGATGCTCACCGGCGCCAACCTCGGCTTCACCCAGCTGATCGACGGCACGGTGTCCACCAAGACCATCGCCGACATGGAGGGCTTCCCCTCCGCCCGCAAGGTCTTCGCCTCCCACCTGACCATCGGGGACGTGGACCTGAACGTGACCGTGCTGTGGTGGTTCGGGCTGGTGGCCCTGGCCACCTGGATCCTGCTGCGCACCCGGGCCGGCAACTGGATCTTCGCCGCCGGCGGCAACGCGGACGCGGCCCGCGCGGTCGGCGTGCCGGTCAACAAGACCAAGATCGGCCTGTACATGGGGGTGGCCTTCGGCGCCTGGATCGCCGGCCAGCACCTGCTGATGTCCTATGACGCGGTGCAGTCCGGCGAGGGCGTGGGCAACGAGCTGCTCTACATCATCGCGGCGGTCATCGGCGGCTGCCTGATGACCGGCGGCTACGGGTCGGCGATCGGCGCGGCCATCGGCGCGTTCATCTTCGGCATGACCGACAAGGGCATCATCTACGCCCAGTGGAACGCCGACTGGTTCAAGCTGTTCCTCGGGGCGATGCTGCTGCTGGCCGCCCTGCTCAACGCATGGGTCCGCAAGCGGGCGGAGGCGAGCAAGTGAGTACCGAGCACACCCCCGACGAGGCGGCGGCCGCCCGCCGCCCGCTGGTCCAGCTGACCGAGGTCAGCAAGTTCTACGGGAACGTCAAGGCGCTGGAGGGCGTCTCGCTGGAGGTGCACGCCGGCGAGATCACCTGCGTGCTGGGCGACAACGGGGCCGGCAAGTCCACCCTGATCAAGATCATCGCCGGGCTGCACCAGCATGACGCGGGCACCTTCACCATCGAGGGCGAGCGGACCCGGCTGGCCTCCCCCCGGGCGGCCCTGGACCGCGGCATCGCCACCGTGTACCAGGACCTCGCCGTGGTCCCGCTGATGCCGGTGTGGCGCAACTTCTTCCTCGGCTCCGAGCCCACCCGCGGACGCGGCCCGTTCAGGCGCCTGGACGTGGCGGCGATGCGCGAGACCACCCGCACCGAGCTGCTCCGCATGGGCATCGACCTGCGGGACGTGGACCAGCCGATCGGCACCCTGTCCGGCGGTGAGCGGCAGTGCGTGGCCATCGCCCGCGCGGTGTACTTCGGGGCCAAGGTGCTGGTGCTGGACGAGCCCACCGCGGCGCTCGGCGTCAAGCAGTCCGGGATGGTGCTCAAGTACGTGGCCGCCGCCCGCGACGCCGGGCTCGGTGTGGTCCTGATCACCCACAACCCGCACCACGCCTACCTGGTCGGCGACCACTTCGTCCTGCTCAAGCGGGGCGCGATGGCGGGCAGCCACGCCAAGGCGGAGATCGCCCTGGAGGAGCTGACCCGGCAGATGGCCGGCGGCAGCGAACTGGAGCAGCTCAGCCATGAGCTCTCCCGAGCGGTGGGGCCGAAGGGGGCTTAGCCCGTCCGTCCCGGCAGGCGCCGTCGGGCTCCCGTCCTCGTCTCGATCTCCTTCGATCTGCCCCGGCTACCTCCCCCGGCTACCTCTGGGGGTACCCCCAGAGGTGCCCTCAGGACGGGCTGGATCTTCCAGCCCGTCCGGTGGTTGAGGGCGGGGTCCGGGCGGGGCCCATGACCTGAGTCCGCTGGTCGGTTATGCGTCGCCTACCACTGGTGAGGCAGAATCGGCCCCGGCGGGCCGCCGGTCCGCCGGACCGATCCACGAGGCGCCGTCGCGCCTCCCGAGACCTCCGCAGGGACGACGACTCTTGCGAGCACGCACCCGTAGCGCACGCGACACCCGAGCGCACCGCCCCGCGAACCCGCCCACCGCCGGCCTCGGCCGGGGCAGAGCCGACGGCAGCCGGGAGGGCGCCGCACCGGCGGCCCGCGGCGGAAGGGCGCGGCGATGAGCATGTACCGCGACCGGGTGCACCGGGGATCGGCCCGGGCCACCGTGCTGCGCACCGTCGGCACCAGGGAGCGGCGCTCCCACCTGACCGCGCCGCGGGTGCCGACCGTCGGCATCGACATCGGCGGAACCAAGGTGGCCGCGGGCGTGGTGGACGCCGACGGCAACATCCTGGAGAAGCTGCGCACCGAGACCCCGGACAAGTCCAAGAGCCCCAAGGTCGTCGAGGACGTCATCGTGGAGCTGGTGCTGGACCTGTCCGACCGCCACGATGTGCACGCGGTGGGCATCGGCGCCGCCGGCTGGGTGGACGCCGACCGCAACCGCATCCTCTTCGCCCCCCACCTGTCCTGGCGCAACGAGCCGCTGCGCGACCGGCTGGCCGGCCGGCTGGCGGTGCCGGTGATGGTCGACAACGACGCCAACACCGCCGCCTGGGCGGAGTGGCGGTTCGGCGCCGGCCGCGGCCAGGACAAGCTCGTCATGATCACCCTGGGCACCGGTATCGGCGGCGCCATCCTGGAGGACGGGCAGGTCAAGCGGGGCAAGTACGGCGTCGCCGGCGAGTTCGGGCATATGCAGGTGGTGCCCGGCGGGCACCGCTGCCCGTGCGGCAACCGCGGCTGCTGGGAGCAGTACAGCTCGGGCAACGCCCTGGTGCGCGAGGCCCGCGAGCTGGCCGTCGCCGAGTCCCCGGTGGCGTACGGGATCATTGACCGGGTCGGCGGGAACATCCCCGAGATCACCGGCCCGCTCATCACCGAGCTGGCCCGCGAGGGCGACGCCATGTGCGTCGAGCTGCTCCAGGACATCGGCGAGTGGCTGGGCGTGGGCATCGCCAACCTGGCCGCCGCGCTGGACCCCTCCTGCTTCGTCATCGGCGGCGGCGTCAGCGCCGCGGACGACCTGCTGATCGGCCCCGCCCGCAACGCCTTCCGGCGCCACCTCACCGGCCGCGGCTACCGGCCCGAGGCCACCATCGTCAAGGCACAGCTGGGCCCGGACGCGGGCATGGTCGGCGCCGCCGACCTGGCCCGCCTGGTCGCCCGCCGCTTCCGGCGGGCCAACCGGCGCCGGGTCGAACGCTACGAGCGCTACGCCCAGGCGGGCCGTTGATGGGCCGGGGCGCCGAGGGGCCGGCGCTCGCCGCCGGCGGCGAGCGCCCGCGGCGCCGCTGGACCACCGCGCTGGTGGTCTTCCTGCTGATCACCATCCCGGCCGGCTATCTGGTGATCTCCGCGATCCAGAGCCGCGCCAGCGGCGAGAACAAGGCCGAGGGCGCCTCCGCCACCGGGCTCACCGAGGGCTGGCCCACCAGGGTGCAGCGGCGCATCTACGACGTGTGGATCCCGCCGGCCTCCGCGGACGTGGCCTTCTACGAGACCAACAGCTGGGACACCAGCGCCATGTACGTGCAGTTCATCACCTCGGCCGAGGGGCTCGACCGGTTCCTGGCCACCTTGCGCACCGACCGCTCCGCGCTGCACCAGGGCAAGGTCACCATCGACACCGAGCACGCCGGGAAGGTGGGCTGGCGGCTGGGCCCGGGCGAGGACTGGGCCGGACTGCGGGTGGACCAGAAGGACCCGGAGCCCACCCTGGACGTCACCGTCGACCTCGGCAACCCCCGCCACCCCGAGGTCTACCTGGTCTCCACCGTCACCCCCTGACCGGGGCGGCGGCCCGATACGGATAGCGTGACCCGGTGAGCGAGACCAAGACCCTTCAGTACCGGACCGACGGCCCCGAGGACGGGCCCGCCCTCGTCCTCGGCCCGTCGCTGGGCACCACCTGGCACATGTGGGACCGCCAGATACCCGAGCTGTCCCGCCACTGGCGCGTCATCCGCTTCGACCTGCCGGGGCACGGCGGCTCGCCCGCTCACCCCGCCACCTCGGTCGCCGACCTCGCCGACCGGGTGCTGGCCACCCTGGACGGCCTGGGGGTGCACCGCTTCGCCTACGCGGGCTCCTCCTTCGGCGCCGCCATCGGCTGCGACCTGGCCCTGCGCCACCCGCACCGGATCGGCTCGCTGGCCCTGGTGGCGGCCTCGGCCCGGTTCGGCAGCGCGGACGCCTGGCGGCAGCGGGGCGTGGTGGTGCGCACCAACGGCCTGGACGCGATCGCCCGCAGCACCCCCGAGCGCTGGTTCGCCCCCGGCTTCGCCGCGGCCCAGCCCGCCATCGTGGACTGGGCCGTCCAGATGGTCCGCACCACCGACCCGGGCTGCTACATCGCCGCCTGCGAGGCGCTGGCCGCCTTCGACATCCGGGCCGACCTCGACCGCATCGGGGTCCCCACGCTGGTGCTGGTGGGCGCCGAGGACCAGGACACCCCGGCCGCCGACGCCCGGGTGCTGGTGGCCGGCATCCCCGACGCCCGGCTCGCCCTGGTGCCGGGCAGCTGCCACCTCACGCCGGTGGAGCAGCCCGCCGCCGTCACCGACCTGCTGGTACGGCACTTCACCGGCTCCTGGCAGTCCGCCGAGCCCGCCACCGGTACGACCCCGGTCCCGGCGGCCGTCCCGCGGCCGCAGCCCGCCCCGCCGGTGGTCCCGGTCGCCGAGATCGCCCCGGCCCGGCCCGAGCAGCCGGCCGCGGTGCGCTCCGACGCGTACGAGCAGGGCGCCAGGGTGCGCCGCGAGGTGCTGGGCGACGCCCATGTGGACCGGGCGCAGGCCGGCCGCGACGAGTTCACCGGCGACTTCCAGGACTTCGTCACCCGCTACGCCTGGGGTGAGGTGTGGAGCCGCCCGGGCATCGACCGGCGCACCCGCTCGGTGATCACCCTCACCGCGCTGGCCGCCCGCGGCCACTTCGAGGAACTGGCCGCCCACACCCGCGCGGCGCTGCGCAACGGCCTCACCCCCACCGAGATCAAGGAGGTGCTGCTGCACACCGGCGTCTACTGCGGGGTGCCCGCGGCGAACTCGGCGTTCGCGGTGGCCCAGCGGGTGATCCAGGAGGAGACCAGCCCCCGGGAGTGAGCCTGCCGGGGAACCCGCGACGCGCCGGACTGGGCCCCGCCCCGCTCCGGCGCGGCCGGGGGCGGCGGGGCGGCGCGGCGGCCAGAATGGCGCCATGAAGCTCACCAAGAAGGGCCATGCCTGCGTCCGCCTGGAGAAGGACGGGCAGGTGCTGGTCATCGATCCGGGCGCGTTCACCGAGCCCGAGGCGGTCGCCGGCGCCGACGCGCTGCTGGTCACCCACGAGCACTTCGACCACTTCGACGAGGGCCGGCTGCGGGCCGCGCTGGAGGCCGACCCGCGGACCGCGGTGTGGACCCTGCGCAGCGTCGCCGAGCAGCTGTCCGCCGCCTTCCCCGGCCGGGTCCACACGGTCGGCGACGGCGACACCTTCACCGCCGCCGGCTTCGATATCCAGGTGCACGGCGAACTGCACGCGGTCATCCACCCCGACATCCCGCAGATCACCAACATCGGCTTCCTGGTGGACGGCGCGCTCTTCCACCCCGGCGACGCGCTGACCGTCCCGGAGCAGCCGGTGGAGACCCTGCTGATCCCGGTCCACGCCCCGTGGAACAAGCTCTCCGAGGTGGTGGACTACGTTCGCGAGGTCGGCCCGCGGCGCACCTACGACATCCACGACGCGCTGCTGTCGGACCTGGCGCACCCGGTGTACGGCCGGATGCTGGGCCCCCAGGGGCTTCCCGGGCTCGGCGGCGCGGAGCACACCCGGCTGACCCCCGGGGAGAGCGTGTCGCTGTGAGTGTCGGACCCGGGCGGTAGGTTGGGCGGCATGCGTATCGCCACCTGGAACGTCAATTCGATCACCGCGCGGCTGCCCCGGCTGCTGGCCTGGCTGGAGAGCAGCGGCACCGATGTGCTGTGCGTCCAGGAGACCAAGTGCGGCCGGGAGGCGTTCCCCTTCGAGCCGCTGCGCGAGCTGGGCTACCAGGCGGCGGTCAACGCCGACGGCCGGTGGAACGGCGTGGCGCTGCTCTCCCGCGTCGGCATCGAGGACGTGGTGACCGGGCTGCCCGGCGGCCCGGAGTACGAGGGCGTCCAGGAGCCGCGCGCGATCAGCGCCACCTGCGGACCCGCCCGGGTCTGGTCGGTCTACGTGCCCAACGGCCGGGAGATCGGCCACCCGCACTACGAGTACAAGCTGCGCTGGCTCGCCGCGCTGAACGAGGCGGTGGCCCAGGACGCGGCGGGGGAGCGCCCCTTCGCGGTGCTCGGCGACTACAACATCGCCCCCACCGACGAGGACGTCTGGGACACCGCCGCCTTCGAGGGCGCCACCCATGTCACGGACCCCGAGCGGGAGGCGCTCGCGGCGCTGCGCGCCTCCGGGCTCGGCGACGTGGTGCCGCGCCCCCTGAAGTACGCCCACCCCTTCACCTACTGGGACTACCGCCAGCTCTGCTTCCCCAAGAACCGCGGCATGCGCATCGACCTGGTCTACGGGAACACCCCGTTCGCCAAGGCGGTCACCGACTCCTACGTGGACCGCGAGGAGCGCAAGGGCAAGGGCGCCTCCGACCACGCCCCGGTCGTCGTCGACCTCGCGCTGGAGGCCCCGTAGTTGAACCGGCGCCCCGCGCCCGGGTGTCCTCGGGGTCCCTCCGCGCGCCCTGTGGTGCGGCGGCCCCCGCGGTGCCACTCTGAACGGTATGCACATCCCCTTTCTGGGCAACCGGCGCAAGCGGCACGGCGCTGCCCTGGCGGATGACCGCGAACGTGACCCGGAGGGCGTCGCCCAACTGCTCTCCGAGTGCGAGCTGCTCCGCGCCCGCGCCGCCGCCGCGGGCGTGGAACTCGATGACTCGGCGGCCTCCTTGGAGGCTCTGGACCAGGTCAACCCGTACTGGCGGGACGACCCCGACGAACTGTGCCGACTCGGCAACGACGCGGGGCTCTACCTCGGTACGGTGATCGTGCGCAGCGTGCCCGGCGCCGCCTGGCGCATCCCGTCGAACGGCCGGCCGCTGGTGCGGCTGGCCTCCGGCCGGGAGATCGACGTGGCGGAGGCGGGCGACCAGTGGGCCGCCGTCGGCGCCCCCGAACTCTCCCGCTGCTTCGCGGAGGTCTGCGAGGGCAGCGGCCGCTGAGCCGCCCGCCGGGGCGTCAGTCGCCCTTGGGGGCGCGGCGGGAGGGCGGGGAGGTCGCCGTCTTGCTGGCGTCGACCACCAGCTCCACCACGTCCGGGCCGTAGGCCTGCGAGTTGACCACCTTCAGCAGCAGGCAGAACGCGCCGTCCGCACCGTACTTGCGGGCCAGCCGGGCCCGGTTGCGCACCAGGTAGCGGATCGCGGCGCGGTGGGTCACCGGGTGCTGGCCGGCCGCCAGGAACACCGGTCGCCCGCCCTCGCCCCCGGTCAGCCTGGCCAGCAGGACGTACTCGACCGCCCCCGGATCCGCCCGGTAGGCGGTCCCGCCGATGGTCAGGGTGCCCCGGTCGGCGCCCGTCTCGTCCCCCGGGTGCACCCGGACGCCCGGCAGCAGGTTCGCCATGTGGGCCGCCAGCCGCCGGTGCGCGGTCGGGTCGCCGACGCAGAACTCGGTCCGGGCGCCGAAGCCCTGGAGCCCGGTGTCATGAGGGGCGATCTCCAGGTGCGCGCCGCAGTTCTCCACCACGGCGGCCAGGCCCAGCAGCGCCAGCGCGTCATGGCGCGGGATGCTCCAGTGCACCGAGGAGGTGTCCCGGTGGGTGACCAGCACGCACTCCGAGCCCTCGGGCAGCCCGAAGAACCCCTGCTCCCGGGTGCCGCGGCGGCGCACCACGGTCGTGTGGGCAGCCCAGCCGAGGACCAGGCCCACCAGCAGCGCGGCGGCTCCGGCGATCAAAACCTGCACGGTGTCCGTCATGGCCGGGCATCGTAGCGGGGTCGCGGCCAGGTGTTCGAGTCGGTCCCGGGCCGCCTCCCCGGGGCCTTGGGGTGTACACGCGAGCGCGCGGATACCAGCGATCCGCGACCTCGGCCGACCGGGCGTCGGGGCTCTGTCCCCGGGCCCCGGGGGACGAGTATCGTCCGGGCCCTGCCGATCATATGGAGGTATGCATGGGGCTCGCCGCGAGAGCAACCGCACCGTCCACACCATCAGCGACCCGGCGCCGGGTGTCCGCGCTCGCCGCCACCGCCCTGCTCGCCACCGCGCTCGGGACCGCCCCGGCGGTGGCCGGCGACCACGCCCCGGCCCGTACCGCGGACCAGCCCGCCAAGACGCCGGTGGCCGCCGGCTACGGCGGCGCCGTCTCCAGCGTGGACCCGGACGCCTCGGCCGCCGGGATCGAGGTGCTGCGGCACGGCGGGAACGCCGTGGACGCCGCGGTGGCCACGGCCGCCGCGCTCGGCGTCACCGAGCCCTACTCGGCGGGCGTCGGCGGCGGCGGGTACTTCGTCTACTACAACGCCAAGCAGCACCGGGTGTACACCATCGACGGCCGCGAGACCGCGCCGCTCAGCGCGGACCAGCGGCTCTTCCTGGGCCCGGACGGCACACCGATCCCCTTCACCGAGGCCGTCACCAGCGGACTGAGCGTCGGGGTCCCCGGCACCCCGGCCACCTGGGACCAGGCGCTGGACAGCTGGGGCACCCGCTCGCTGGCCCAGGTCCTGGCGCCCGCCGAGCGCATCGCCCGGCACGGCTTCACCGTGGACGCCACCTTCCGCCGGCAGACCGCCGACAACCAGGCCCGGTTCGCCGACTTCCCGGCCACCGCCGACCTCTTCCTGCCCGGCGGGAAGCTGCCCGAGGTGGGCTCCACCTTCACCAACCCCGACCTGGCCCGTACCTACGCGCTGCTCGCCGACAAGGGCGTCGGCGCGATCTACAAGGGCGAGATCGGCGACGACATCGTCAAGACCGTGCGGCAGCCGCCGGTACGCTCCGACGCCTCCCGGGTGGTGCGCCCCGGCGACCTGACCGCCCGGGACCTCGGCGCGTACCGCACCAAGCGGCAGGCGCCCAGCCGCACCACCTACCGCGGGCTGGACGTCTACGGCATGGCGCCCTCGTCCTCCGGCGGCACCACCGTCGCCGAGGCGCTGAACATCCTGGAGCGCGGCGACCTCTCCCGTCTGGACGAGCAGCGGTTCCTGCACCGCTACATCGAGGCCAGCCGGGTCTCCTTCGCGGACCGGGGGCGCTGGGTGGGCGACCCGGCGTTCGAGGACGTCCCCACCCGGGGCCTGCTCTCGCAGCGCTTCGCCGACTCCCGGGCCTGCCTGATCAAGGACGACGCGGTGCTCACCAGCCCGGTGGCCCCCGGTGACCCGACCCGGCCCGGCGGCGGCTGCGACACCCGCGGCACCGCGGCGCCCACCACCTACGAGGGGGAGAACACCACCCACCTGACGGTCTCCGACAAATGGGGCAACGTCGTCGCCTACACGCTCACCATCGAGCAGACCGGCGGCAGCGGCATCACCGTGCCGGGCCGCGGCTTCCTGCTCAACAACGAGCTGACCGACTTCTCCTTCGCCCCCGCCAACCCGGCCGTGCACGACCCCAACCTGCCCGGCCCCGGCAAGCGGCCGAGGTCCTCGATGTCGCCGACCATCGTGCTCCAGCACGGCCGCCCGGTGCTGGCCCTCGGCTCGCCCGGCGGCGCGACGATCATCACCACCGTGCTGCAGACCCTCCTCAACCACCTGGACCGCGGGATGCCGCTGGTCGACGCCATCGCCGCGCCGCGCGCCAGCCAGCGCAACGCGGCCACCACCGAACTGGAACCGGGCCTGTGGAACAGCCCGCTGCGCGCCCGGCTGGAGGCGATGGGCCACCGCTTCTCCCTGAACCCCGAGATCGGCGCGGCCACCGGAGTGCAGCGGCTCCCGGACGGCCGCTGGCTGGCCGCCGCCGAGACCTCGCGCCGCGGCGGCGGCTCGGCGATGGTGGTCAGGCCCGCGGGCCCCACCCGGTGACCACCGCGTGGGCGGCGGGTCCGCCCGCTCGCGGCCCGCGCGACTGAGGTCCCGTCCGGCGGCGCGGGCGGTGGTGAGGCCACCGCCCGCGCCGCCGTCTTCCGCGCCCGGAAGGCGGTACCCACCCCGGACCCGCCGGAACGCCGCGCGAAACGTGATCGGCCTCGTTGCGTTCCGCAGGCGGTCTTGTCACGGTGGAAGCCGGGTCGTACGTTCTCCACCTACACCCGGCGTCTACGTGCGTAGATGCGTCTGACGTGCAGTCAAAGGAGCCAGTCATGGCCAAGATTGTTCGTGCGGCACTGGTCCAGGCCACCTGGACGGGTGATACCGAGTCGATGATCGCCAAACACGAGGAGCACGCCCGGGCGGCCGCCGCGCAGGGCGCCCAGGTGATCGGCTTCCAGGAGGTCTTCAACGCCCCGTACTTCTGCCAGGTGCAGGAGTCCGAGCACTACCGCTGGGCCGAGCCGGTGCCCGACGGGCCCACCGTCACCCGGATGCGGGAGCTGGCCCGGGAGACCGGGATGGTGATGGTGGTACCGGTCTTCGAGGTCGAGCAGTCCGGCCACTACTACAACACCGCGGCCGTGATCGACGCCGACGGCACCTACCTCGGCAAGTACCGCAAGCACCACATCCCGCAGCTCAAGGGCTTCTGGGAGAAGTACTACTTCAAGCCGGGCAATCTCGGCTGGCCGGTGTTCGACACCGCGGTCGGCAAGGTCGGCGTGTA
Source organism: Streptomyces palmae (assembly GCF_004684805.1). Taxonomy (GTDB): domain Bacteria; phylum Actinomycetota; class Actinomycetes; order Streptomycetales; family Streptomycetaceae; genus Streptomyces; species Streptomyces palmae. The sequence continues at coordinate 15,302 of NZ_SRID01000085.1, forward strand.
CATCTGCTACGACCGGCACTTCCCCGAGGGCTGGCGGCAGCTCGGGCTCGGCGGGGCCCAGCTGGTCTACAACCCCTCGGCCACCTCGCGCGGCCTCTCCTCCCACCTGTGGCGGCTGGAGCAGCCCGCCGCCGCGGTCGCCAACGAGTACTTCATCGCCGCGATCAACCGGGTCGGCCAGGAGGAGTACGGCGACAACGACTTCTACGGCACCTCCTACTTCGTGGACCCGCGCGGACAGCTGGTGGGCGAGGCGGCCAGCGACACCAAGGAGGAGCTGCTGGTCCGGGACCTCGACCTCGGGCTGATCGACGAGGTGCGGCAGCAGTGGGCCTTCTACCGGGACCGGCGGCCGGACGCGTACGACGGGCTGGTGCGGCCGTGAGCGCCCCCGGCGGGACACCGGCCCCCGGCGCGGACGGCAGCCGCACCCACGCCGCCCTGCACGCCCGGCACCAGGCCGTACTGCCGGACTGGCTGGCCCTCTACTACCAGCGGCCGATCGAGATCACCCACGGCGAGGGACGCCATGTCTGGGACGCCGAGGGCAAGCGGTACCTGGACTTCTTCGGCGGCATCCTCACCACCATGACCGCCCACGCGCTGCCCGAGGTGAGCCGGGCGGTCGCGGAGCAGGCGTCCCGGATCATCCACTCCTCCACCCTCTACCTCAACCGGCCCATGGTGGAGCTGGCCGAGCGCATCGCCCGGCTGTCCGGCATCCCCGACGCCCGCGTCTTCTTCACCACCTCCGGCACCGAGGCCAACGACACCGCGCTGCTGCTGGCCAGCACCCACCGGCGCTCCAACCAGGTGCTGGCGATGCGCAACAGCTACCACGGGCGCTCCTTCTCCGCGGTCGGCGTCACCGGGAACCGCGGCTGGTCGCCGACCAGCCTCTCCCCGCTGCACACGCTGTACGTCCACGGCGCGGTGCGCGGCCGGGGGCCGTTCGCGGCACTGTCCGACGCCGAGTTCACCGCGGCCTGCGTGGCCGACCTGGAAGACGTCCTGGGCCAGGTGCACGGCGGTGTCGCGGCCCTGATCGCCGAGCCGATCCAGGGGGTCGGCGGCTTCACCAGCCCGCCCGACGGCCTGTACGCGCGCTTCCGCGAGGTGCTGGACCGGCACGGCATCCTGTGGATCAGCGACGAGGTGCAGACCGGCTGGGGGCGGACCGGCGAGCACTTCTGGGGCTGGCAGGCGCACGCCGCCGCCGGGCCGCCGGACATCCTCACCTTCGCCAAGGGCATCGGCAACGGCATGTCCATCGGCGGGGTGGTGGCCCGTGCGGAGATCATGAACTGCCTGGACGCCAACTCCATCTCCACCTTCGGCGGCAGCCCGGTCACCATGGCCGCGGGGCTCGCCAACCTCACCCACCTGCTGGAGAACGACCTCCAGGGCAACGCGCGGCGGGTCGGCGGGCTGCTCATCGAGCGGCTGCGCGCGGCGACCGCGGGCCTGGACGCGGTGCGCGAGGTGCGCGGCCGGGGCCTGATGATCGGCGTCGAGCTGGTGCGGCCCGGCGGTGAGCGGGCGGCGCCGGAGCTGGCCTCCGCCGTGCTGGAGGCGGCCCGCGAGGACGGACTGCTGATCGGCAAGGGCGGCGGCCATGACACCAGCGTGCTGCGGATCGCCCCGCCGCTCAGCCTGACCGTCGCCGAGGCCGAGGAGGGCGCGGCGATCCTGGAGGCGGCGTTGACCAAGGCCGTGGCCGGCGCCCGGCCCGACGAGCGGAGGAACGCCCTGTGAGCAGCCGTACCGTGATCCGCGGCGGCCTGGTGGTCACCGCCACCGACGAACTCACCGCCGATGTGCTGATCGAGGACGGCCGGGTGGTGGCGCTGGCCGCCCACGGCAGCGCGTACGCCGAGGGCTGGACCGCCGACACCGTCATCGACGCCACCGGCCACTACGTCATCCCGGGCGGCGTCGACGCCCACACCCACATGGAGCTGCCGTTCGGCGGCACCTTCGCCTCCGACACCTTCGAGACCGGCACCCGCGCCGCCGCCTGGGGCGGCACCACCACCATCGTGGACTTCGCGGTGCAGTCGGTGGGCCGGTCGCTGCGGGAGGGGCTGGACGCCTGGCACGCCAAGGCGAGCGGCCGGTGCGCCATCGACTACGCCTTCCACATGATCCTCTCCGATGTGAACGAGAGTTCGCTCAAGGAGATGGACCTGCTGGTGTCCGAGGGCGTGACCTCGTTCAAGCTGTTCATGGCCTACCCGGGGGTCTTCTACAGCGACGACGGGCAGATCCTGCGCGCCATGCAGCGCTCGGCCGGCAACGGCGGGCTGATCATGATGCACGCGGAGAACGGCATCGCCATCGACGTCCTGGTCGAACAGGCCCTGGCCGCCGGCCGGACCGATCCCCGCCACCACGGCGAGGTCCGCAAGGTGCTGCTGGAGGCCGAGGCCACCCACCGGGCCGTCCAGCTCGCCCGGGTCGCGGGGGCGCCGCTGTACGTCGTGCACGTCTCGGCGCGGGAGGCCCTCGCCGAACTGGCCGCCGCCCGCGACCAGGGGCTGCCCGTCTTCGGCGAGACCTGCCCGCAGTACCTGTTCCTGTCCACCGACAACCTCGCCGAGCCGGACTTCGAGGGCGCCAAGTACGTCTGCTCGACCCCGCTGAGGCCGCGCGACCACCAGGAAGCGCTCTGGCGGGGACTGCGCACCGACGACCTCCAGGTGGTCTCCACCGACCACTGCCCGTTCTGCTTCCAGGGCCAGAAGGAACTGGGCCGCGGCGACTTCTCCAAGATCCCCAACGGGCTGCCCGGGGTGGAGAACCGGATGGACCTGCTGCACCAGGCGGTGCTGGACGGCCACATCACGCGCCGCCGCTGGATCGAGATCGCCTGCGCCGCGCCCGCCCGGATGTTCGGCCTCTACCCGAAGAAGGGCACCATCGCCCCGGGCGCGGACGCCGACATCGTCATCTACGACCCGAACGCCCGGCACACCCTGTCCGTCGCCACCCAGCACATGAACGTCGACTACTCGGCATACGAGGGCCGAAGCGTCACCGGTCAGGTCGTCACGGTGCTCTCGCGAGGCGAAACCGTCATCGACCGGAGGCGGTTCACCGGGCGTGCGGGGCACGGACGGTTCGTCCCCCGCGAGACCTGCCAACACCTCACCTGACACAGGGAGCGTCCATGGACTTCGGACTCGTGCTGCAGACCGACCCGCCCGCCTCGGCGGTGATCGAGCTGATGCGGCGGGCCGAGCGCAACGGCTTCCGCTACGGCTGGACCTTCGACTCCGCCGTGCTCTGGCAGGAGCCGTTCGTGATCTACAGCCAGATCCTGGAACACACCGAGCGGTTGATCGTCGGCCCCATGGTCACCAACCCCGGCACCCGCACCTGGGAGGTCACCGCCTCCACCTTCGCCACCCTCAACGACATGTACGGCAACCGCACGGTCTGCGGCATCGGCCGCGGCGACTCGGCCATGCGGGTGGCCGGCCGCGGCCCCGGCAGCCTGGCCCGGCTCGGCGAGGCCATCGACACCATCCGCGACCTGGCCGAGGGCCGCGAGGCCGTGCTGGACGGCACCGCGGTGCGGCTGCTGTGGGCACGCGGGGGCCGGCTGCCGGTGTGGATGGCGGCCTACGGGCCCAAGGCGCTCGCCCTGGCCGGACAGCGCGCCGACGGCCTCATCCTCCAACTCGCCGACCCGTATCTCACCGAGTGGATGGTCAAGGCGGTCCGTGCCGCCGCCACCGAGGCCGGCCGCGACCCGGACGCCCTCACCATCTGCGTGGCCGCGCCCGCCTACGTGGGCGAGGACCTGGCGCACGCCCGGGAGCAGTGCCGCTGGTTCGGCGGCATGGTCGGCAACCACGTGGCCGACCTGGTCGCCCGCTACGGCGAGCACTCCGATGCCGTCCCGGACGAACTGACCGACTACATCAAGAACCGGCAGGGCTACGACTACCGGCACCACGGCCGGGCCGGAAACCCCGACACCGCCTTCGTCCCCGACGAGATCGTGGACCGCTTCTGCCTGCTCGGCCCCGCCGAGGCGCACATCGACAAGCTGCGCCGGCTGCGGGAGGTGGGCGTGGACCAGTTCGCCGTGTACGCCATGCACGACGCGAAGGAGGCGACCATCGACGCCTACGGGGCCCGGGTCGTCCCGGCCCTGAGCTGACCTCGGCGGACGCCCCGCCTCGCCCGGTGGAGCAGCCGGCCCACCGGGCGGCGCGGGGCGTCCCCGGTCAGCACTCGTCCCGGCGCCGTCCACAGCGTCACCGTCGTGGCACTCCGCGAGCCGGCGCCGCACCCGGGAGAGGGGATCCATGTTCACCACCCGGCCGACCCTCCAGGGCACCTTCGGGATGGCCTCCTCGACCCACTGGCTGGCCTCGCAGACCGCGCTGGCCGTCCTGGAGGACGGGGGCAACGCCTTCGACGCCGCGGTGGCCGCCGGCTTCGTGCTGCACGTCGTGGAGCCGCACCTGAACGGCCCGGCCGGCGAGGTGCCGATCATCCTGGCCCCCGCCGGGGGACCGGTCCGGGTGCTGTGCGGACAGGGCCCCGCCCCCGCGGGTGCCACCATCGCCCACTACACCTCGCTCGGTCTGACCCTGGTGCCCGGCACCGGTCCGCTGGCCGCCGCCGTGCCCGGCGCCTTCGACGCCTGGATGCGGCTGCTGCACGACCACGGCACCAAGCGCCTCGCCGAGGTGCTGCGGTACGCCATCGGATACGCGCAGACCGGGCATCCGCCCGTGGAGCGGCTCGCTCAGACGGTGGAGACCGTCCGCGGGCTGTTCGAGACCGAGTGGACCGCCTCCGCGGAGGTCTACCTGCCCGCCGGCCGGGCGCCCGAGCCAGGACGGCTGTTCCGCAACCCGGCACTCGCCGCCACCTGGCGCCGACTGGTGGCCGAGGCCGAGGCGGCGGGCCCGGGGCGCCAGACCCAGATCGAGGCCGCCCGGCGCGTCTGGCGCGAGGGCTTCGTCGCCGAGGCGATCGCCCGGGCCGCCGCCCGGCCCACCCTGGACACCAGCGGCGAACGCCACCGCGCCACCCTCACCGGGGAGGACCTGGCCGGCTACGCCGCGAGCTACGAGGACCCGGTGACCTACGACTGGCAGGGCTGGACGGTGTGCAAGGCCGGCCCCTGGACGCAGGGCCCGGTCCTCCTCCAGCAACTGGCCCTGCTCCCCGAGGGATCGGCCCCCGACCCCGGCGACCCCGACGGGCTGCACGCCCTGATCGAGGGCACCAAGCTGGCCATGGCCGACCGCGAGGCCTGGTACGGCGACACCGGCGAGGTGCCGCTGGGCACCCTGCTCTCCCCGGAGTACAACGCCGCCCGCCGCCGGCTGATCGGACCCACCGCCTCCCTCGAGGTACGCCCCGGCAGCCCCGGCGGCCGCACCCCCAGGCTCAGCCCGCACGCCACCGCCGCCGCGGCCCAGTTCCTTCTGGCCCTGGAAGCAGAACGGGCAGTGGTCGGTGGAGACCACCTGGAGGTCGTCGGTGCGCAGTCCCCGCCAGAGCGCTT
>NZ_SRID01000758.1 GCF_004684805.1 Streptomyces palmae
AAGCGAGCCGGTGCCGGTGGCTGATGGGCTGGTGCCGTTGCCGTGGGTGCTGTCCGGTGTTTCGGAGGCGGGTCTGCGGGGGCAGGCGGCGCGTCTGCTGGAGCGTGTCGAGGCCGATGCCGAGGTGTCGGTGGGCGATGTGGCGTATGCGCTGGTGAGTACGCGTTCGCGGTTCGAGCATCGTGCGGTGGTGCTGGCCGCGGATGTGGCCGGTTTCGCGGCGGGGCTGGCTGGTCTGGCTGCTGGTGAGCCGTTGGCCGGTGGTGTGGTCCGGGGTGCGGTGTCGTCGGGTAAGTCGGCGGTGCTGTTCTCGGGGCAGGGCAGCCAGCGGCCCGGGATGGGTCGTGAGCTGTATGCGGCCTATCCGGTGTTCGCGGATGCCTTTGACGCGGTGTGCGCTCGGTTCGATGGTGTGCTGGGGCGGTCGCTGCGGGAGGTGGTGTTCGCGGAGGCGGGCACCGAGGACGCCGAGCTGTTGAACCAGACGGCGTTTACGCAGTGTGGTCTGTTCGCGCTGGAGGTGGCCCTGTTCCGGCTGGTGGAGTCCTGGGGGGTTCGTCCGGACTTCGTGGGCGGGCATTCGATCGGCGAGTTGGCTGCCGCGCATGTGGCGGGCGTCTTGTCGCTGGATGACGCGTGTGTGCTGGTGGGGGCGCGTGGTCGGTTGATGCAGGCGTTGCCGGCTGGTGGTGCGATGGTGGCGGTGCAGGCTGCTGAGGCTGATGTTCTGCCGTTGCTGGTGGGGCGTGAGGCCGAGGTGGGTATCGCGGCTGTCAACGGTCCGGTGTCGGTGGTGCTGTCCGGCGTTGAGACCGCTGT
>NZ_SRID01000759.1 GCF_004684805.1 Streptomyces palmae
CCCTTGCGCATCGACGCCCCGTCACCCACCCCCGAGGACCGGCGCAAGCTGTGGGAACACCATCTGGCCGGAACGCCTTTGGCCCAGCAGGCCCGCGCCTGGGCCCGCCTCCCGCTGCCGCCTCGGCAGGCCGGACAAGCGGTCATCAGCGCGGTACACCGGGCCCGCCTGGAGGCACGCCCCGTGACCGACGCCGACATCCGCACCGCGATCCGCGCCCACGCCGCCCCCGAGCTGGAGCGCCTGGCCCGCCGGATCGTCCCCGCCGCCACTCTTCAGGACCTGGTCCTGCCTCCCGGCCCGCGTGCCGAGATCGAGGACCTGCTGGTACGCGCCCGACATCGCGACGTCGTCCTGGGATCCTGGCGCATGTCCCCGGGCAACGCGCGCGGGCACGGCGTCATCGCGCTGTTCAGCGGCCCGTCCGGGACCGGGAAGACGCTGGCCGCCGAAGCCCTCGCGCACGCCCTGGGCGGCGATCTGTACATCGTCAACCTCGCCACCATCGTCGACAAGTACATCGGCGAGACCGAGAAGAACCTCGACCGCATCCTCACCCACGCCGCCCACGCCCCCGGCGTCCTCCTCTTCGACGAGGCCGACGCCCTCTTCGGCAAACGCTCCGAGGTCAAGGACGCACACGACCGCCACGCCAACACCCAAATCGCCCATCTCCTGCAACGCCTGGAAGCCTTCGACGGCGTCGCCATCCTCACCACCAACCTCACCGCCAACATCGACGACGCCTTCACCCGGCGTCTGGACCGCATCACCCACTTCCCCCCACCCGACGCCGCCCAACCTGTCTCTTATAC
>NZ_SRID01000086.1 GCF_004684805.1 Streptomyces palmae
CGCGTACCCCCCGTCACCCACATGCGAGAGGCGCCGCCCCACCGGCCGGCGCCGCCATACCCCCCGGTCGCGCAAGTGCCCGGGGCCGACTCCCCAGCCGGCGCCGCCCGCATACCCCCGTCACACACCTGCGCGGCTCGCCGCCAAGCGCCGCCCCCACACCCCTCAGCAATGCGCGGGGCGCCGACCCACCGGTCGGCGCCCCGCACACGCACATCCGGGCGTCCCGGCTACTTGACCTTGATGGCCTCGCCGGACCCGCCGGCGAGCTTCTTGCCCGACCCGCTCTCCGACGCCCCCAGGTTCCGCCTCACCGAATCCAGGATCGTCAGCCCCTGGCCGACCAGCCCCGCGGCGACCTCGCCCAGGCCGTCCGTCCCGTTGAGGACGTTGACATGGGCCCCGGACAGGCCCTTGGCTGCCTCCTTCACGATCTGCGGCAACTGCTCGATCAGGGCCTGGTCCAGCGCCACCCGGCCGTGCGAGGCGGCGGCCTCCGCCTGGATCTTCATCCGCTCCGCCTCAGCCAGCGCCAGCACTCGGATCCGCTCCGCCTCAGCCTCCGCGGGCTTGACCACCTCGGCCACCAGCTGCTGCTGCCGCAGGTCGGCCGCGCGCTGCGCCAGCTCGGTCTTGGCGGCCAGCACCTCCTGCTGCGCATGCGCCTCGGCCAGCGGTCCGGCCTGCGCCGCCTGCGCCTGCACCCGGTCCACCTCCGCCGAGTACTGGGCCTGCACCACCGCGGTCTCCCGCGCGTACTCGGCCTGCCTCCGCGCGGACTCCTGCTCCGCCTCGGCGGCGGCCTGGGCGGCCTGCGCCTGGGCGATCTGCGCCTGCCGCTGGATGGCCGCCTTGTGCGGCGCCGACATGGCCTCGATATAGCCGGTGCCCTCGTCATCGATCGACTGGATCTGGAGCGAGTCCACCGTCAGACCGATCTTCGCCATCTCGGCCTTGGAGGTGTCCAGCACCTCGGTGGCCAGCTTCTGGCGCTCGGTGATGATCTCCTCGACCGTCATCGAGCCGATGATGGACCGCAGATGACCGGCGAAGATCCGGCCGGTGAGCACCGACATCTGGTCCTGGTCGGACAGGAACCGCTGCCCGGCGTTGACGATGCTCTCGGTGTCATTGCCGACCTTGAACGCGATCACGGCGCGCACCGTCAGCACGATGCCCTGCCGGGTCACGCACTTCTCGGCCACCTCGGACTCGCACATCGCCAGCGTCAGAAAGCGGACCTTGCGGAAGACCGGCAGCACGAACTTGCCGTGCCCGGTCACGACCCGGAACGGCGCACCCCCCTGGCCACGCCTGCCACCCGAGATCAGCATCGCCTCGTTGGGGGCGGGAACGCGGTAACCGAACATCCTTCGTCTCCTCAACCGGCGTGGCCGGCCTCGCCGGCCAACGCGTTCAATGGATCGGCCCACTCCATGACGTCGACCTGCCGGGCGCCACGGGACTCGATCACCAGCACGGACGTGCCCTGCGGCAGGGGCTCTTCGGACCAGGCGAGGAAGGTCTCCGTGCCTCCTCTGACCCGAACCAGGACCTCACCCGGCCCCGCAGCCCCGCGCGTACCGGTGACCAGTACGCCGCAACAGCCGATGACCGGCTCATCCCGCTCCATCGCCCCCTTGCCCCTCCTTGTCTGTCCACTGTCCGAAACGCCGACGGTAGCGCCCCCCGACCCTCTCGGCACCGGCCCGGAACCAGCTGTTGAGAACCCGTGACGGAGCCGCCGATGCCCCCGCGCCCGAGCCATTCGCCCCAGGTCGCAGAGCTGGTTGACATCCCGAACAAGCCCACCCTGACCGGAGCTCGGAATTCCGCAACACCGCGTATCGGAACTCACTTGCGTGACGATTCCTCACTGTCTGTATGGTGGTCCGACAAGGTTGCAGGGGGCACGCGGTCGTAACGGGGCGGGCAACCGCGGTCGTTCGGCGCGCCATGACCAGATGCGGGGTGGGCATGAAGTTCGACATGGGCAGCACGACGCTGTCCACACTGACGAGCCGGACCTCCGGCTCGAGCAACGACCTCGGCCAGTTGATTCGCCAGCTCATCGCGGCAGCAGAGCCGTTGGAAGGCCGTTTCAACGGCGCCGGGAAGACGGCCTTCGACTCCTTCAAGGCGCACGCCGACGAGATCACCGGCGCGCTGAACGGATCGCTTCAGCAGATCCTCGGCGGACAGTCCGGCATGGACGAGGCATTCGGCACCGGTGACCAGGAGTCCGCGGAGAACGCGCACACCACCATGGCCGCCGCGAACTTCGACGCCGCCCGATTCAACGGGCGTTGAAAGAGGGGGGAGACCATGGGAACTCAGGACCGGCGCAGCTATGACTCCGGTGCCTCGGGCGAGGTGCAGGGGAACATCGGCGTCATCATCGCCCGACTGGAGCAGGTGCTCACCGACCGGGACACCGCGGTGAAGGCGGCGATGGCGGAATTCACCGCCGACGGGGTGGCCGACGAGTACCACGGCAAGGAAGCCCGGTGGACCAAGGCCGCCGCCGAGGTGCGCTCCATCATCCAACTCGTCCGCACCACCCTGGAGAAGAACGACGCCACCGCGGCTCAGACACTGGCCCGGGCCAAGGCGGCGGTCGACGGAATCGGCTGAGCATCCGGACATTCCGATACGGGGACACGTAGCAAGGGGGGCGTGGTGGGCAAGAAGGACTGGGACATCGATCCGCCCGGTGTCAGGGACGTGGTGCGCAAGACGGGGGAGACCGCCGGAAAGTTCGAGGCGGAGGGCAAGGCGCTGAGCAGCCTGGTGGAGAGCGCCGCAGGCTCGGCGGGCACGATCGTCGCCGACAGCGTGATGCGCAAGGGGCCCCAGACGGCCTCGGGCGTCTACGCGAACGAGATGGGGCCGGTGGCCGCCGCGTTGGCCGCGTACTTCCAGGACCGTGGGCACATGCTCGCGTTCATGGCGGCCCGTTCCGGCAAGTCGCTGCAGGGCGCGATCCAGGCGACGACGGAGTACGTCAACGGAGACCTCGATATGGCGGCCGATGCCCAGCGGACGGCGCTCACCGCACCGGAAGGCTTCGAGGCCCCCCGGGTGGGCCCGCCTCCCCCCGCGTTCGGACCGCTGAAGGACGGCTACCGGAAATGATCCATGCCGTCGACATCCCCCAGTTCACCGGCAACCTGGAACAACTGGAAGCGGACGCACAAGCGTTCACGACCATGGCGGGGAAGATCCGCAAGACCGGACACGCCGTCCACACCGGCTTCCAGGGGCTGTCCGCCTTCTACCACGCACCGGAAGCCGAGGAGCTGTTCGCGACCACCGCTCCGGTTCGGGACACCGCGGACGCCTTCGCGGGCGAGCTGGAATCGATCTCCAGCGCGCTGGACACCTACGCCGCCGAGATCCGTCCCATCGTCCACAAGCTCGGCACGTTGCTCACCCAGGCGTCGCTCTTCGAGGCCAGCGTGGAGGGCGATGACGGCTGGCAGAAGGACAAGAAGAAGCACGAGGAGCACCAGAGGATCTGGCACGCCACGAACGCCGCGGTGTCCGCGTTCCAGGCGGCCGAGCGGCGTGCCGCCAACAGCATCGCGAAGTTGCATGGCGGGACGATGCTGGTGGCTGACGACGGATCGGGCAAACCGAACGCCTACGGCTGGGGCGAGGAGGACCTGAACAACTCCGAGGAGCTCCCCTGGGGAAAGCCGGAACAGCGAAAGTATCCGCTGTTCAGCCTGCACACCGTCAAAAGCTTCGTCTGGGACGGTGTCCTCGTCGGCGGCGTGTGGGGCACCGTGAACGGCCTGCTCACCCTCGCCGGCTTCCACGGCTGGAAGGAGGCGCGGCAGGCGTGGAAGGGCCTCGCGCAGCTCGGCACCGGCATCGCGATCTACATGACGCCAGGCCTCCGCGACATCCCCGACGACATGCTCCCGGCCTGGATGCGCGACAGCAAGTTGGTCACCAGGGAGGTCGGCAAGAGCCTGGTGGCCTGGGACGACTGGAAGAAGGACAAGGGGCGGGCCGCCGGACTGGCCTTCTTCAACATCATCACCATCGCTGCGGCGCCCTCGAAAGCCGGTGCGGTGGCCAACGCCACGTCCAAGGCGGCCAAGGCCGCGACAGCCCTCCGTGTGGCGGGTCGTGTCATCGACCCGATGACCTACCTCACCAAAGCCGTGGGCAAGGCAGGCGGCCTGGCCCGGGTGAAGATCTCCGACATGCTCGCCGGCCTCAAGACGGTCTACGCGGGTCATTACGCCGAACTCGCCGACGGGGCCCTCCGCTTCCCCGACAACACCGTGATCCACCCCAACGGAACGGTGGAACTCCCCAACGGCCAGATGTGGGACGCGGAGGGCAACCTGCTCGACGAGAACGGCCAGATCCTCCAACCGGCCCATGACGTACCGCAGGAACTGCCGGCGCACGAGCGGGTGCACGGCGAGGAGGACGCCCTCGAGCTGGAACACGAATTGGCCGGCGTCGGCGGGCGCGGGGACCATCTGAACGCCACGAACCAGGCGGATGGCTCGGGTACGGCGGGCCGCGACACTTCGGGCCATGCGGCCGAGCATAGGGATACGGCGGAGCGGACTCGACTGCCGAGTCAGCCGACACACCACAGTGGCGAGAGTGGGACCGCTCATGGGAATTCCGCCTCTGCAGGCGACGATTCGCCCCGGAGGCGTCATCCTGAATCACCAATCCACGATGGAGAGCATGGGCGCGGTAGCGGCCGAACTGGTGATGACGCAACGGACAACGCAGTCCTAGAGCAGGGTAAAGACGGAGATCCGGGGTCGGTCGATGAGGATTCTTCGGTAATCTCTCAAAAACCGTGGTCGAGTGGCGAAGGCCAGGCCATGGTCCGGGGAGGTGAGACGGAGCAAGCCGTCCGTGAGGGCGTCAAAGGCATCCCGGGCAAGCTGAGGCCCAAGCCTCAAGTGCTTGAAAGGGTGATGGACCGGCTGGCTTCAGAACCTGACGGTCAGCGGGTCGCCGAAATCATCGCCTCGGGGCGTTTTAACCAGAGTGATCAATATGGTCAGGTCGTGTCGTCGCTGGGTGCGAATAAGACCCAGATGTTCCAGCCTAGTGCTGATCAGCTCATCTTTGCCGACGACCTGGTCCGGAGCGGCGTTCCGGCGCATGCCATTGACTTTGAGCAGAAGATCCCGGTGGGCGCCGACATGGATATCCGCATCAGGGATGATTCCGGAGAAGTGTATGCCTATCAAATGAAGCACCTCGACGATCCGCAGGATCCCATCGCGGAAATCACTCGAGGCAAGTACCTGCTCCAGCTGGCGAGGGCCGAGGCAAATCACCACGTACTGCTTGTGGATGGTGGTCGCGGTACAGTAGGTGACTGGGTTTCTAATGGGTCGTACGATGCCCTAATGAATATCAATCGAGGGGCTTCCGGGCCAAAAGGTGAGGGCATTACGTTTGTGGTTCGTCTAGCGGACGGGAACCTTGTGGTTCCACCTGGAAGTAAGCTCGACCCCAAGGATATGTTGTGATTACCTCGAATCCTGTTGGTGATTGGAATTGGGAAGTCCTGTCGAAATCTGGCAAATTGCCATCCTTTCGTGCGGCAAGGGTTGCCGTGTCGGTATGGAATATCCTGTCTACACATGAGTTGGCGGATTCCTCCGCGAGGCTCAAAGTATCGGTTCGGTCAATTCCTGGCATGCAAGAAACCTTTGCGCATGCCAGTCGGGTGAGCTTGCATTTGAACCCCTTGGGGCCGGGTTCCGCTTTGTCGCGAGTGATGACTGAGGTGGAGTCGCTGGAAGGTGACGTGCTCGTCAGTGTGCTGGCTGAGTGCCCTGGATTTTGGCTGGAGTCAGGAGTAAGGCATCGCGTAGAAAAGCTTTTCACCATTCAGGTTGACATCTGGAGGCAGAGTCTTCTCGATGTAACGTTGGCGACGTATTCTGACGCGTGGTTGACAGTGGACACGCGTGACCGGGAGCAATTTGAAGTGTTCCAGGAGAATGCGCCGCGACTCGCTGCCGCACTGGGGGAGATTTCGGTTCTACTCGGCAGCTCGCCGACACCGGGAGACGCCACTCGGTTTGCTGTCCCGAGTGAAACCGGTTTCGAGGACGTGAGGATCGAGGGTCCTGCTTACTCGGATTCCTGGGGAACGTTCGAAGTTGCCGATAGATGGCAGATTCTGCATTCCATGATCCCGGCGTCCGCAGATGAGTACGAGGAGACCACGGACCATCCAGTGCGCTACCACACGGTCCAAAGGGACGGACAGACCCTGGGCTACGTGTGGGCCTCGGTTGCTGACGAGGCAGCAGGATATGAGCCTCGCACTGCCGCTGGTGAGGATGCGTTTAAGGCTGGAGCCGGGTGGTTGTTGCGCCTGCGCGCCGCCCATGGTCAAGGTATGACGGCGTTGGCCGCGCTGGATTGGGTGGCTGCACGGCCGGCATCGCAGGAGATTGGTCTTGTCGCCGAAGAAACTCCCAGGGAATCTCCATCCCTGGGTTTCCTGGAAGAACTTTCAGGACGCTACTAATAGGAGCTGGGTGTCGCGTGCGGATGATGCCGGCGTTGCATGAACTGCTATTTATGCCCGCGGATCGGAGATCGGACGTTTATATCGGGTATCGGGAATGTGCGTGAGCCTGCACGGGAACAGCACGGCCCGTAATTCGACCTGGGGAATCCGCTGAGGCCGCACCTGCTGGCCGAGGTGGCGCTTGTGCCTCCGCTCGGGGTGCTGGGGCATTGCTTGTCGCATGTGTTGGCCTCCTAGTCGAGTAACCCAACGAGGGCGAGGAAGATGTCGCAGGACTACGACAGTCAGTTGCTGGAGTCCGTGTCGGTGCGGCGCCGGCGGTTGCGGGACGCGCTGCTGCACGGGGCGCAGCGTGGGCGGCGGCGTACGGATGAGGGGTTGGGGAAGGCGTTCGCGGGGGTCGTGCTCGCCGCGGTGGTGTGCGCGGGCTGCGTGGGGTGGTCCTTCGTGTCCGACAAGCTGGGCGAGCAGGGTTCGTCGGAGTCGGGTGTCGGGCCCGGGCAGGTGCCCACCGGGGTGACGGGATCTGCCCGGTGATAGGTTCGATCGAGTGCTGAGGGTGGGGGAATCGTCACAGCGAGTCGAACTGAGTCGGGTCACTCTGGTGGGGGAGCGGCGCCGGGTCGACCTGGTGCTGCCATCGGATGAGCCGATCGGGCGGCTGTTGCCCGACATTCTGCGGTTACTGGGTGACCGGGCCGCGTCCCAGCCCATGCTCCGTCATCTGGTGACCGCTGAGGGGGCCGTGCTCGCGCAGGAGTCCACGCTCGCCTCCGCCGCCGTGCGCGATGGCGCGGTGCTGCGGTTGGTGCGGGAGGAGGACACGCCCGCCGCCCCCGTGGTGCACGACGTCACCGATGAGGTGGCGGACGACCTGGAGTCGCGCGCCTGGCGCTGGGGTGCCCTTGCGCGGCAGTGGACCGCGGGCGCGGCCAGCGTCGGCCTGGCGGTCTCGGCCGCGGTGCTGGCCCGGCACGATCGGGGCGCGGCGGAAGTGGCATGGCCGATGCTGGGCGTCGCCGTACTGCTGTCCACGCTTGGTGCGCTCGCCGCCCGGCTGCGGAGCCGGGACCTCGGGATCACGCTGATCTTCGCCGGTGGCGCTTTGGGAGCGGTGGGCGCGTGGACGCTCGCCGACGCACATGGTTGGGCAGGGCCCGCACGGCTGGCCGGGGTGTGCGGGGCGGTCTTCGTCGCTCTGGTGCTGCTTGGACTCTTCTCGCCGGTGGGGCGGGGCGGGATCGTCGGTGCCGGGGCCCTGGCGGGCACGCTGGGCGCCTGGGAGCTGGCCTTCGTCCTGCAGGAGGACGCGGGGCGGGTGGGGGCGGCGCTGGCCGCGGTCTCGGTGGTGGCGCTGGGCGTGTTGCCCAGGACGGCGCTGACCGCGGCCGGGCTGACCTCACTGGATGACCGGCGGTCCGGCGGGGCTTCGGTGAGCCGTCATGAGGTGGGCGCCGCGCTCGCGGCCACACATCGCGGCTTGGCCCTGGCCACGATGGTCATCGCGGCCTCCACGATGGCTGCCGGCTGGTGCGCGCTGACCATGCCGTCCTGGTGGACGGTGCTGCTCGCCGCCGTACTGGTGCTGGTGTTGCTCTCCAGGTCGCGCGCCTATCCCCTGGTCGTCGAGGTGCTGGCCCTGTTGGCCGGGGCTGTGGTGCTGCTGGTGCGGTTGGTGGTGCTGTGGACGGAGGAGGGCGGCGGTGGGGCATACGGTCCGGTCACCGCGCTCGCGGTCGCCGCTGCGCTGCCGCTGGGAGTGCTGACCGTCCGGCCGCCGGAGCACATGAGGGTGCGGCTGCGGCGACTGGCGGACACGGTCGAGGCAGTTGCGGTACTCGCTCTGTTTCCGCTGGTTGTCGGCGCTTTCGGGGTGTACGGACGTCTGCTGGACGTGTTCTGAACCAGCCGGTCCGGCTACGGAACGGGGCCGTGGGAAGAGGGGGCGTCATGGCGAACGGTGATTGGCAGGGCGATGTGCTCCGCCAGTTGCGCACCGCCGAGGCAGATGCCGGAACGGTTTGGGCCGAGCCGAGTCGGGAGCCGATCGGACCCGAGGCCGGTGCGAGCGGCACCGAGGGCGGTGCGAGGGAGACCGCGGGCGACCGGAGTTCGGCTGGGGTCAAGGCGGTTGGGCCTGAGTCCGTGGAGGTGGGGAACGGGCAGGGGGCGAGGGCACCGCACGGCGGGACGGGCGCCGTCGCCCCGGCCTCGGCGGTCCGGCCCGGAACTCTCCCGGCCTCGGCGGTCCGGCCCGGAACTCTCCCGGCCCCGGAGGTCCGGCCCGGGACATCCCTGGCCTCGGAAGGACGGCCCGGGACATCCCCGCCCCCGGAGATCCGGTCCGGAAACGCCCCGACCTCGGCCGGTCAGACCGGAACCTCGGCCCCGGAGGCCCGGCTCCAAAGCGCCCCCGCTGCCACGGCACCCGGGCCCCACGCCACCCCCGCACCTCACACCACCGCCACAACACCTCTCCCCGCCCCCGTGTCCGCGCCCACCGTCGATCCGGATCTGGCACCGGTGCACCGGACGTCGCGGAGAGGGGACTCGCTCGCCCGCCGGACGCGTCGTTCGCTGCGGCAGCTGCTGGGGGCGTCCGCGTCGCGCGAGGTGGCGGAGGCGACCGAGATCGCGCAGGCGCTGCAGCAACCGGTGACCACCGGTCGGCAGATCGCGGTCACCAGCATCCGTGGGGGCGCGGGCAAGACCACGATGTCCGCTCTGCTCAACCTGACGTACGCGCACTACCGACCGGACCCGGTGATCGTCCTCGAGGCCGATCCGGCGCTGGGCACCCTGCCGATCCGGCTGGCGGCCCCGGCGGTGCGCTGGAGCTGCTCCGACCTGGCCCAAGTCATCTCGCCGTCGATGCAGTTCGCCGAGGTGACCGGCTATCTGGTGCAGGTGGCGGAGGGCGGCTGGCTGCTACCCGGCAGTCAGGGCCGGGTCGGGACCCGGCTGGAGCTGCCCGCCTACCGCTCGGTGATGATGGCGCTGCGCCGGTACTTCGCCGTCACCGTGGTGGACTGCGAGACGCTGCCCAATCCGCTGGCCCGTACCGCGCTGGCCGCCTCCCACGCCCGGCTTCTGGTGGCGCCGGCCACGATGGAGGGGGTGGCCAGCACCCGTGCCGTACTGGACTGGATGGCCGAGGTGCCCCGCCCGCGGATGCTGCCGGCCACCGTGGTGGCGCTGACCGAACAGACCGCGGACGTCACCCTCGATCGGGCCGCCGCCTCGGCGTATCTGGAGGCGGCCGGAGCCCGCGTGCTGTCCGTCCCCTACGACCGGCACCTGGCGGCGGGTGGCCCCATCCGGACCGCCGCGCTCGGCCAGGAGACCAGGCTGGCCGCCGGCCGGCTCGCCGCCGAACTGCTGGACCGTGCCACTCGGAAGGCTCGATGACCACTCGCCTCATCCACCGTCCGGCGCGTACCACCCGGGCGCTGGTCGCCCCTGAGCCGCGTGCCATCGAGCCGCCGCCGAACCTTCCCGAGGGCCGGAAGGGCGGGGCGGCCATGTCGCTGATGCCCATCGCCGGTGTGATGAGTTCGGTGGTGATGATGACCGTGGTGCGCAGCGGTCGGTTCGCGGTCATCGGCGCGATGGTGCTGGCGGTCACCGTGCTGGGCTCGCTGGCCCTGGTGCTCTCCCAACGCGGCCAGGCGCAGCGCAAGCGCCGTGGCCAGCGTGAGCGGTATCTGGAGTATGTGGAGGAACTCCGGGAGGAGTTCGGAGCCCAGGAGCGGGAGTGGCGGGCCGCCGCGAGAGTCCTCGATCCGCCGCCTGAGGCGCTGTACGACGTCGTGCGCGACCCGGCTCGGTTGTGGGAGCGGCGCAGGGCCGACCCCGACTTCCTGCGGGTACGGGTGGGCACCGGGGAGATGCCGGTACGCGGTCTGAGCGTGGGTACCCAGGGCAGCAGCGCGCTGACCCCTCCGGACCGCTTCATGCTCAATGAGGCGCAGGCGCTGATCGGCCGCTTCGGGACCGCCGCCGACCTTCCGCTGACCATCCCGATGGACCGTGCGGGCGATGTGAGCGTCGTGGGCGCCCGGGCGGATGTGCTGAGGGTGGTGCGGGCGATCCTGGTGCAGAGCGCGGTCTTCCACGCACCGGACGATCTCGCGGTGGCGCTGGCGGCGCCCCGCTCGTCGCAGGGCGACTGGGAGTGGCTGAAGTGGCTGCCGCATCTGCTCGACGGGGAGGAGCGGGACGGTCCGGTGGCCGCCCGCCGGATAGCGCCCGACCTTCGGCAGCTGTCCCGGTTGCTGGCCCGGGATCTGCGGCAGCGGGCCTCGTACGCGGCGGAGATCCGGCGCGGCCTGTCCGGACGGGATGCCCTGCTGATGGCGGGCCGGCTGTTGGTGGTGAGCGACGGTTACGGCGAGGCGGCCGGTGATCTGCCGCGTCCGGACGAGGCGGTGGCGCTGCCCGACATGGGGGTGACCGTGCTGCACCTGGTGGCGGAGCGGATCGCGGAGCCCGGCCAGGTGTCCGTCCGGATCACCGTCGAAGGCGACCGGATCTCGGTGGAGGATCTGCGGGGCGCGGATCCGGTGGCGGTCAGCGGGACGGTGGACTCGCTCGCGGTCGCCGGTGCGGAGGGGCTGGCCCGCATGCTGGCCCCGCTGCGACTGTCGGCCGAGTCGCTGGTGGACGCCCCGTTGTCCGGTCCGGTGGACTTCGCGGAGCTGCTCGGTATCGAGGACCCGGCGGCGCTGGACGTCGAGCGGTTGTGGGCACCGCGTGGTGAACGTGCCTTTCTACGGGTGCCGATAGGGGTGAGCGATGCCCGTGAGCCGGTGCTGCTGGATCTGAAGGAGTCCGCGGAACTGGGCATGGGCCCGCACGGGCTCTGTGTCGGTGCGACCGGCTCCGGAAAGAGCGAGCTGTTGCGCACCCTCGTCCTGGCGCTGGTGGCCGGACATCCGCCGGAGGACCTGGCGCTGGTCCTGGTCGACTACAAGGGGGGTGCCACCTTCGCGCCCTTCGAGGGGCTGCCGCATGTGGCCGGTGTGATCACCAATCTGGAGAACCGGGCCGGCCTGGTCGAGCGGGTGCACGCGAGTCTGGCCGGGGAGGTCAAGCGGCGCCAGCAGGTCCTCAAGGACGCCGGGAACGTCGCGGACATCGCGCGGTACGCGGCGTTGCGCGAGGAACGCGTCGACCTCCCCGCGCTGCCGCACCTGTTCGTGGTGATCGACGAGTTCGGGGAGCTGCTGACCGCCAAGCCGGACTTCATCGACCTGTTCCTGTCCATCGGTCGCATCGGCCGGAGTATCGGCGTGCACCTGCTGCTCTCCAGCCAGCGCATCGAGGGCGGCCGACTGAAGGGCCTGGACACCTACCTCTCCTACCGGCTGGGGCTGCGCACCTTCTCGGCCGACGAGAGCCGTACCGTGCTGGACACCGCCGACGCCTTCCATCTGCCGCCGTTGCCCGGATTCGGCTACCTCAAGGTGGACACCACGGCCTACGAGCGGTTCAAGGCCGGTTATGTCTCCGGACCGTACCGGGGGCCCAGCCGGCGGGAGGTCGTGAAGCGGGGCCCGATGGTCCTGCCGTACCCGACGGGCAACGAGCTGGGCGACCCGGAGGCGTCCGAGTCCGCGGCGGAGCCGCAGGGGCGCCATCGCACCCCGGGCCCGACCGTGCTGTCCGTGATGGTGGACGGGCTCCGCGACGCGGCGCCCCCGGTGCGCCGCATCTGGCTGCCGCCGCTGCCGTCGGCGCTCACTCTGGACCGGGTCGGAGGACCGGTCGATGTGGACGGGCGCGGGCTGCGCTTCGTACGGGGGCACGGTCCGCTGCGGGTGCCGCTGGGGCTGCTGGACGACCCGGCCCGGCAGTGGCAGGGCGAGTGGGTGCTCGACCTCACCGTGGCCGGCGGGCATGCGGCGGTGATCGGCGGTCCGCAGTCGGGCAAGACCACTCTGTTGCGCAGCCTCGCCCTGTCCCTGGCGATGGCCCATACCCCGCGGGAGGTGGGTCTGTACGGGCTGGACCTGGTCGGCGGCGGTCTTTCGGCGCTGGCCGGGCTGCCCCATGTCGGCGGGGTCGCGGGTCGTGCCGATCGGGAGCGTGCCGCCCGCACCGTCGAGGAGGTGCACGGCATGCTGGCGGCCCGTGAGGAGGTGTTCCGGGAGCGCGGCATCGACTCCCTGGACCGGTTGCGGGAGTTGCGGGCCGCGGGGGAACTGCCCGAGCTGGGGTCGACCGACATCGTGCTGCTGATCGACGGCTTCGGGGCCTTGCGCGATGATTTCGAGGCGCTCGACGACCAGGTGGGCGACCTGCTCCGGCGTGGTGGCGGCTACGGAATCCACGTGGTGGCGGCGATGCTGCGCTGGAACGATGTGCGCGTCGCCCAGCAGGCGGCCTTCGGGACCCGGGTGGAACTGCGGCTGAACGACCCGGGCGACAGCGGTATCGACCGCAAACTGGCCGAGACGCTCACCCCGGAGGAGACCGGGCGGGTGCTGACCGGCGGCAAGCTGTTCGCCCAGGTGGCGCTTCCGCGTATCGACGGCGTCCCGGAGATCGCAGGGCTCGGCCAGGCATTGGAGCAGGCGGTGGACGCCGTCGGGGCCGCCTGGCCGGGAGAGCCCGCCCAGCGGATCAGGGTGCTGCCGGCCCGTGTTCCCGCCGAACTGCTCCCCACGGTGGCGGCCCAGCCGCAGCGGGTGCCGATCGGCGTGGACCAGAGCGCCCTGGAGCCGGTGCTGCTCGATCTCTTCGAACACGACCAGCATCTGCTGGTGCTGGGCGACAGCGAGTGCGGCAAGACCAATCTGCTGCGGCTGATCGCCCAGGGGCTCATCGAGCGGTACTCGGACAGCGAGCTGGTTTTCGGGATCATGGATCCGCGGCGCGGTCTGCGCGATGCCGTACCCGAGCCCTACCGGGGCGGCTACGCGTACAACACCCGGCTGGCCGGGGCGCTCGCCACCGGGATCGCCGCCGAGCTGGACAAGCGGATGCCGGACGACGTCGACCCGCACGCGTTGGTCCCGGGCGACTGGGGCCCGGGTCCCCGCATCGTCATCCTGGTCGACGACTACGACGTCCTCACCACGGCCGGACAGCAGCCCCTGGCGCCGTTCCTGCCCTATGTGCCCTCCGCGCCCGACATCGGTCTGCACTTCGTCGTCGCCCGACGGGTGGCCGGTTCGTCCCGGGCGCTGTACGAGCCGTTCCTGACCACGGTGCGGGAGAGCGGCACCTCGGCCCTGGTGATGGCCGGCGACCGTACCGAGGGGCAGCTCTTCCCCCGGGTGTACGCGTCACCCCAGCCGCCCGGGCGAGGCGTCCTGATCCGCCGCGGCGCACCGAACCGACTGATCCAGACCGGGATCGCGGAGCCCGGCGGTGCGGAGGGGAACACCCGATGACCAAGGACGTGATCGTCCTCAGCGAGCGGATACCGGATGTGTGGAGCGTCCTGGCGGGACTGCTCGCCGGCGGCCCCGAGCTGGGCGTACGGACGGCGGGCGAGGACGCGCTGATCCAGCTCTGCGAGGAGTCCGGGCGGCCGCTGGTGTCGATCGAGGCCCCGGTCCTGGTCCGCGTCCCGGGCGAGGCCGCGAGACTGCTCGGCGACACCGCACCGGCCCAGGACGGCCCGATGTGGTGGTTGGAAGCACGTGCCTCCACCGCGGTCGAGGAGGCGGAGCGGCTCGCCGGCGTGTTCGCCGGACGGCTGGCGCATCTGCTCCAAGGGCGGGTGTGGCCGCCCGACGCCGTCCCGGCCTCGGGCATCGGCAGCCCGGTCGCCACCGCGGGCATCGCGGTTCCCGCCCCGGCAGCCGCCCAGCCCGCCGTGGACGTCCTCACCGACCAGGTCGCCGTCGTACTGCTGGACCGGCCCGTCATCGGGATGAGCACCTGGCTGTCCGAGGCCCTGGCAGCCGCGCTGCTCAGCGACCGGGGCCTGCAGATCGTCACGCCGGCACACGTCCGGCTCTCCTTCCCGACCCGCTCACTGCTGACCGGGCCCCTGTCCCGGTGGGTGATCCAGGACGGCGAGGGCGGCTACTACGACGGGCTGTCGGGTGCCGTACTCCGCTGGCGGGACGGCGCCTTCGCCCCCGTCGACGCGCCGGAGGGCCAGACCCCGGTCGGCCGGCCGTTCGAGGAGTTCCAGCCCACCGGGGAGCGGCAGCTGCTCTTGTCCCTGCACGCCCGGCACCCCGCCTCCGAGCAGCTGGTCCTCGGCGGCGCGCTGGAGACCGCCTGGCGGGCGTTGACCGGTGCCGCACCGGCCGGCTGGGGCACCGCCGAGCCGGCGGCGCTGCCCTGGTCGCGCGCCCGGCTCACCGAGACCGCCCGGGCACGGGCGCCCGAGTCCACCTGGACGGTCGTGGTCGGCGACCACCGCGGCCGGCCCGCCATCGGCACGCTGACCGTCTCGCGGACCACGGGGGGCGTGGAGGAGCAGATGACGCTCGCCGTCGGGTACGGGCCGGCGGAGGAGCCGCCGGTGGACGCGTTGCCCGGGCTCGCCGACACCCTGGTGCGGGAACACGGGCTGGTCTCCCTGCTCGCCCAGGTGCGCTCCGGGCGTCGGGACCTCACCGCGCCCGCCCACTTCGAGCCGCCGCCGGTGCCGGTCGCGTTCGCGGTGGGCCCCGAGGAGGTCCGGGAGATCGGCGCCGCCCATGCTCGGCGCCCGCCCATTGATGCCGCGCCGGTCCAGTTGGGGCCCGCCGCCCGTCCCGGTCTCTTCTATCCCCTGGGCGACGACGGCCACGGCGGCGCGGCCTGGACCGCGCTCGAGGCGCTGGTACGGCACCTGCGCGGGCGGTGAGGGGTGCTGCCGGTGGTGGTGGGGAGGGGGTAGGTAGGCTCTGTGGCATGTCTGATTCCTCAGTTCGTGTTCGTTTCGCCCCGTCTCCCACCGGAATGTTCCACGTGGGCGGTGCCCGCTCCGCCCTCTACAACTGGGCGGTGGCGCGACAGTCCGGCGGGACGTTCGTGCTGCGGATCGAGGACACCGACACGGCGCGGAACCGCGAGGAGTGGATCGACGGGATCATCGGCGCGCTGGCCGCGATCGGGATCAACGAGTCCGACCCCGCCTTCGAGGGCCCGTACTTCCAGTCGCACAACGCCGACCGGCACCGCGAGGCCGCGCAGCAGCTGTTCGAGGCGGGGAAGGCGTACTACTGCGACTGCACCCGCGAGCAGCTCCAGCAGCGGACCGGGTCGGAGCACCTGGGCTACGACGGCTTCTGCCGGGACCGCGAGCTGGCGTACGAGCCGGGGCGGGCGCTGCGCTTCCGCACCCCGGACGAGGGCCAGACGGTGGTCGTGGACCTGGTCCGGGGCGAGCCGGCCTTCCCGAACAGCGCCATCGAGGACTTCGTGATCGCGCGCGGCGACGGCTCCCCGGTCTTCCTGCTCGCCAATGTCGTCGACGACCTGGACGAGGGCATCACCGAGGTCATCCGCGGCGAGGAGCACCTGTCGAACACGCCCAAGCAGCAGTTGCTGTGGGAGGCGCTGGGCGCCCGCCCGCCGCGCTGGGCGCACCTGCCGGTGATCGTGAACGAGAAGCGGCAGAAGCTGTCCAAGCGCCGGGACAAGGTGGCGCTGGAGGACTACCTCGCCGAGGGCTACCTGCCCGAGGCGATGGTCAACTACCTGATGCTGCTGGGCTGGGGACCCGGTGACGACCGGGAGATCCTGCCGTACCCCGAGCTGGAGCGGCTGTTCCGGATCGAGGACGTCAACACCTCGCCCGCCTTCTTCGACGTGAAGAAGCTGTCCGCGTTCAACGGCGAGTACGTGCGGGCGCTGGCCCCGGAGACCTTCATCGCGCTGTGCACGCCCTGGCTCACCGCCCCGCACGCGAGTTGGCGGCCGGAGGCGTACGACCAGGCCGTCTTCGAGCGGGTCGCCCCGCTGGCGCAGACCCGGCTGACGGTGCTCTCCGAGATCACCTCATACGTCGACTTCCTCTTCCTGGACCAGCCGGTGGAGGACGAGGCCTCCTGGCGGAAGGCGATGAAGCCGGGCGCCGCCGAGCTGCTGGCCGACGCCCGCGCCGAGCTGGCCGACGCGCTCTGGGAGCCGGAGGCGCTCAAGACCGTGCTGGAGACCGTGGCCGCCAAGCACGGCCTGAAGCTGGGCAAGGCCCAGGCCCCGGTCCGGGTCGCCACCATGGGCCGCACCGTCGGCCTGCCGCTCTTCGAGTCCCTGGAGGCCCTCGGCCGCGAGCGGACGCTGTCCCGTATCGACGCGGCGCTGGCCAAGTCGGCCGCGGAGTAGTCGCCGGGTGCGCGGGCTCGCGGGGAGGCCGGGCCGGCTACTTCGCCACGAACTGGGTGAGGATGGCCTGCACCTCGTAGATGTCGACGCCCTTGGTGAAGGTCTTCTCGATCGGCATGGAGTTGCCGGAGACCCAGATCTTCAGCTCCGCGTCGAGGTCGAAGTGGCCGGCGGTCTCCACCGCGAAGTGCGTGATGCTGCGGTAGGGGATGGAGTGGTACTCCACCTTCTTGCCGGTGATCCCCTGCTTGTCCACCAGGATGAGCCGGCGGTCGGTGAACAGGATGGTGTCCCGTATCAGCAGATACGCGGCGTGGACCCGCTCGTCCTGCCCCAGCAGTCGCGCGTACTCCTGCTGGGCCTTGCCGGAGTCGATGCTGTGCGCGTTGCCGAAGAATGCCACGGGATCCCCCATTGGTGCGAACTGTGTGATCGTGTCGCGATGTCGGCACTGTACCTCGGACACCGGTGCGAACCGCGGTTGTCCACAGGCTCCAGGCGGTGCCGTCCGCGGCCCGGCCTCGAAGCCCGCGCACGTCCGGGCCGGCCGAAGGGCGCGTGGCATCGGCACCCTGTGGCAGCAGTGCCCCCACCCTGCTCCGACGCCCTGGCCGGGGTGCTCGGCCGCACCCGTGCGCCGCTGCCGGCCGAACCGACCACCCCGCACCGGAAGGACAGCGGGCAGGAGTCCGCGCGACGGCCTGTCGGCCACCGGCCGAGGGGTGGGCATCTCCTCTCCGAGCTTGCCCACGGGAGGAGAGCGCTCCAAGATGAACCGCGACCAGGCAGGGGCGCGGCGCAGCGTGTGGAAGGAGCCCGGAGTGATCGAGGACGGTGACGCCGAGGTCGGCGGCTGGCTGCGGAGACCCCGCCGCCGGGGGCAGGGCGAGCTGGAGGCCCAGGTGCTCTCCGCGCTCCGCGGGGCTCCCGGTCCGGTCGCGGCCACCTGGGTTCAGGAGCGGCTGGAGGGCGACCTCGCCTACACCACCGTGATGACCATCCTCTCCCGGCTGCACACCAAGCAGGCGGTGACCCGGGAGCGGGTGGGCCGTACCTTCCTGTGGCGGGCGGCCTCGGACGAGGCGGGCCTGGCCGCCCTGCGGATGCGCCGGGTGCTGGACGGCCAGGACGACCGCGAGGCGGTGCTGGCCAGCTTCGTCACCGGCCTGACGGCGGACGACGAGCAACTGCTGCGCGACCTGCTCAAGGGGGCGGGGGAGGAACCCGAGGGCTGACCCATGGGCATCTTCGTCTTCCTGCCGCTCGTCCTGCCGCTGACGGCGCTGCCGATCGCCCGCCTCGCCGAGCAGCACCTGCACCCGCGCAGCGCCACCCGGCTGCTCTCGGCCGTCGGTGGTGTCCTCGCCCTGTGCAGCACGCTGTGCCTGGTCCTGCTGGTGGTGGTGGGCACCGCCCAACTCCCCGGCAACCCGCTGCCGGACGGCTGGTCCGATCCGGAGGTACGGGCCGCCGTCCCGTACGACGAGGTCGCGGGCAAGGCCGCCATCGGGGCCCTGGCCGCCGTCGCCATGGCCTGCGGCGGCCTGCTGCGGCGGCACGTCCGGGTGCGGCGCCAGGCCCACGAGGCGCTGGCCGGGCTGCCCGGCTCGCCCGTCGCGGTGCTGCCGGACACCCAGGCGTACGCCTACGCCCTGCCCGGGATGGCGGAAACCCCCGGCCGGGAAGGCCGGATCGTGGTCTCCCGGGCCATGCTCGCCTGCCTGGACGATGACGAGCGCCGGGCGCTGATCGCCCATGAGCGCGCCCACCTGGACGCCCGCCACCACCGCTATGTGCTGGCCGTCCAACTGGCGGCCCGGGCCAATCCGCTGCTCCGGCCGCTGCGCGCCGCCGTCGCCTACTGCGCCGAACGCTGGGCCGACGAGGACGCGGCACTGGCGGTGGGCGACCGCAGGGTCGTGGCGCGTGCGGTGGGCAAGGCCGCGCTCGTCTCCCGGCAGGGCCCGGCCCCGACGCTGCTGGGCTTCGCCGCCGAGCCGATGCTGCCGGGTTTCGCCCTGCCGGGCCCGGTCCCGCGCCGGGTGGCGGCACTGCTCGGGCCCGTACCGCCGGCCAGCGGCTGGCCGCCCGCCTTCACCGCGGTGGGCCTGGCCGCGTGGACGGCCGCCGCGGGGACCGCGGTCTCCGCGCTCTCCTCGGCGAACGCCGCGGTCGCGCTGATCCTCGTCCTCACCGCGGCGACCCCGCTGTAGCACCGGCCTCGGCCCCTACCGCTCCGGCGGCCGGTCCCGCGGTTCCTCCTGTCCTTCCGGGTGCTGCTCCTGCGGCCGTTGGGCTTGCGGGTGCCGGTCCCGCGGACCTTGTCCCTCCGGCCGCTGCTCCTGCGGCCGCTGCCCCTCCGGGTGCTGGAGGAGGTACGCCTGGAGCTGTGAGAGCAGCTCGGTGATGCCCGCCGTGTCGGTGCGGTAGCGAACGGCCTTGCCGTCCCGCGAGGACCTCAGCAGCCCGCCGCGCCGGAGCACCGCGAGGTGCTCGGAGGCGGTGGACGGCCCCAGCCCGGACCGCTCGGCCACCTCGCCGACGGTCAACTCACCGCCGTCGGAGAAATGCTGTAAAAGCCGCTGCCGGGTGCCGCTGGCGAGCGCCTTGAGGAAGACCTGGAGTTCGTCACCCGGTACTTCCGTGCCCTGTCGTATCTCCCGCTCCACGCTGAGCATCCTTTCGCATGGGGCCCGCCGCGCGGGCGTACACCGGCAACGGGCCGGGATCCGCTCCGACGACTGGCCGCCAGGTGACACGGGACCTGAATCTACAACCATGTAGACCGCTGTGGAGGGCAGGGGACACGCAAGCGGCCGTCTCCAGGAGTCTGGAGACGGCCGCGGCGGGGGGACGGGGCGAGCCTGCGGATCAGTGGAAGGCGTGGACCACGGCGTGGCCTTTGCCGCGGGCGATCAGCCACCGGTTGACGGGCACGGTCACGATGAAGGCGACGACCAGCGAGGCGGCCAGCGCGCCCCAGAAGAGCAGGTCGGCCAGTCCGGCGTCCATGGCGCCCGGGACGGTGACCATGACGGTGTTGTCGAGGATCTCCATGAAGAGGATGGAGACGGTGTCGGCGGCCAGGGCCACCTTCAGCGCCTGCCGGGGCGAGAGCCCGGCCTTGAGGACGCCGCGCATGGTGAGCGCGTAGCCGGAGATGAAGGCCAGGGTGACGGAGAGGGCGACGGTGGTGCCGGCCGCCAGCCCGAGCGCGGTGCCCAGGATCATGCCCAGGATCTCGCCGATGGCGCAGCCGGTGAGGCAGTGCAGCGTCGCCAGCGCGGCGGTGCGCCAGGAGGATCCGCCGTGGCCGGCGTGACCCCCATGACCTGCGTGGTTCCCGTGGCCTGCGTGGCTCGCGTGGCCCGCGTGGTTGTGGTGGCCGTGGTGGCCGCTGTGGTCGGAGTGCTCGCCGTGCTCGTGGTGGGTGCCGTGGTGCTGGTGACCGTCTCCGCCGTGTTCTGCGGCCTTGCCGTGCCCCGCCTGGTGGTGCTGGTGGTGCCCGGCGTGCGGGCCGCTCCCGGCGTGCGGGCCGTTCCCGGCGTGCGGGCCGCTCCCGGCGTGCGGGCCGTTCCCGGCGTGCGGGCCGTGGCCCTGGTGTCCGTGGTCGCCATGGCTCTGGTGGCTGGTGCGGGTGCCTGCGGTGTGGTGGTGGATGGTCTGCGACATGGCGGTGGTCCCCGTCCCTTCGTGGTGCGGGCTCGCTGCCCGACAACAGGAAATGTATACCCCCCTGGGGTATGCGGCAAGGGGCTTGGCGAGTTCTTTGCATACCGGGGTGGGGTATACCTGGGTGGTGATGGCCCGATGACACGGAGAGGTGGGTACCGATGACGATCACAACGGTGCGGGCGGTGCGGGGTGCGGGC
>NZ_SRID01000760.1 GCF_004684805.1 Streptomyces palmae
CCACGGCACCCCACTGCATCCCCGCACCGCGCCGCACCCCACGGCACCCCCGCACCGCACTCAGCTCTCAGACTCCCCCCGCGTTTCCCTGGAGCGAAGCATGCGCAGCAGGATCACCAAGGCCGTCCTCGGCCTCTCCCTCGCCACCGCCTCCGTCCTGGCCTTCGGCGGCAGTGCGTACAGCCACGGCTACACCGACTCGCCCATCAGCCGGCAGAAGCTCTGTGCCAACGGCACCGTGAAGGACTGCGGCCCCATCCAGTGGGAGCCGCAGAGCGTCGAGGGGCCCAAGGGCTTCCCCAGTCGCGGCCCCGCCGACGGGACCATCTGCTCCGGTGGGCACCCGGAGTTCGCCCAGCTGGACGACCCGCGCGGCGGCAACTGGCCCACCACCAAGGTCACCGCCGGCCAGGACTACACCTTCCGCTGGCAGTTCACCGCCCCCCACGCCACCACGGACTTCCGCTACTTCATCACCCGGAACGGCTACGACCCGAGTCAGCCCATCACCCGCGCCAACCTGGAGTCGACCCCCTTCCTCACCCTGCCGTACAACGGCAAGCAGCCCCCCATGACCCTGACCCACACCGGTCGGCTGCCCAGCGGTAAGTCCGGCCACCACGTGATCGTCGCGGTGTGGACCATCGCCGACACCGCCAACGCCTTCTACGCCTGTTCGGACGTCTCCTTCTGAGTCGGTCCCGCCGGTGCCGCCAGGCACCCCCGAACCACCCCCCACCAGGGCCCCGGTAGCGCCGCTCGCGCGCTGCCGGGGCCCTGGTGGGGGGTGGTTCGGGGG
>NZ_SRID01000761.1 GCF_004684805.1 Streptomyces palmae
CCCTGAAGCCCCCCGCCGCCAGCCAATGGCAAGGTGGGCAGCGATCACAGCCGTTCGTTCAAGGGGGAGACCCGGTATGTCCGTCATTCACCACACCACGCTCAAGCCGACCAAGCTCGAACTGCTCACCTCCTGGCTGCCCACCCGCCCCTGGTACCGCGGCGGCGCCGAGCCGGAGCTGGCGCGGGTGGGCGGCTTCCGGCTGGACGACCCGGAGGGCGAGGTCGGGATCGAGCTGATGGTGGTCGCCGACACCTCGGGTGCCGAACCGGTGCACTACCTGGTGCCGCTGACCTACCGCGGCGCCCCGCTGGACGGCGCCGAGCAGGGCCTGGTCGGCACGATGGAGCACGGGGTGCTGGGCCCGCGCTGGGTGTACGACGGCGCCCACGACCCGGTGCTGCTGGCCCAGCTGCTGGCGCTGCTGGAGGGCCGGGTGGAGCCCCAGATGCAGAGCGTCAGCGACACGGTCGACCACGAGGTCCGCCACTCCTACACCGGTACGGGCCCGATCGCCCTGGACCCCGCCGCCACCACCGCCACCGACGATCACGACGGCACCGAGCTGCGGACCGCGGAGGGCGGCCCGGCGCTCCGCCTCAGCCGTGTCCTCCAGGCCGCAGCGAACGGTGAGCCCACCCTCCCCGAGGGCGCGATCGGCCAGGTGACCGGCCACTGGAGGCCGTCCGAGGACACCCTGGCGCGCGGCCTGTTCGCGGTACTGCACGCCGCCCCGAAGGCATAGCCCCTCCGGGGTGACCGGCCGCGCGGCGACCACCCACGGACCCGCACCCCACCG
>NZ_SRID01000762.1 GCF_004684805.1 Streptomyces palmae
CCACCCTCCACATCGACCAACCCACCCCCCACGTCGACTGGACCACCGGCAACATCACCCTCCTCACCCACAACACCCCCTGGCCCCACACCAACCACCCACGACGCGCCGCCATCTCCTCCTTCGGCATCTCCGGCACCAACGCCCACCTCATCCTGGAGCAGGCGGAATCCCAGGGGCCGGCCGCCGAGGAGCCACCGGCGCCCTCGGACGACCGCACCGTGCCCTGGGTGCTCTCGGCGCGGAGCGATTCGGCGCTGCGGGCCCGGGCGTCCGAGCTGGCCGCGCGGGTCGCCGCCGACACCAGCGTGTCCACGGCCGATATCGGCTGGTCACTGGCCGCGGCGGAGCCGGGCTTCGAGCACCGGGCGGTGGTGGTGGGCACCGCCCGGGAGGAGTTGCTGGCCGCCCTGGGCTCGCTGGCGGACGGCCCGCTGCCTCCGCCGGTGGCCGGCGGCGCCGCCGCCCAGGGCCCCGTACTGGTCTTCCCCGGACAGGGCTCGCAGTGGGCCGGGATGGGCGGCGAACTGCTGGAGTCCTTCCCGGTCTTCGCCGCCCGGATCGCCGAGTGCGAGCAGGCCCTGGCCCCCTACGTGGACTGGTCCCTGACCGAGGTCCTGCGCGGCACCGGGAGCGCCGCCGACCTCACCCGGGTCGACGTGGTCCAACCCGCGCTGTGGGCCGTGATGGTCTCCCTCGCCGCCCTCTGGCACAGCTTCGGCATCACACCCGCCGCCGTCGTCGGCCACTCACAGGGCGAGATCGCCGCCGCCTGCGTCGCCGGAGCACTCTCCCTCG
>NZ_SRID01000087.1 GCF_004684805.1 Streptomyces palmae
CAAATCTCGAAACCCTCGGACCCGCCACCCGAACGACCCACCGCGCCCCCTCCCCTATTTCCGCTAGTAGATCGTCGAGCCCTGTGCGGCATGTCACCGGAATGGAAGATCGGAAACGATTGCCACGGGACCTTCGCGACTGCGTTCAGGGACCAAAGTCCCACCCGCCCGCACTCCACTCCCCGCACGCGCCTCATCACCCACTCGAAAGCGCGCCGAACCGCTCACGGACGTTTTCCCAAGGGCGATCGTTTCCAGATTCCGTTGAGGACGAGGGCGGCGCGGGCGATGTCGCCGATCCGGCTGGGGCCGAGGGTGATGTGCTGCGGGGTTCGCCGGCGCTGCTTGAGCTCGGCGGCAGCCCGTTCGCCGAGGGCCCGGATACCGAGCGTCGCCCGAAAGCCGGGGCCGTGGACGCGAAGGCAGGGACGGCTCAGGGCTTGAGCCGGTAGTGGTAGGTGTGCGAGACGCGGAATCCGACGCGGTCGTACAGCCGGCGCGCGGCATGGTTCTCGTCCATGACTTGCAGGTACAGCTCATCGGCGCCGCGTGCCGCGGCCCAACGGGCACCGATGTGCAAGATCGCGGAGGCGATTCCCTGCCGCCGGTGCGCGGGGTGGGTAGCCATGCAGAAGACCCCGGCGCAGCCCGGTGAGGCCACGATGAGTCCCATGCCGGCCACCTGGTCGCCGTGTTCGACGCTGAGGTAGGCGGCGGGACCGGGAACACGTGCGAGGACCTGGTCTGCGGCCTCCTGGCTGTTGTCGTGGCCGTCGAGGGCTGTGTAGGCGTCCAGCCACTGGCGGGTCGGGTGCTCTGCGACCGTCACCTCCAACGGCACCTCGGGGCGGGAGCCGGTGATCACGGTCGCGGTCGGTGCGACGCACACCAGGGTTGCCGCATCCCGCCGGTATCCTCGCTCGGCGAGCAATGCGTCCAGTGCGGTGTGCTCTTGCGCCGGAGCCACCTGGACGGCCACCGGCATCCCCCGGGTGGCATAGAAGTCCTCCATCCGAGGCAGGGCCGTCAGCAGGGCTTCTCCCCGCATCAGCGGCAGGGCGGAGTTCGACCGGCGGCGTGGCACGCCAGGGGTGTGCCGTAGCAGCCAGCCTTCCTCCTCCAGGGCCTCGGCGGCCGGCCATGCCTCCGCCGCGTATCGCTCGATCAGCCATGTGTCGATCAACGTGCTCTCCTGTCTGGCTCTGGGCGTTCATGGCCCAGCGGCGTGAGCCGGACGGAGGCGTCCCGCCCCATGGTCCCCGCGCCGAAAGGGCACCGGCAGGATGGCGCGGAAGGATCACTAAGGTCCACCACGCATTGCTTCACAGACCTGTTAGGAGTACTTGATGTTGGATCCGGTGCGGCTGCTTCTGCTCCGGGAGCTCGCCGACCGCGGGACCATGACGGCGGTCGCCGCCGCCTGCGGCTACACCTCCTCCGCGGTGTCCCAGCAACTCGCGGTGCTGGAACGTGAGGCTGGGGTGCGGCTGCTGGAGCGGGTCGGGCGCCGGGTCCGCCTCACACACGAGGGGCTGCGTCTGGTGGCGCACGCTCGCATCGTGCTCGGGGCGTTGGAGACCGCGGAGCGCGATCTGCGAGCCGGGGGTACCCCGCGTGGACCGATCGATGTCGCATGCTTCTCGACCTTCGCCGCGGTGCATGTGGTCCCTGCCCTGGTCGCCGCCCGCGAACGGTATCCGGACCTGCGGGTCTCCCTCCACGAGCTGGAACCGCCCGAGGCCCTCTCCGCGCTCCGCACGCGGCGCTGCGAAGTCGCGGTCTGCTACAGCTACAACCTCACGCCCACCCCGACCCCGACCGAACTCGATGTCCATCCGCTGGCCGTTGAGCCGGTTCTCCTCGCTGTTCCAGCCGACCACGCCTGCGCGTCGGATGGGGAGGGGCCCGTGGACCTGCGCAGCCTGACCGACGCGTCCTGGATCGTCGGCTCACGAGAGGATGGCAGCGCCGCCCTGGTCCAACGTGCCTGCGCGGTCGCCGGCTTCCCACCCCGGATCACGCACGCGGTCGACGATTACCAGCTCGTTCTCCGAATGGTGGCCCACGGACTGGGGGTGGCCCTGGTGCCGCAGCTCGTGGCACAGGCCCATGGCCCAAGCCTCGATGTCATCCTGCGGCCGGTTGCCAACACGGAGCTCACCCGGGCTGTCTACGCCATGACCCACCCCTCGCTCGGCGCCAGACCATCGATTGACGCTGTACTCGACCTCCTGCGTATGCGTTGAGAAAACCTCACTCACAAGGGGGTAGGGGTACCCCCACCCGGGATTCGGGGGCTTCCGGGACCGCGCGCGACGGCCCGTGCGCCGCATTCTGTAGGCATGACGTTCACGCTGGGTTACGCACTGCGCTCGCTTCGGGCCCGCAAGGCAGGGTTCATCGGGGCCTTCCTCGCGTTCT
Organism: Streptomyces palmae; assembly: GCF_004684805.1. GTDB lineage: Bacteria > Actinomycetota > Actinomycetes > Streptomycetales > Streptomycetaceae > Streptomyces > Streptomyces palmae. The sequence goes on from NZ_SRID01000087.1 coordinate 2,422, forward strand.
TCTGCGCGTCCGCCCTGGTCACCGCCTGTGGCGCGCTCCTGGAGACCGGGCTGCGGGGCGAGATCGGCACCGAGCGGTACACGGGCGCGCCCGTGGTGGTCTCCGCCGACCAGAGCGTTCACCACCTGAAGAAGAAGCACGGCAAGACCAAGGACAAGGCCAAACCGCTCGGCGAGCGGGTCTGGCTGCCCTCCGGCACCGTGGCGCGGATCGACCGCGTCCCCGGCGTCCGGGCCGCCATACCGGAGCTGACCTTCCCGGCCGCGCTGCTCGGCCCGGACGGACGGTTCCTGGAGGGCCCGGACGGCAGCGCCTCCCTGGGCCACGCCTGGACCTCCGCCCCGCTCACCCCCTTCCACCTGGACCGCGGCCACGCCCCGCGCACCGCCCGCGAGATCGTCATCGACCGCGGGCTGGCCGCCCGGTCCGAGCTGGCGCCCGGCGACCGGGTGACCGTCCAGGCCACCGGCATCCCCGCCACCTACACCGTGGCAGGTGTGGCCGGCACCCCCTCCGGCGAGCTGAAGCGGCAGGCAGCGATCTTCTTCGCCCCCGGCGAGGCCCGGCGGCTGGCCGGCCACCCCGGGCAGACCGCCGTGATCGGAGTGCTGCCCGAGCCGGGCGTGAGCACCGGTGAGCTGGCCGAGCGGGTGCGCACCGCCCTCGACGCCACCCCGGCCAAGGAGCGGGTGCACACCGGTGGCGACCGGGGCCCGGTGGAGTTCCTGGACGCCGCCAAGGCCCGGATCCAGCTGATCAGCATGGGCGGCGCCATCGGCGGCACCGGGCTGCTGGTCGCGGTGCTGGTGGTGTCCGGCACCTTCGCGCTCTCCATCCAGCAGCGCCATCGGGAGCTGGCCCTGCTCCGCGCGGTGGCGGCCACTCCCCGCCAGGTGCGCGGGCTGATCGGCCGCGAGGCGCTCTGCGTGGGGCTGCTCGCCGGGGCGTCCGGCGCGGCGGCCGGTCTGCCACTCGGCTCCTGGCTGCATGGGAAGTTCATCGACCTGGGGGCCGTTCCCGAGACCCTGAGCATGGCCCGCAGCCCCTTCCCCCCGCTGGCCGCGGTCGCCGCCACGCTCCTCGCGGCCTGGGCGGCGGCCCGCCTCTCCGCCCGCCGCACCGCCAGGATCCGCCCGGCCCAGGCCATGGCGGAGTCCGCGGCCGAGGAGCGCCGGCTCCCCTGGGCCCGGACCGCGATCGGCATCCTCGCCCTGGCCGGCGGCGTCACCCTGCTCTTCGTCCTCACCGTGCTGCACACCGAGCCCGCCTCGATGCCGGTCACCTACCTGGTGGTCCTGCTGATCTCGATCGCCCTCGCCCTCCTGGGCCCGCTGGTGGCCCGCGCCGCACTGGCCGTGCTGGGCGCCCCGCTCCGGCTCTCCCGGACCGCCGGGCACCTGGCCGCGCACAACGCTCGCGCCAACGCCAAGCGGCTGGCCGCCGTGATCACCCCGTTGACCCTGCTGGTCGGGATGGCGTGCACCATCGTCTTCGTCCAGACCACCCTGAGTGACGCCGCCGAGCGGCAGACCCAGGACGGCGTGGTGGCCGACTGGGTGATCGGCTCCAGCGGCCCCGGCGTGCCCGGCGCGGCGGCCGACCGGCTGCGGCGGACACCGGGGGTGGAGGCGGTGACCGAGGTGGTGCACACCACGGTCCGCACCCCCGACCTCTCGAAGTACACCGCCCAGGGCGTCACCCCGCGGGGCCTGGCCGCCACCATGGACCTGAAGGTCACGGACGGCTCGCTGGCCCACCTCGGCGACCACGGCGTCGCGGTCAGCGAGGTGGTCGCCGACGCGGAGGGGCTGCGTCCCGGCAGCCGCATGCGGCTGGTGCTGGGCGACGGCACCCCCAAGACGGCGAAGGTCGTCGCGGTCTACCAGCGCGGCCTCGGCTTCGGCGACCTCACCCTGCCGCACGACCTGGTGGCCGCCCACATCGACAACCCGCTGAGCGACACGGTGCTGGTGGCAGGCAAGTCCACGGCCTCCGGGACGCCGGCGCTGGACCAGCGGCGACTCGCCACCGCCATACGGGCCTTCCCCGGCACGGCGATACGCGAGGCCGGCGCCCTCGCCGACCACCAGCGCTCCGCCCACCAGCAGAACGCGGAGGTCAGCTATGTCGCCATGGGCCTCATCCTGGCCTTCACCACCATCGCCTCGGTCAACACCCTGGCCATGTCCACCGCCGACCGCCGACGCGAGTTCGCCCTGCTCCGCCTGGTGGGTACGACCCGGCGGCAGGTGCTGCGGATGCTCCGCCTGGAGGCCCTGACCGTGGCACTGACGGCGGTGGTCCTGGGCACCGGGATCTCGCTGGCCGCGATCACCGCGTTCAGCGTGGGCATGACGGGCGAGGCGTCCCCGTCCTTCTCCCCCGGCTTCTACCTCACGGTGGTGGCCACGGCCGGGCTGCTGGCCACCCTCGCCACCGCGATACCCGCCCGCGTCACCCTGCGGGAGCGCCCCACCGAGACCATGCGGGTATGAGGGGGCAGGGGGTGGGGGTGGCTGCGCCGCCGGGTGTGGATGTGTCGCCGGGTGCGGATGCGAGGGGGCAGGGGGTGGGCGCGCCTCCGCCGTCCCCCGGCGAGGTGGGCGCGCCTCCGCCGCCGGGTGCGGGTGCGCCCTCGTGGCGGGGTACGGGGCTGTCCCGTCATCCCCCTCAAGCCAGGCGCGCTCCACCTTCGGCAGGCGCTGGTAGTCGGCCAGCACTCGGAGAATGCCGAAGCCGGTGCCTAGCGGGATCGGGGCAAGAATGAGGAGCGGCGGCTGCCCGGCGCACATCTCCACCCGCACCTCCGGCAGCCGCACCCCGAGCTCGGCCAACTCCTCCCGCAGTGCGAACGCGACCCGCTCGGCGGGGTGGGGGCGGTGATCCTCGCTCACGGGGTACCCCCGCCGTCCCCCGGAGAGGTGGGCACCGGCCCGGAGGCGCGGCCCGGCCATCTCCTCCCCGGAGGGATCGCCAGATCGAACCAGACGCTCTTGCCATCGCCTCCGGCGAGCGTCCCGCTGACCAGACCGCAGGCATCGGACATGGCCGTGACCAGGAACAGCCCGCGCCCTTCGGTGTCCCGAGCGTTGGCGTGGCGAGGGGCGGGAAGGAGCTGCCCCTCGTCCCGCACGGCGACCCGCACGCAGGTCTCGTACACCGTGACGGTCAGTTGCAGGTCCCCCTTGGCGTGCTGGTGCACATTGGTGACCAGTTCGGAGACGCAGAGGATCGCCTTGTCGATCAGCTCGGCAAGCCCGAAGGAGACGAGTACGCCGCGCACTAACTCCCGGCACACCTTGGGCGCCCGCTCACAGGCGGGAGCCAACAGGGTGTAGGTGGGCGGCGGTTCGGACGTGAGAACGGTTGGTACGGGGACTCCCATGACGCGCTCCAGGGCGTTCGGAGGTGTGTGGGCGCGTTCGCCAGCAACCACACCAATCTGTGATCGGCGCAACACCAACGGTAGACAGAAGCTCAGCTAACTTGCAACCACAACCCGGGACTTGGTGGACCTCCTCCAGGCATACGCGGCACACTGTCGAGAAGATCTCCTGGAAGGGGCCAGCACATGGCGCTGCGAACCGTCATCACCGAGCGGCAACGCCGACTCGGCGCGGAACTCAAGAAGTTGAGGCAGGAAGCGGGGCTTTCGATCGCCGAAGGTGGCAGGCTCATCGACATGGGCACGCCGCACCTGAGCCACATCGAGGCCGGACGGACAGCGATCCCCACCGACCGACTCCGCAAGCTGGTTCACGCCTACGGGTGCAAAAATGCTGCCTACGTTGACGAGCTCGTGAGCATGGCCGAGAGCAACGGCAAGGGGTGGTGGTCGGAGTACCGGAAGACGTTGCCGCAGCACATCATCGATCTGGCCGAACTGGAATCTCGTTCCACAACGCTGCAGAGCTACCAGACTCTGCTGGTGCCCGGTCTACTCCAGACCGAGTCGTATATGCGCGCCATCTTTCGTAGTGCCCGGCCAGACGAGAGCCCTGATCTGGTGGAATCCCAGGTCCGCTTTCGCCTGGCTCGGCAGGACATACTCCGCGCGGACTCTCGGGTGAACTTCCACGCGGTGATCCACGAGGCCGCACTGCGGATGTGCGTAGGTGGCGCCCACGTCATGCGCGGCCAACTCATTCATCTCATCCGGATGTCCAAGCGGCCAGGCGTCACCATCCAGGTACTGCCCTTCGAGATGGGCGTCCGAGCCTGGTTCAGTACACCGTTCGCGCTCTTGAGCAGTGGAGTTGCCGGACTTGAGACGGTCTCCGCCGAACACCCTTCCGGTAATCTCTGGCTTGGAGATACCGACTCCGTTGCCCAGTACGGAGGCACCTTCTCGGGGCTATGCAAGAGCGCACTTCCTCCGGTGGTAGCGGGCGAGTCTCCGGAACTCCATGAGGAACGCGACTCGTGGGGACTCATCCACCACATCCTGTACACGCATTGAGAGAAGGCGTGATGCACGAACTCAACTGGCAGAAGTCCTCGTTCAGCGAGCCCGGAGGCGCCGACTGCGTGGAACTCGCGAGCTCGACGACCGGCATACACCTCAGGGAGAGCGACGACCCCGAGGTCGTCCTCACGACCACCCCACGCGCACTCCGCGTGCTGCTGGACTCCATCCGGCTCGGTAGGTTCGACCACATCCGCTGACGGACCGGCAACGGGGGAAACGGGGGGCCATGGATCCCGCAGTCATCGGCGCGCGACTCGCGTCCAGTGTCGTCGCACCGCTCGTACGGCGACTGTTCGTGCAGGAGGGTCCCGGTGCGGGGCTGGTCGACAAGCCCATCCGCATCTCCTCCCTCCTCTCCTTCACCGGCGAGAAGCGCACGCTGACCGAGAAGGATCTGCACAAGCTCGCGGCGCGGCTGGTGCGGCAGGCTGTGGACACGGCGGGGCCAGGGGAGCGCCCCTGCCCGGCCGACGAGGACGAGGCCGTGGCGGGCGCCCTGGCCCGTACGCTGCACTGTCTGGGCGACCTGGACATGGACGATGTGCAGGCCGTGCGGCTGGGGAGCCACGCACTCGCCCTGCTGCTGATCGACGCCGCCATCGACCAGGGCGCGGACCTCTATCTCAGCGCGGCCGGCACCCGCCTCCACCAGCGCCTGCTGGACACCGCCTGCCTGCACATCCTGCACTTCTTCAGCCAGCGTTCGGCCTTCATACCCCGCACCCTTGTCGCGCAGAGCAACCAGCTCGGCGAGCTGGTCACCAAGCTGGACCTCCTGATCGCGCGGCTGCCCTCGCAGTCCGCCGAGGACGCCGGTTTCGAACGGCGTTACGCCGAGTACATCGCCAAGCGCCACGGCACGCTGACCATCTACGGCATCGACGTGAGCCAGGCGGAGGCCAGCTGGCCATTGGACGCGGCCTACCTGACGCTGGCCGCCATCCCGCGGGAGGAGGACGGCATCGGCTCGGGCGCCGGGGCCGCCGAGCCGGCCGAACGGGCGCTTGCCGGCCACCACCGAGTGCTGCTGCGCGGTGTCGCGGGTTCCGGCAAGACGACCCTGGTGCAGTGGCTGGCGGTGTCCACCGCGCGGCAGCAGCCACTGACCGGGATGGAGCAGCTGATCGGCCGGGTGCCGTTCGTCCTGCCGCTGCGTACCATCGCCCGGCAGGACGCGCTGCCCACCCCGGACCGGCTGCTGGCCGCCGTCCACAACCCGCTGCACGGGGCACAGCCGACCGGCTGGGCGGACCGGGTGCTGTCCGCCGGGCGGGGCGTCCTGCTGATCGACGGCATGGACGAGATCCCCGCGGCCGACCGGGAACGTACCCGTGCCTGGCTGGACGACCTGCTGATCGCCTACCCGCGGAACCTCTGGCTGGTCACCTCGCGGCCCTCCGCCGTGGCCGACGACTGGCTGGCCGCACAGGGCTTCACCGAGTTCGCGCTGGCCCCGATGAGCCGGGACGACGTGGCCGCCTTCATCGACCGCTGGCACGACGCGGCGCGGGCCACCTGCCGTGGCGAGGAGACACGGGCCACCCTCGACACGTACCAGGCCGCCCTGCGCACCGCCGTCACCACCAAGCCGGACCTGGGCCGACTGGCCACCACCCCGCTGATGTGCGGGCTGCTGTGCGCCCTGCACCGTGCCCGGCGCGGATATCTGCCGCCCGGCCGCAAGGCGCTCTACGACGCGGCGCTGTCCATGCTGCTCACCCGGCGCGACACCGAGCGGCGCATCTACGCGCCCGGGGACCCGCAGCTGGACGAGGAACCGCAGATCCAACTGCTCCAGCGGCTGGCCTACTGGCTGATCCGCAACGGTCAGGCCGAAATGGACCGCCACCAGGCCGAGCGGGTGCTCACCCCACTCCTGCCCGCCCTGCCCGCCGTCCAGGCCCTCGGTGGCGCGGGACACGTGCTGGACCACCTGCTGCTCCGCAGCGGCCTGCTCCGCGAGCCGACCCCCGGCACCGTCGACTTCGTCCACCGCACCTTCCAGGACTACCTGGGCGCCAAGGCCGCGGTGGAGGACGGCGACTTCGGTCTGCTGGTGAACCACGCCACGGACAGCCAGTGGGAGGACGTGATCCGCATGGCGGTCGCCCACGCCCGGCCCCGGGAGCGGGCGAACCTCCTCCACCAGTTGCTGAAGCGCTGCGACGACGACCCCGACACCGACATCAACGTCCGGTGCGCCCTGCTGGCCGCCGCCTGCCTGGAGCACGCCCCGGACCTGGACCCGGCGGTCCGCGAGCGGGTCCAGCGGTACGCCGCCCACTTCATCCCGCCCGATTCCCTGCGGCTGGCCCGGCTGGTCGCCCAGACCGTGGGTCCCCTGGCCCTGGAACTGCTACCGCCACCGCGACAGGTGTGGGACGACCACGAGGTCTCCGAGTACTGCACCGTCACCGCCACCCGGGTCGGCACCGAAGCGGCCATCCCCTACCTCCGCGAGTTCGCCGACCACCCCGCGCTGCCGGTACGCACCCAGCTCTCCCACTGCTGGTCGGACTTCGACACCCACCGCTACTACACCGAGGTGATCTCCCGCCTCTCCCCCGACGACCTCTACTTCACCGCCGACTCCACCGAGGAACTGCACCTGCTTCTCCGGTCAGGGCGCCGGATGCTGATGCTGCGCGGGGGCGAGTTCCTGGCTGCCGACATACGGAGCCTGCCGCCCGAGCAGCTCACCCACCTGCGGCTCGACTGCAACGCGGTGATCGACGACCTCACCCACCTGGATCACCTACGCGGCCTGACCGCACTCGCCCTCACCCGCTGCCTCCGGATCACCGACCTGGCGCCGCTGGCTCCACTGGGCCTGCACTCCCTGGACTGGTCGCCGCCCGCCCCCTACGACCCGCCCTTGGGACTGGAGAAGCTGACCACCCTGCGACAGCTCCGTCTCGCTCTCCTCGGCCCCGGAATCCCCCAGGTCCACCTGCCCGAGGTCAGCCGGCTGGAGCTGGACATCCACCACGCGTCCCTTGACGTGGCGGCGGTCGCCGACTCCTTCCCCGGCCTGCGGCATGCCCGGATCACCTTCCGCGACACCTGGCCCCGCCCCCTCGACCTGGCCCCGCTGGCGCGCCTGAACGGCCTGGAGTCCCTGTGTCTGGAACGGGCCCGCCAGATATCCGGCGCCGAACTCCTCCCCAGCGTCACCATCACCACCCGCGAACACCCGCAACGCCTCACCGGACTGCCCACCTGGCCCGCCAACTCCCCGTAACCTGAGGGGACATCACACCAAGGGGGCGATGGTGAGCAGCGCATCCGAGGACGCCATGGACATCGAACTGGCCGACGCCGTACAGGCCGTACGGGACGAACTCGTCATGGCCGCCGTACGCGCCGCAGGCCAGGACGTGGTCTTCGAGCTTGGCGACATCGGCATGGAGTTCACGGTCGAGCTGCGCCGGGAGACCAAGGGCACCGGCAGGGTCAAGGCCTGGGTGCTGGACGCCGGGGCGGACCACACCCGCGGCCAGACCCGCACCCACAAGATCAGCTTCACCCTGAAGGCGCGCGACGCCCGCACCGGCGCCCCCTGGAAGGTCGGCAACCGCAGCACCGGCACCACCGACCACTTCGGCCCTCAGCCCGGCACCCCGTGACCGGCCGGCCCCGGGCGGCCGAGCGCGCGGTGGTGGTGCAGTCCGGCAACCGCCAGGGCAGCGGGGTGATGATCAACCCCGTCACCGCCCTGACCTGCGCCCACGTACTGGCCGACCCCCTGGACGTCTCGCTGGCCCACCCCTTCTTCGGCGGACCGGTGGGCTGCGACGTCACCTGGTCGGACTCCACCCTCGACCTGGCTCTGCTGACCGTCAACCGGCTGACCCGACACCGCAACTGGATCGACGGCCCGATGCGCTGGCGGATCCGGCTGGGCGAGATCACCACCTCCGCACCCGTCCCCGACTGCGAGATCGTCGGCTTTCCCGGCATCCAGCGCTACGGCCAGGCGGTACGGGCCAAGCACCGCAAGACCAGGATCTTCGGCCTCGACGCACTCACCACCCGCGAGCGCACCTGGGACCTGGACACGGCCTATCTGAGCCTGGAGGCGCAAGGCGCGTCCCGCTCCCGGGATCGCCCCGACCCAGATCATGCTCCCGGCGCCGCTCCCACCGGCCGCATCGAGGAGCTGCTGGCCAACCGCCTTCGCACCCTGCTGCGCGGGGAGGCGGGGGCCGGCAAGACCACCCTGCTGTCCTGGCTGGCCGCGCATCTGACCGACGGCACCCTCCCGGCCGAACTCTCCCATCTCCACGACCTGGTCCCCCTGTTCGTCCCCCTCCGCAACCTCGCGCCCGCCTGGGAGTTCCCCGACGCCGAACAGCTGCCGAAGCTGGCCAAGCTCCAGACGGGTACCGCCCCCGACGGCTGGGCACACCGACTGCTCCGCTCCGGCCGGGTCTATCTGCTGGTGGACGGCCTGGACGAAGTACCCCCCGCCCGCCGCGAGGACGCCCGCACCTGGCTCGCCGAACTGCTGGAGCTGTACCCGGACATCCGCTGCCTGGTCACAGTGCGACCCGGCGCGGTGGACGGCGACTGGCTGCGCTCCGAGAGGTTCCGCGAGCTGACCCTGCTGCCCATGAGCGACGAGGACATCGACAGGTTCGTGACCTCCTGGCATGACGCGGCACGGCAGGAGTGCGCGGGGTACGGCGACGAGTACCTGGCCGAGGAGGAGCAGACGGAGCTGGACGAGCTGGAGGAGGACCTGCACCGGCAGTTCGACCGCAACGCGGAACTGAGCACCCTCGCCCGTACTCCCCTGCTGTGCGCGGTGATCTGCGCCCTCCACCGCAGCCGGGGCGGACTGCTCCCGGAAACCCGTTGGGAGCTCTACAAGGCCACCCTCGCCATGCTTCTCGGCGGCCGGGACAGCAACCGCCGCATCGGGGCCCCGGAGGGGGTCCAGATCGGCCTGACCGAGCATCTTGAGCTGCTCCAGACCCTGGCGGTCTGGCTGGTGCGCTGCGGACAGAACCAGCTCACCCGCGAAGAGGCCACCCAGCAGCTCCAACTGGCCATGCGCATGCTGCCCCGGGTCTGCGACCAGGGCACTCCCGACAAGGTCCTGACCCATCTCCTCAACCGCAGCGGGGTGCTCCAGGAACGGCACGACGGGATGGTCCAGTTCATCCATCGCACCTTCCAGGACTATCTGGCGGCCAAGGCGCTGGTCGAGAACGGGGGACTTCGGGAACTGCTGCGGCAGGCGCACGACGAGACCTGGCAGGACGTGATCCTGATGTCCGTCGGCCACTGCCGCCCGCCCGAGCTGATCGAGCTGATAGAAGGGCTGATCAGGCAGAGCGACGCACTGCCGCCCAAGGCCGAGGACCGCGAGCGGCTACACACGCTGGCCGCACGCTGCGCCCGGGACACGGTGCGGCTCTCCAGCGAGATCCAGCAGACGGTAAACGATCGTGTCCGGGCCATGCTGCCACCCAGGTCCGAGGACAGCCGGCGGCGCCTGGCGTCACTGGGACCTGCCCTCCTGTCCCATCTTCCCGACCCGGACCCGCAAAATGACGATGAGGGTGAATGGGTCGCCAACCTGATCGGTCTGGTGGGCGGACGCGAGGCCATGCTGTACGCCAAACGCCTGCTCGGTCACCCTGGGAAACGAACGCGGCAGGCTCTCGCCAGCAGCTGGTTGAACATCCCGGCACGGGAGTACGCGGAAGAGGTACTGGCCAAGCTACCGCTGGACGATCTCGATGTGGTGGTCACCCGTCCTCGTCAGCTGGAACTGCTGGCGTCTTTCGGGCCGATGCACACGCTGTCGATCGTGGGCTCGTACACCAGTGAAGCCCTGGAAGAGCATGTTGCCGGGCTTACCGTCAGCCATCTGTTTCTCTTCGAGAGCGCGGACCTCACCAGCCTCGATTTCTCGAAACGGCTGACCGCCACGTATTCACTGTGGCTTGGCGCTCCGCTACGGGACATCGACATGCTGAGCAGCCTGGCCAGGGCGTCCCATATCCAGCGTCTCGGCATGAGCCTCGTATCCTGCTCCGAGTTCGCGTCGGTGTCGCAGAGCCTGCCACATATCACTGACCTCACCGTGTGGTGCCAACCCCCGGAGATCACTGGTATCGCCGAACTGCCGAGGGTGTTCCCCTCACTCGCCGAACTCCACCTCAGCCCCCACCCCGAGGGGACTTTGCAGCCCCCAGACCTCACCCCCTTGGTCGGCCTGCCGGACCTCAAGGTGTTCGTAAACGGGAAGCAGCTCGTCCCACCCCCACGTCCCCAAAGTGAATCCACCCCCAGCATGACAGCTCAGCACCCGTTTTCGTAGGACCGATGGCACAGCTCCACAGCCTTGTCCGGGGCATTCCCCCGCTCCCAGAATCGCCGTCATGAATGAGCCCGAGAAGGTCGACCAGGACGATGTGCTGAGAGCACGCACGTTATTGCTGGGATCCGGCTGGCTGAGCCCTCGGGAGGAGGTGGAGGCCTACCGGGTGCTCGCGAAGGTGAGCCCGCTGGCGTATCTCCCGAAGCTCGCCGAGGCGCTGGTCTCGTATGGGCGCTCACGAGAGCTGGAGGACCGACCGGAGCAGCAACTGGCTCTGCAGGCCGAGGCGGCGGCCACCGCCCGGCGGATCGACGCGGGGCATCCGAGGAGGGCGGAGCTGCTCGTCCGAGCCCTGGACGCCTACCAGCACCAGTTGTATGCCGCCCGTCGGCGGGCGGAGGGCTTCGCCATCTGCGAGGAGATGGCCGAAGTCGGGCAGTGGGGGTTCGAGCGGGGGCAGGTGTCGAGCCCCATGTACGGGCACGGGCGACTGGCCGCGGTACTGGCCGAGGAGGGGTGCCACCAGGAGGCCGCTGACATCTACGGGAAGTGCGTCCAGGCCGAAGGCCCGGGAAATCCGACGCAGGTCTCCCCCTGGACCCCTTGGAGCAAGGTCGAATGGGCGGCTGAGCTGGACGCCGCCGGCCACCAGGACGCGGCCCTGGCCGCCTTCGCGCAGATCATCGAAGCCGGCCGTGCGGCACTTGACGTCGATGAGTACCCGTTGGTCATGCTCGTCTGGCAACTGGTCCACCACGCGCGGATGCTGGACGCGGCCGGACGTCGTGCCGAGGCCGGTAGGGCCCACCAGGAGGCGCTCGCCCTGCTTGCCGAGCTGGCGGAGACCGGAGAGCGCAAGTCCTGGAGCTACTTCCATGCGTCCTGGACCACTCTTTTCGCCCTCTCGGGCCGGTCGGCGGAGCCCGCGGCGTCTCCGAGCGCACCGGCGCCGCCGTTCGGGTCGGACCTCATCCAGTGGTCGCCCGACGTCAAGCAGGCGTACTACGACGGCCTGCCAGCCCTTGAGGAGGAGGCCGCCGCGCGGGCGGAGGCGGCCAGGACGGACCCGCACGGGCACCTCGCGGAGGCGGTCGCCGTCCACCGCAGGCTGACCATCCGCTCGGCGCTCTGCTGGCAGCACCGCGCGTACCTCGTCCAGGAGCCGCTGGGCCCGGTCTTCGACCAGGGCGTGGCGCTGGCCCGCCGACTGGCCGACCTGGAGGGGGCGGACCGAGGCCGGGAGGCGCTGGGCGGCGCCCTGGCCGACCGTGCCATGTTCCTGGTCGCCACCCGGCAGTACGGGGCCGCCCACAAGGACTTCCTGGAGGCCGTCCCGCTGCTGGGCTGATATCGACCCCAGAGGCCGACGCCGGTGCGTAAGGGGGCAGCTGAGCGGTACCCCCCGGGCCACGCACAACCGCCCCGGCCCATCCCCCTCTCAGGGGAACGGACCGGGGCGGCCACAGTGCGTGCGCGGAGGGCTCGGCGCCGACCGCTGAGGCTTACGCCTCCTTGCTCAGGTTCGGCCCACCGCCGGCGGCGGACTCGACCGGCGGGGTGTCCGGCAGCTGGGACTTCTCCTCGCCGCGGAAGGTGAACTTCTTCTCCTCACCCTCGCCCTCGGTGTCCACCACCACGATGTGGCCGGGACGCAGCTCGCCGAAGAGGATCTTCTCGGAGAGGTGGTCCTCGATCTCGCGCTGGATGGTGCGGCGCAGCGGACGGGCGCCCAGGACCGGGTCGTAGCCCTTCTTGGCGAGGAGGTTCTTCGCCTCGCCGGAGAGCTCGATGCCCATGTCGCGGTCCTTGAGCCGCTCGTCCACCTTGGCGATCATCAGGTCGACGATCTGGATGATGTCTTCCTGCGACAGCTGGTGGAAGACCACGGTGTCGTCGACACGGTTGAGGAACTCGGGCCGGAAGTGCTGCTTGAGCTCTTCGTTGACCTTCGCCTTCATCCGCTCGTAGCCGGTCTTCACATCGCCCTGGGCCGCGAAGCCCAGGTTGAAGCCCTTGGAGATGTCCCGGGTGCCGAGGTTGGTGGTCATGATGATGACCGTGTTCTTGAAGTCCACGACCCGGCCCTGGGAGTCGGTCAGGCGACCGTCCTCCAGGATCTGCAGCAGCGAGTTGAAGATGTCCGGGTGGGCCTTCTCGACCTCGTCGAAGAGGACCACGGAGAACGGCTTGCGGCGCACCTTCTCGGTGAGCTGGCCGCCCTCTTCGTAGCCCACGTATCCGGGCGGGGAGCCGAAGAGCCGCGAGACGGTGTGCTTCTCGCTGAACTCCGACATGTCGAGGGAGATGAGCGCGTCCTCGTCGCCGAAGAGGAACTCGGCGAGGGTCTTGCTCAGCTCGGTCTTACCGACACCGGACGGGCCGGCGAAGATGAACGAGCCACCGGGGCGCTTGGGGTCCTTGAGGCCCGCGCGGGTGCGGCGGATGGCCTGGGAGAGCGCCTTGATGGCGTCCTTCTGGCCGATGACGCGCTTGTGCAGCTCGTCTTCCATCCGCAGCAGCCGGGAGGACTCCTCCTCGGTGAGCTTGAAGACCGGGATGCCGGTGGCGGTGGCCAGGACCTCGGCGATCAGCTCGCCGTCGACCTCGGCCACGACGTCCATGTCGCCGGCCTTCCACTCCTTCTCCCGCTTGGCCTTGGCGGCCAGCAGCTGCTTCTCCTTGTCGCGCAGCCCGGCGGCCATCTCGAAGTCCTGCGAGTCGATCGCGGACTCCTTCTCGCGGCGCACGTCGGCGATCTTCTCGTCGAACTCGCGGAGGTCCGGCGGCGCGGTCATCCGGCGGATGCGCATCCGGGAGCCGGCCTCGTCGATCAGGTCGATCGCCTTGTCCGGCAGGAAGCGGTCGGAGATGTAGCGGTCGGCCAGGGTGGCGGCCTGGACCAGGGCCTCGTCGGTGATGGAGACGCGGTGGTGCGCCTCGTACCGGTCGCGCAGGCCCTTGAGGATCTCGATGGTGTGCGGCAGCGACGGCTCCGCGACCTGGATGGGCTGGAAGCGGCGCTCCAGGGCCGCGTCCTTCTCCAGGTGCTTGCGGTACTCGTCCAGCGTGGTGGCGCCGATGGTCTGGAGCTCACCGCGGGCCAGCATCGGCTTGAGGATGCTGGCGGCGTCGATCGCGCCCTCGGCGGCACCCGCACCCACCAGGGTGTGGAGCTCGTCGATGAACAGGATGATGTCGCCGCGGGTGCGGATCTCCTTGAGCACCTTCTTCAGGCGCTCCTCGAAGTCACCGCGGTAGCGGGAGCCGGCGACCAGGGCACCGAGGTCGAGGGTGTAGAGGTGCTTGTCCTTGAGGGTCTCGGGCACCTCGCCCTTGACGATGGCCTGGGCCAGGCCCTCGACGACCGCCGTCTTGCCGACGCCGGGCTCGCCGATGAGGACCGGGTTGTTCTTGGTACGGCGGGACAGCACCTGCATGACCCGCTCGATCTCCTTCTCGCGCCCGATGACCGGGTCGAGCTTGGATTCGCGGGCGGCCTGGGTGAGGTTGCGGCCGAACTGGTCGAGGACCAGGGAGGTCGAGGGGGTGCCCTCGGCCGGGCCGCCGGCGGTGGCGGCCTCCTTGCCCTGGTAACCGGAGAGCAGCTGGATGACCTGCTGCCGCACCCGGTTCAGATCGGCGCCCAGCTTCACCAGGACCTGGGCGGCGACGCCCTCGCCCTCGCGGATCAGGCCGAGCAGGATGTGCTCGGTGCCGATGTAGTTGTGGCCGAGCTGAAGGGCCTCGCGGAGCGACAGCTCCAGGACCTTCTTGGCACGGGGAGTGAAGGGGATGTGCCCGGACGGGGCCTGCTGGCCCTGGCCGATGATCTCCTCCACCTGCTGGCGGACCGCCTCGAGCGAAATCCCGAGGCTCTCCAGGGCCTTAGCGGCGACACCCTCACCCTCGTGGATCAGGCCCAGGAGGATGTGCTCGGTGCCGATGTAGTTGTGGTTGAGCATCCGGGCTTCTTCCTGAGCCAGGACGACAACCCGCCGCGCGCGGTCGGTGAACCTCTCGAACATCGTTAATCGCTCCTCAGAGCGGTCAGAAAGATCGGGGACGATCCCCTCCCTGTCCTTCCGCATGCTAGTCCCGCAACACGGGACAGCTCATTCCAACTGCCGACGCCCGTCCTCGGCTCACCCCCGCTTTCACGGGAATCTCCTACCTCGAACAGCCGACACCTGCTCCAACTCGATGGTGCGAGACGATGTTCCCGCAGGCCAGGCATATACGCCTGCCACCGGTACGCCGATGGCGAACGCCGGCTACCCGACATACGGGGTCGCCCCCTCCCACTAGGACTGTCTTACCCGCAAGGGGTGACAGTCCATGCGGCGCGGCACGGTGCCATCCGCTACGGGCGAACACCCTTGCGCCTCCCCCGTGCGCCTTGCGCCACCCCCTTGGCCCACCCTACGCGTCCGGCCGCCCACTCGGCGTAACCAGTCCGTTGGTCGGAGGGTTGCTCCGGGCATGACTGACGCCATCCGCCAGTGGTACGAGCAGGAGCTGGGCTGGCCGGTGTCCGGCACCGCACCGGTGGAACTGCCGACCGGAGTCCGCTTCGACGTCCTGGAGCTGCCGGCTGACGCGGGCCGCGCCCTGCTGCGGCGGATGCCGGGCACCGGGCCGGTGGCCGTCGCGGGCCGCCGGATGCAGCTGCTGGTGGCCGCGGGCGGCGCGGAGGAGCTGCCTGGGCTGCTCGACTGGCTGGAGTGGGGCGGTGTGCCCCTGGAGCTGACCGCGCTCGGGGCGGGCGGCCTGATGACCGCGCCGGTCCCTCCCGCGTCAGCGGCACCGCACCTCGTGGAGGCCGCAGCCGCCGCGGCGGCCCGGACGCCCGGGATCACCGCGAAGGAGGCCCTCCAGGCCCGCCCAGGGCCCGACAGGGGCCGCCCGGCGGGGTCATCGCCGCAGGAGGCCGCCGCACCCGTATGGCTGCGGCCTCCCGAGCCGGGGCGCCGACTGGAGCCGACGCTGCCGGCGACAGGCTTCGGGGGCGATGGGTGTGCCCCCGATCTCGCACGGCTGGTGGGTGCGGCGGCGACGGAGTGCCACCGTGCCCGACTGCTGGCTGTCCAGCGCGCTCAGCCGTTGGCCTTCTCGTACGCCTCACGCACGGTGGCGGGGACCCGGCCGCGGTCGTTGACCTCGTAGCCGTTCTCCTTCGCCCAGGCGCGGATCTTCGCGGTGTCCTGGCTGCTGCCGGCACCCGCCCGCGCACGGCCACGACCGGCGGCCGCCCGGCCACCGGTGCGCCGACCACTCTTGGTGAAGGGCTCCAGCGCCGCACGCAGCTTGTCGGCGTTCGCCGTGTTGAGGTCGATCTCGTAGGTCTTGCCGTCCAGTGCGAACGTCACCGTCTCGTCCGCCTCGCCACCGTCGAGGTCGTCGACAAGAAGGACCTGAACCTTCTGTGCCACGGGGATTCCTTTCACGGAAAACCGGGGGGCACCTGCTCTCCACGGCACCCCTCAGTAAATACAGTACGGGGCATTAGCAAACCGCTTTTGCCGGAAAAACACAAACCCCCCGGGGAAGGTTCGTCCGAAGCCTGGACCGGGAAGCCTCTGTTCCGGGAGGCGGAGATAGGAGCGATTCGGACATAGGACGCGATCACAGTTGCGCGATCACAGATGCAGAAGCATCCGGCTGTTGCCAAGGGTGTTCGGCTTCACTCGTTCGAGTCCGAGGAACTCGGCGACACCCTCGTCATAGGAACGCAGCAGCTCGCTGTAGACATCGCCGTCCACCGGCGTCTCACCGATCTCCACGAAGCCGTGCTTGGTGAAGAACTCGACTTCGAAGGTCAGGCAGAAAATACGTCGCACGCCGAGCCAGCGTGCGGTACGCAAGAGCTTGTCCAGGACCATGTGCCCGACCCCGGTGCCGCGGGCCGAGCGGTCGACCGCGAGGGTGCGCACCTCCGCCAGGTCCTCCCACATCACATGGAGCGCCCCGCAGGCAATGACCTCGCCGTCGGTGTCCTGCTCGGCGACCCAGAACTCCTGGATGTCCTCGTAAAGGGTCACGGTCGCTTTGTCGAGCAGGATGCCTTGGGCTACGTAGCCATCGATCAGACGGCGCACCGCGGACACATCACTGGTCCTGGCCCGGCGTACGGTGACTGCTTTTGATAGAGCGGACATAGCCGGACCGTATCGCCCCGACTCATCCGCGCTGTTCGCCGGGGCTCTCCCCGGGCTCACCGAGTTGTACGACGCGCATGGCATCACGGAGTGCCTCGCGCTGCTGCTCCGACATCATCCCGAAGAAGGCTACGAGTGCCGCTGCCGGGTTGTCACTGGCGGACCACGCTTCGTTCATCAGTGCGGCTGAGTAGGCGGCGCGAGTGGAGACCGCCTCATATCGATAGGCACGGCCTTCTGCTTCCCGGCGGAGCCAGCCCTTCTGATGAAGGTTGTCCATTACCGTCATCACGGTCGTGTAGGCGATGGAGCGCTCCTGTTGAAGATCTTCCAGCACTTCTCGGACCGTGACCGGGCGGTTCCACTTCCACACCCGCGTCATGACCGCGTCTTCGAGGTCTCCCAATGGCCGAGGCACACAGAGAATAATAGTGGCAGATGTCGCAAATGCCCGTTAATTAGTGACGGCAGTACGGCGCGCTTAGGGATGTGGGGTCGTTTACCCGCGCGGGTGAGGCACCTTACGAGCCCCCGGACCCACCGGTCACAGTCGCATGCATGAGCGCGGGCGGGCATGACGACGTTCCCGAGTCGCGGCGGCTCGGGAACGGGGTGGGTGAGTGCGTGTGGAGGTGAGTGGAGCGGCCGAGTAAATCCGGTGGCCCTGATGAACGGGAACCGGACAACACCGGTAAGCAGCCGGTCAGGGCCAACCAGGAATGCTCAGGAGCGGTCGGCTCCGGCGGCCGGGGCAGGCCCCGTGGCCTCGGCACGGGCGATCGCGGCATTCACCGTGGCGTCCTCCTTGGCCTTGTTCGCGCCACCCTGGCTCTTCACGATCGTCCTGATCAGCACGATGAAGGCAATCGCCATCACCACCGGCGGGATCAGCGCGGAGACGTAATCCATGGCCCTCGGCCTCCTTCTGCGTGAGGCCTCCAGACTACGGGGCGCCCGAACGGCCCGGATTCCGGGTGCCCCGAAAGACGCGGTTGGAGGCGATGGGCGGGATCGGGGGACGGTGAGGTGGGATTTCAGGGCCCTCGGGTTTCGGAGGCGGCCCCCGGGGGCCCCGGCCCACTGGATCTCGGAGGGCAGGCCCTCAGGCCCTTCGGGGGAACAGGCGCCCGGGCCCACCGGTGCCCAGGAGGCAGATCCCGGGCCCGCCGGGTCTCGGAGGCAGACCCCCATGCCCCTCGGTGGGACAGGCCCCCGAGGCCCCATCGGATCCCCGAGGCAGACCCCCGGGCCTGTCTCTTATACCCA
>NZ_SRID01000763.1 GCF_004684805.1 Streptomyces palmae
CCGCCCCGCAGCACCCGGCACCGCAGGACCCCGCGCCACATGACGCCACGTCCCACGACTCGGCACCCCAGAACCCCGCACCGCGGTACCGGACGCCCCCGATCCCCACACCGCAGCATCCCGCGCCGCACGACCCCGCACCGCAGGAGCACCGCGGCGAGCAGCAGGGTGTCGGCCGGTGACCACCACCGGCCCGGCCGCGCCGGCCGCGGGCCCGGGGGCCGAGACCGCCGCCCGGCTGCTGGTCGAGCTGCGCTCGGAGATCGCCCGGGCGGACACCAAGGCCAACACCCTGGTCGCCGCCATCGGCACGACCACCGGCGTGATCACCGGTCTGCTGGCCGGGCGGGGCTGGGAGCCCGCCGCGCTCTCCGCCCCCGGTACGGCCCTGTGGTGGGCCGGCTCCGCCGCGCTCGCCGGGAGCCTGCTCTCCCTGCTCATGGTCGTGCTGCCGCGCTACCGCAGCAGCGCCTGGGCCCCCGGCGCACCGCTCACCTTCTTCGGCGACATCCAGCGAGCCGTCCGGCAGGGCGAGCTGGCGCGGGCGCTCGCCGAGGCCGAACGGGACCCGGCCGCCTCCCTGATGGCGGCCCTCGCCGAGAACAGCCGTATCGCCGCTCGCAAGCACCAGTGGGTACGGGCCGGGCTGATCGCGTTCAGCGCGGGCGCGGTGCTGCTCCCCGCTTCCCTGCTGGTCGGCTGAGCTCCCCGCACCGCCCCACCGCAAAGGATCACCATGACTCAGCCCACCGGGCCCCAGTACCCGCGGCCGCCCCAAGCGCCCTCGTATCCCC
>NZ_SRID01000764.1 GCF_004684805.1 Streptomyces palmae
GGCGGCGGGTTCTTCCGCGTGGCTGGGGGTGGTGTGGCCGGTGAGGGAGTTGAGGATCACCGCGCTGCGCCAGGCCGCGAGGCCCAGGTCGGGGGTGCCCACGCCGTGGGTGTGCCGTTCGGCGTTCTGGACGTAGATCGATCCGGTGATGGCGGGGCCGAGGACCAGCCGGTGGTGTTCGTCGATGCGCGGGCGGCGGGAGTGGTCGCGCCGGATGTGGGGGTCCAAGGCGGCCAGCAGGGCGTCGATGGGGCGTTCCCGGTAGCCGGTGGCGAGGACCACGGCGTCGGTGGCGAGTCGGTCGTGGTTCCCCTGTTCGCGGTGGGAGAGGTGGAGTTCGAGGCGGCCGTCGGAAGTGCTGGTGGCGGCGTGCACGGTGACGCCGGGGGTGAGGACGGCGTCGGGCCAGCCGCCGTGCAGGGTGCGCTGGTAGAGCTCCTCGTGGATGGCGGCGATGGTGTCCTGGTCGATGCCCTTGTAGAGCTGCCACTGGCGGGGCAGCAGCTGGTCGCGGACGGTTTCGGGCAGGGCGTGGAAGTAGCGGGTGTAGTCGGGGGTGAACTGCTCCAGGCCGAGTTTGCTGTACTCCATGGGGGCGAAGGCGGGGGTGCGGGCCAGCCAGTGGAGTCGTTCGCGGCCTGCGGGGCGGTGGCGGAGCAGGTCGAGGAAGACCTCGGCGCCGGACTGGCCGGAGCCGATGACGGTGACGTGGCGGGCGGCGAGGAGTCGTGCGCGGTGGTCGAGGTAGTCGGCGGAGTGGATGACGGGGATGTCGGGGGCGCTGGCGAG
>NZ_SRID01000088.1 GCF_004684805.1 Streptomyces palmae
CCACACCCCACCCGGGCAGCCGGCCCGGACCCGTGGCGCGGGCTCGGGAATCGCTCCCACACGCCACAAGGGCCAACCCACCGCAGACCGCCCGGTGCCGGAACCCTCGTGGCGCCCCCGCGACCTCAGCGGCGGTCGTAGGTGTGCGGCGGGGGGAGGTCCTGGCCGGGGCCGCTCACCGCGGCGGCCAGCACCTTGGGGTCGCCGGTCGGGGCGTCGCAGGTGAAGTTGCGGCACACATAGGCGGCCGGGCGGCCCTGGAACAGCGGTCGGTCCTCCAGCAGCGGCACCTCGCCGGAGCCGGGCGCGCCGACCGCCACCACCGCACCCGGCGCGGTGCCCAGCAGCGCGGCCCGGTGCAGGGCGCGGGTCGCCGGGTCGCCGTCCGGGCCCACCACGGCCACCTCGCGCGGGCCGTCCAGCGCCGCCTCGGCCGCCGCGAGCCCCCAGCCGATGAACCGCGGCACCCGCGGGCCGATCGCCTTGACCACGCCGAGGGCGCGCTCGGCCGCCTCCCGGTGGCGTCCGCTGCCGGTGAACCCGGCATAGCTGAGCAGCGCCTGGGCGGCGGCGGTCCAGCCGGAGGGGGCGGCGTTGTCGGTGGGGTCCTGCGGCCGGCGGATCAGTGTCTCCGCGTCGTCGGCGGTGTCGTACAGGGTGCCGTCGGCCGCGGTGAAGTGCCGCAGCACGGTGTCCAGCAGCAGCCCGGCGAACTCCACCCAGACGCCCTCGCCGGTCACCGAGGACAGCGCGAGGAAGCCCTCGGCGACATCGGCGTAGTCCTCCAGCACCCCGGCGTGGGTGCCGGCGGTGCCGTTCAACGAGGTGCGGGCGAGCCGGCCGTGGTAGTCCATGTGCACCCGGACCAGCAGGTCGGCGGCGGCGGTGGCGGCCTCCACCAGGTCCGGGCGGTCGAAGTAGGCGCCGGCCTCGGCCAGTGCCGCGATGGCCAGCCCGTTCCAGGCGGCGACCACCTTGTCGTCGCGGCCCGGGCGGGGGCGCGCGTCCCGGGCGGCCAGCAGCCGCTCGGTGATCGAGGCCAGCCGCTCCCCGTCGGCCAGGGTTCCGGTGTCCGGGAGCCGGAGCACCGAGGCGCCCTCCTCGAAGGTGCCCTCCTCGGTCACCCCGAAGTGGGTGGCGGCGAACTCCGCGTCCCGCTCGCCCAGCACCGCGCGCAGTTGGGCGGGCGTCCACACGTAGTACGCGCCCTCGGCGTGCAGCCGATCCCCGGGCGCGGCACCCTCCGCCGGCGCGGCACCCTCCCCGGGCACGCCACCCTCCATCGGAACCTCGCTGTCCGCGTCCAGCGCGGAGGCGAACCCGCCCTGCTCGGTACGGAGTTCCCGCAGCAGGAAGTCGGCGGTGCCCAGGGCGATCCGGCGGGCCAGATCGGAGCCGGTGGCCCGCCACAGATGCGCGTACACCCGGCACAGCAGGGCGTTGTCATACAACATCTTCTCGAAGTGCGGCACGGTGAACTCGGCATCCACCGCATAGCGGGCGAAGCCGCCGCCGAGCTGGTCGTAGATCCCGCCCCGGGCCATCGCCTCGCAGGTGGCGCGCACCATCTCCAGGGCCGCGCGGGAGCCGGTCCTGGCATGGTGGCGCAGCAGGAACTCCAGCACCATGGACGGCGGGAACTTCGGCGCCCCACCGAACCCGCCGTGCCGGGCGTCGAACTCGCGGGACAGCGCGAGCAGCGCGCTGTGCAGGTCCTCGGCGCCCGGCGGGGTGGGCGCGCCGTAGGGCAGGGTGCGCTCGGCCAGGTCCCGTACGATCCGCCCGGCGACCTGGGCCACCTCCTCGCGGCGGTCCCGCCACGCCGCCTGCACGCCCTCCAGCACCTGCCGGAAGGACGGCATGCCGTGCCGGGGCTCGGGCGGGAAGTAGGTGCCGAAGTAGAAGGGCTCCGCCTCGGGGGTGAGGAACACGGTCATCGGCCAGCCGCCCTGCCCGGTGGCCGCCTGCACGGCCTCCATGTAGACGGCGTCCACGTCCGGCCGCTCCTCCCGGTCCACCTTGACCGAGACGAAGTGCGCGTTGAGGTAGTCGGCGGTGGGTTCGTCCTCGAAGCTCTCGTGGGCCATGACATGGCACCAGTGGCAGCTTGAATATCCGACGCTCAGCAGCACCGGCACCCCCCGGCGCCGCGCCTCGGCGAACGCCGCGTCGGACCAGGGCCACCAGTCGACCGGGTTGTCGGCGTGCTGGAGCAGATACGGGGAGGTCTCGTCGCCCAGACGGTTCGGCATGCCCCTATCCTCCCGCACCCGACCCGGCCTGGACGGGACCACAGGCTCGCGCCGGGGCCTCAGGCACGTCTCGGTGTGTCTCCATGTGGCCGGTCTCAGCCGGCCACCGGGCAAATTGTCCGCGCACCGACGGCAGCATCGTCTCCACTCACGGCACGAGCGACGCCGTCAGCTCGGCGCTTCGAGTCCGATCGTCTGCCCGAGGGGAGCCTGAGGTTCGCCGCGCGGTCAGAGCCATGCGGTCAGAAGAGCGCCTGCTCGGACAGCTCCTCCTTGCTGGCACAGAGCTCGTGAAGAGGGCACTCGGAGCAGGTCGGTCCGACCGCACGGCAGCTGGTCAGGCTCAGCAGCCGTACAGCAGCCATTCGGAGTGGCGCCTCATCGCCCGCGCCAACCAGCTTCGAGAGGTTCACGCGCCCGTCGGTGAGAGTATTGGCGGACTCACGGTCGGAGCAAGTGCCTGCCACACGCTCGGCGACGCGGATCGCACCGTGTGACGCCAGAAGCAGATCATTGCCCCTCAGGAGCCTGAAGACGGCCCTCTCATTTGGCTTGAAGTCAATTGCCTTGATGATCTGCTCGTCGTCCTCCCAAGGCTTTCTCTTTCCAGCGAGGACTTCCAAGCGCTCGAGGGACTTCCGTGCAGCAGCGCTCGGAGCCGAGTCGAGAAGCTTCTTGTAGGCCGCCCGGGGAAGCGTGTTGAGGCCGCGGACTTGGGCCATGACCTCGGCCGTACCCGCCAGGCTTCCTCGACCGGTGCTGAGCAGGGCGGCTACGGTCGCCTGGGGGCGCCCCATCTCGCTTCCGGGCAGGGCACTCCAGCCAGTCCCCTCTCGGAGGCGTGTCGCCCAGCCCGTCAGTTCACCACGGAGCGTGCGCCAGAACGACTGGAGCGGCTCGTCGACCGAGTTCTCGGGATTTGCTTTCACCGCGAGTGCAGCTGCCGCGCCCAGAAGCGGAGGAACGGCGTTGCCGATCTGACGGAACGCGTCACTCCTCATGCCTGCAAAACGGAAACCGTCGGGGAACGTCTGGACCCGAGCAGCTTCCCGGACGGTCAGCGTTCGGGGCTGGCCCGGGTGGATGTACCAGTACCCGTCTTTGGCAATATGAGCCGTGATGGTTCGACTGAGCTCGTTCCACCCAAGTCGGTTGTACTTGTCCGTGAAGTGTTTGGTGTCGTAGCGGAAGAGCTTTGACTTCTCGGGATCGTCCTTGTACTTCTCGTAGAGCTCCGAGTAAATACTCTTCTCGTCCATGAGATCGAAAAGTTCCGCGTCGTCCGCGCGTACCGGGCGGGTCATGTGGTCGTGGACCACCCCCTTGGGCGCCCCCTCCCGCATCTCCCTCGCGAACGCGGACAGCTTCCGCCGCGACGAGTGGCGAGTCTCCCGTTCCCCAGTCTCGCCGGTGGGGATTGCTGGAAGATCTGCGATCGCATCACGAAGTGTGACCTTGCGGTCACTCGGAGCAGGCCATCGAAACTCATGGGAGTCCAGCCGCGCCAGGAGGATCAGTCGCCTCCGATGCTGGGGCACGCCAAATTTCCATGCATCCGCGAGTTGGACCTGAGTCGCGTAGCCAGCTTCCTCAAGCATCTCGTCGATGATGCGGACGACCCGGAAGTCATCCGCGAGCCCCATGTCCGGGACGTTCTCCATCAGAACCGCTCGTGGCCTGAGTGCAAGCACGATCTCGATGTACGCGCGCCAGAGTTCCTTGCGAAGATCGTGCTTGGCACGGACACCGGCCTTCACCAGGCTGCGAATCTTGGCACTGCCTGCGCGACTGAACGGTTGACAGGGCGGACCGCCGGCAACGAGATCCACCTTCACGCCCTCGAACAGCGACAGCAGCTTCCCGCGGTCGTCAGGGCTGCCGAGATCGAGATTGAGACTCATGCCCGGGAAGTTGTGCCGATGAGTCTCAAGCGCACGCTCGTCCCTGTCGACGGCGGCAGCAACGGTCCACCCCGCACGCTTGAGGCCGAGGCTCAGGCCTCCCGCCCCGGAGAAGAGGTCCACCGCCAAGGGCTCACCCTTGTGACGGCCCACCCACTCCTGAAAGGTGTCGGGTGTGCAGGAGTCAGGGTGCGGCTCCAGAGCGAGGTATTTGCTGCGCACCAGAGTTACCTCGTAGGTACCCGGCGCACGAGTCCTGCCCGACACCCCACACCCTCCGCTCGACACCCCATGACGGGGACCACGACACCACAGCTGTCCCATGGCAATCAATCGGATGCCTCGAACCGTCGTACGTGTCGATGGCTTGGCGCGCCCGGCTCGTGCGGTCCACCCCAGACATACCACTGGGCAGTGACACAGAGGTGTTCAGGGCATCGGAAAGTTGGTTGCCTGGTCGCACATTCTAACGATCAGGTAGGTATGAATGTTACAAGGGCCAGGCAGAAGCCCGAACTCTATCCCAGCAGGCCTCCTTCTTACACCACTCGGTGACGTTGGCCGCCGCGGGAGCATCCACGAGGAGGGGCCGTACGACGTCGTTCGCCAGGCTGGGGACAGCCTCACGCAACCAGGCCGGGAGGTCCTGCGTGCGCCAGATCTCGTCCAGGTCGATCCGGTCGGCGCATCGATCCACGACCAGAGACATCACGTAGGTGGCGGTCGGTCCGAGGTAGCCACCCAGTTTCATGGACTGGATGATCTTCCTGGTGCGACCGAAGATGATCGCCTTGGCAACCAGGTGTTGGAAGTGCTGGCGGTCGGGCAGTACAGGAGCCTCTCCGCCAAGAACATCGGACGTCCAGATCTGGAAGCACTTCTCTGCGCCCAGACTCACGTCGTGGGGACGCCCGAGGAACGCCAGCTCATACTTGGCAAGGTCAGTCTTGCCGAACTTCTGGGCAATGGGGTTCTCCGCCCGGAACTCACGCTGTTGTTTGCCTCTGTCCAGCCTGGAGAGGTCCACCTGGTATTGGCCACGCACCCGCTCGTAATACCAGCGAGATTGCGCCGTACGGCCCTCCCGCGCCGGCACCCACTCGGAACGAGAGAGCCTTTCGAGCGCCACATGGAACGGCCCGTTGGCCTGGAAGTCCGCTTCCTTGATCGCGTTCTGGGAGTTCGCACACCGCGAGATCTCCGAGACGAGCTGGTCCAGTACGTCGCCGCCGACCACGGTGATCTTCGTGGACACGGACACCCCATCCAGGCTGCGTGGGTCGCGGGTCCACAGGTTGTGCAGCGAAGCCGTTGTCTGGCCTCCGTTGACGATCTGCAGGTTCACCAACTGGCTGATCTCGTGGACACCCCCGTTTCCAGGTGCTGCGACCACGGCGCTGGCGGTCGCCGACACACCGTTGTTGTAGGCGAGGAAACGCCCAGGGGTGTTTCGGACGGTCTCCCCGATGCCCTTGTTGACCTTGGTGCGGGCCTGCAGGTAGGCACGCACGTTGCGCTGGAGCAGCTTGGCACCGTACTCGTCGTACAGCTTCGCGATGACGTCTCCGGGTATCGCGGTCAGCAGGCACGAGTAGTCGTCGTCCCCCGGCACCGGCAGGCAGGCGAGAGGCGGGTCCAAGTGGATCACCGTGTCCTCCTCCGGCCTTCCGGACGAGGCGAGACGGTGGAGCCGCGCGATGTCCCAGAGTTCGTACGTGCACCTGAGGCCGGCAACCTCCTCCTCGTCCCACGCGTCGACGGTCACACGCCCGTCGGTGACGAGGAAGATCCTCACCTTGGACAGCTCAGGCCAGGCATTGTGGATCGCGAGCGCCATCGGGTGAGCGCGATCAGTCTCGGCCAGATCCAGATGGATGCCCCGACGGCAACGATCCACAAAACTCCGGGCCCGCCGAAGAGCCCGCTGAACCTCGGCT
Source organism: Streptomyces palmae (assembly GCF_004684805.1). GTDB lineage: Bacteria > Actinomycetota > Actinomycetes > Streptomycetales > Streptomycetaceae > Streptomyces > Streptomyces palmae. The sequence continues at coordinate 6,091 of NZ_SRID01000088.1, forward strand.
TTCCGGATCACCTCGGCCTTCCGGTTCAGGTCGGCGGTCACGATGTCCAGCACGCTTCCGCCGCGACCGATGAAGTACCCGAAGACCTCCATCGCTCCGCGTCCGGTGTCGGTCTCCTTCCGGAAATAACAGGGTTCGACACCTTCGAGCGCCCCGTCCTCGACCAGGTAGCCGCCCACGACCTCCGTGAAGGAGTCGTTGAAGTAAGGCGTCCCTGTTGATTCCCCGAAACTCGCGCGGGCGGTCTCGTGAAGATCCTCCGCGAAGTCCCGCAGATCACTCTCGGACAAGGTGCTCCTCCCCCAGGCGATGCGTCTCGTCCCTCAGCAGGTCTCGAGCCGTGGCCTCGTCCACCTGGAACGGGCCACAGAGCCGCAGGTCCAGATTGTAGGAGACGCCTGACACGCCAGCTGGGAGCATCGAGCTGACGATACGTGGGAAGCCGTCCTCGACGCGGTAGAACCTGCGCCCGGCGAGTATCCAGCGCTCGTCCTCGTAGTAACGCCGGTGGCTCTCGACCCAGCCAGCCTCCAGCAAGGCATCCTCCAGTTCGGACAGCTGGCAGGCCAGACCGCGGTGCTCCCGCAACTCGTCGATCAGTTCGGGAAGGCTGAGCCCTGTGGAGTCCCTGCGGAGTGTCTGGTGCGTGAGCAGGAGAGTCGTGAGTGACCCGATACCAAGCTGATCCTCACCGTGGATCCGGCACCGCGGGAACCGCTGGCTGCTGACCGTGGTCTTGGTCTCCAGTCCCCATCTGCCCCACAGGAAGTCCTTTGCGCCGCCGCGCGGGCCGGTCCAGCTGGCGACCGCGTTACCGGCGACGGCACGAACCACGAAGTCCCTGAGCACGAGCAGCTCGCCGAACAGGCCCGCCCGCTCCTCCGGTCCGAGAACCTGTCCAAGCCCTCGCCCCAGCATGCGCTGCCATGTGGCGATCCGGCGGGTGACGGTCGCCGCAGGCACCGCCGACGTGCTGGCCAGGTGCCCCAGCAGGTCGGCCAGCAGGGCGGAGAACACGCCTCGATCGGTACTCGGCTGGGCCACGATCTCCACGTTCCCGGCATGGACCGAGCAGGTGAGGCCGTTGGCGAGCACCAGGTCCCGGTCGTCGAGGTGCTCCGAGCTGTCGATGAGCACGGCCCACTCGCCATCGGGAAACCTGACCTCGGCAAAGACGTCAAGCGTCATGGCGGACTGCAGGCGACGGCGCACCGCACCCGGTCCAACAGGCGTCTCGGCCCCCAGAACATCGAAGAGCGCTGATATCTCCGCCGCATTCGGGCTCGTCACGCTTCCTCCGCCTCGTCCGTCACGTCCGCGACCATTCCCCGGAGTTCCTTGAGGTAGATCTCATTGACGCGGTACTTCGTGGACTTGGCGCTTCCGGACGTCGGCAGAGACAGCGCGTAACCCACGAGCGGAAGTCGTTGTGTCGTACCGTCGGCACCGATCCGCGTGACCTCCGTAAGGCCGTCGGGGTAGGCCACCTGAGTCGCGTCCACCGGGTAGATGAGGAGAAGCCCCTCACGTGCGTCACGGTGTCGACGCAGCTGCCGGCCGCTCGGCCGCACGGGCTCCTTACCGCCACCGCCACTCTTCCTGAAGTCCAGCCGGGTTGCCTCCAGAGCCTGCTTGTGGACCGCCAGCGGGATCCCGATCGCCTCGTGGCCCGGGCTGACCAGCACTCCTACCGGGAAGTCCGTGCCTTCCGGCACCTGATCGTCGGGGTTCACGTCCAGAGGGTTACGGGTGACCTGCCTGAAGGTGTCTCCGCCGACGTCCAAGCGCTGGTTAGGAGAGGCACCGGCGGTCACTGCTACGGTCCACGAGGTGAGCTCGCCCCGCGCGACCTGGTTCTCGATGTACTGCTTGAGGAGGCTGGGCGATGCCTGGAGGTTCCTCCCCGACGCGCTGAAGCCGTCCAGGAACTCGGTCACCACTCGGGCGGGAACCCCGGTCCGGAAGAACCCCGTGCTGCCGTACCGCAGTTCCGGCGCGAGTTGGTCGCAGTCCTCGATGTCCTCCACCAAGCGCTCCAGGCGGGCGTAGTTCTCGGCGATGTCGTGCCTGCCCGTGCGCATGAAGAGCGTCTCGGGACGCTGGCCGGCCGAGGAGAGGGAGATGACCGTGGAACCGCGCATCTTCGCGGTGGCGGTCACCTGGAGCTTCTCGTAGCCGTCAAGTACTCCTAGGCCCACGTCGGCAGGCCGCTTGTTCGTTTCCGCCAAGAACGAGACGAGGTCCATCAGTTCGCGATTCGCACGAGTGACGTGCACGAATGAGTTGACCAGGTTCTTCGTGGTGTAGAGGCGGGTCACGTCCAAGTAGCCGTTCCTGTAGCCGAACCACCTGCCCATCTGCATGAGCGTGTCGTAGGTCCTGGACGCACGCAGGTAGTACGAGACCGTGAGGCCCTCCAGCGTCAGACCGCGGGAGAGCTTGTCGCCACCAACCGCGATGACTGTCGCTGGCGTGCTCGACTCGTACTCGAGGACGTCGGCTGCCAGACCGTTGATGGTCTTCACACCCTTGACGCAATCCTCCAACACACCGGGGATCTGGACGAGGACCTGGTCGAAGTCGACCGGCTCTCCCACAAGACCGCTGAGATCCGACCGCTCACGCAACGATTCGTAGGTGCTTACATGGTCACGTTTCCAGAGTTCACGGAGTCGGCCCCGCAGGTGCTGGCCGGCCGCTCCGTGATCTCCCCAGAGGTTGTCCATCTCCCGTAGATGGGACCTGATCTGGTCCGCGACCGCGACCTGAGTGGTCCGGTAGCGGGTGACGTGGACGAGCATCGTGTTGTGCCCTGGCTCCACGCCATACTCCGCAGTCCGCGCCTTCCGAGTGGCTGTCGAGAGCACGAAGGCATCGACGGCCTCGACCAGGGATCCGGGGAGCCGGCCCACAGGCTTGTGGTCCTTCGTGTGGTCGTCGGGCAGCCAGGCAGACTCGTCCTCCACGATCCGAATCACGGGAAGAGGCTCACGGACCTCGTCCGCTGCTGGATCGTTCAGTCCGAATACGGTCTCTGGACCACAGTAGTTGGACGGCGGGTTCAGGGCCACGATGAAGCTGCTCGGGAAGAGGTCATCCCCGTGGTTCGGGTGATCGGTGTCGTTCGAGATGAAGATGTTCGCGAACGGAGTCGCTGTGTACGCCACGTAGGCGCGCTTCTTGAAGGTACCGAGGATCTCCCTTATGCAGCGGTTGATCGCGGTGGGATCGTGGTCGGGATCGCTGGCCGTTCGCCCTCGTCGCGGCTTCTTCGTGTCCACGGACGCGTAGTCGGCCTCGTCGTCAATGATGAGCAGCGGAAGGTCTGTGATCACCTTCTTGCCGTCCGGCTGCTCCGTTCCGTGTCCCTGGAGCCACAGCTGGAGGTTCTCCAGGATGCGCGCGTTCTTCTTCACCACCGCGAGAAGGCGCACACGTCGCGGGTCTACTGGTGTCGACTCAAGGGTGTTGGCGTTGAAGTCCTTGTTCTGTGTGGTCATCGACATGCACAGCAGGGGCTCTTTCATGTCGAGGTTGCCAACCCCGATGTGCGTGGACCCGGCTGTGCGCTCGCGCATGAATCGTGTGTCGAACCCGAGGAACTCCAGGTCCAGACGCGCCTGTGTCTGGTGGCGAAGGCTCTCGTGCGCCCCGGTGAGGACGATCACCACGCGGTAGCCGGCATCGACAGCCTTGCAGACGAGACCCGTGTAGTTGGCTGTCTTTCCGGACTGGACCTGGCCGTAGGTAAGCCCCCTCGTCAGCCAACTTCCTGGGCGCTCTGGGTCCTCCATGAGGGACAGCACCGTGTTCGTCGAGTCGCTGAGCGTCTCGACCGTCGCTGGCTTCCACCCCTTCCTGTGCAACAGCCAGTTTTTGTAGCGGTCCCAGTACCGCCACTCGATGTCGTTCTCACGCATGCCGAGCCACTGGTTGTGCTTGTCTGGATCGAGGACCCAGACCTCCCGAGGAGCCCAGACGTTGAAGCGCTCCTCGAGGGCACGGGCGATCTCGTCCGCAGTCACGCCGGGACGCACCAGACGGACGATCTCGTACACCTCTTCCGCCACCTTGAGGAGGGACTCTCGGGTCCTGGAGGAGCGGTCGATCCGCATAACCATCGCTTCGGCAATGTCGAGAGCGAACTTCAGGTCGTCGCTGCTCATCTTTCCACTCCGTCCGTGCTTACTTCTGAGGTCAGTTCAGCCACCAAGGCTGGGAAGCGGTTGAAGGGCTCAACCGAGGACAGCGCCCGTACCAGGCGCCCCCGCGCGGCAGGATCCTTCGGCAGTCCGACGAGCATCGCTGCCAGCTCGGCACGGACCACGTTCTCGTCATCGTGCTCGAGCGCCGCCTGCGGGGTGCGTGTCTCATCCCGCTCCGCCTCGATGGCGATCAACCCGACCGGCACGGTGCGCTCGACCAGGCGCAGCAGAGCCTCGACCGCTACTCTGCTAGGCGCCTCCAACGCGGCCTGCACGACAGGGTGCTGGCGATTGACGACGTAGTCGGTCATACCGCCCCTCTGCCGCGACAGCCAGGCGAACGTGATCTCCCCACCTCGGCTTCGCGTCAGAGTCACAGCACGCTGCCGGAAAGCCCGGACGGAGGCCTCACGCGCGGCACAGGCCAACCGCGTGAGGTCAGCTTCAAGGCCGGGAGGCACATGCACTCGGGACTTCCGCACGTCGACCTGCCAAGCCGAGTCCGCCTTCTGATCGATGTCCACCTCGATCCGGGCAAGGCGGGTCTGATGGGTGTTCGTGAGCTCCGGGAGCCCGAGCCAGCCTCCGGCGGAGACCAAGCGGTTGCGTCTGTACACGTAGAAGCCCTGTTGGCCGTTCCACCCACGCGGCCCGGCTGCGAGGTCCAGTTCCTGGTTGCTGAGACGCGAAGGGTGAGGAAGAACGAACGGAGTGACCTTCACCAGCCCCTGCAGGCCCAGGAACTCCGTGCCCAGATCCTGCGTGGCCATCCACTTCCGCCAGAACGGATCCCAGGCCCTGACGCTGCGTGGACCGACGCGCAGGTCGAGTGCGCCAGCGGCCAGGAACCTGTGGAACCACATCGCCAGCCGGACTCGGGCCTGGCCTATGCGCTGGGCCAGCACCCTTCCTTCGCCGGCGTTGTCCAGGTGCCGCCACAGCACCATCGTCCCGGTACCGGTGAAGGCGACCTCCCTCGCGATCTGCAGCGCGTCGGCGTCAGCCTCTGTGAGTACTTCCCAGTCGTCGACCCTCGCGACGTGCTCGAGGTCCCACGAGCGGCAGGTAAGTCGGCCAGCTCTACGAGACAGAACGGTCAGCAGACGACACTGGGACAGAGACGCTGTCTTCAGGCCGAGCCCGAAGCGTCCGAGATCGGCCTGGTCGCGGAGCGCCGCCGGCCCATCTCCTCCCAGCCGCAGTGCGTCGTGAAGCACGGCCTCGGTCATGCCCTTGCCGTTGTCGACGAGCGCGACCCAGCTCTGGCCCTCCGTGGTCGAGAACTCGACCCGCACCTGGGTCGCTCTGGCCGCGATGCTGTTGTCCACCAAGTCAGCGAGCGCGGTGGCCATGTCGTAGCCGAACGCACGCAGGCTCTCCATCAGAGCGGACGCCCGTGGCGGGTTCCGCACTCCGACTCTGGTCTCCTGCCCCACAACACCCCGCCCTCGCGTCAAGCACTGCATGCACAGCGTAAGGGAGGCCACCGACACCGGTAGCCCTAACTGGATCTCCGGCAATCGTGGCTTCCTCGTGGGGATCTGTGGGTTACAGGCCAGTGATCGCACTGCCGACGTCAGCAAATAAGTGAGCAGGCGGAGGAGGCGAGACCGTTGTGGGGGTCGAAGCGTCGTTCCCAACGGACGGCCCGGCGCTCGAACTGATGGAGCAAGGCGAAGGTCTGCTCAACAGCTATCGGGCCTTTCTCGGCTTGGCCGCCATCCTCTGCTGCTATGAGCGCCTGATCCGCCCCGCCATGTGGGACACGGTCTTAGTCGACACCAGCGGCTGCGTCAATTTCGCACTCCAGGTGCTGACGGATGCTCGCGTACCGATCGAGTGCTCACCCTGGCGACGCCGCCGGCCGGTATTCAGCCCAGGCGTCTATGTCCTTCCCCAGTTGCTCATCGCACGTGTCCATGGCTGCACTCCTTGGAAACACCCCGGATCAGGATCACCTGGCTGTCTTCATCCACTAAGCATCCAGCGGCACGCAGAGTCGCCGACCGACAACAGAACGGACACATCGCGTCGCCGTACTTCCTCGAAAGCCTCCGACGTCCACGGCCACCACGCGACCGGGTCCTCGGCATGCTGCAGCAGGTACGGGGAAGTCACGTCCGCGAGACGGTTCGGCATGCCCCCCATCGTCGCGCATCCGGCGGCCGGCGCGCGGCTGGTCAGGCCGGTCCGGACCCGCCGTATACCGCTGTGCACCCGGCTCGGCGACCGCGGGGGTGAGCGGCAGGACCGCCGCGCTCATGCCGCCCCGTCGCGAACTGCGCCGTATGCCGCGCAGCGGACGGGCCGCCGGGACGGCCGTGGCGACCAGTACCCCGAGCAGGACGTCGATCGTCCAGGGCACTTCCAGGGTGGGCAGCCCCAGCCGACCGGCCGGGGCTGCGGAACCAGGCAGATCAGAACCAGCCCTACCGCCCTCCTCGACCTTGAGCAGCGACCCGGCAGGCAGTTTCCACCTGCGTCACCTCTGCAGCATCGACTCGACACCGAGGACCGAAGACGGGGACACTGGGATCGTGCGAGCAGTATCCCCGTCCAGTCCCCAGGTCGCGGCCCGGATGAGCCGACAAACCAACCAGGATACCAACGCCGAACGGGCCGTACGTCAGCTTCTTCATGCCTCCGGATACCGCTACCGGACCCATTTTCCGGTGCCGGGCATGCCCAGACGTAAGATCGACATCGCGTTCACGCGCGCGAAACTGGCCGTTCTGATCGATGGCTGCTTCTGGCACAGCTGCCCTGAACACGCGACCAGTCCTAAGGCGAACGCAACCTGGTGGCGACAGAAACTCGACCGTAATGTCGAGCGGGACAGGGAGACAAATGCACAGCTTGTCTCTGAAGGCTGGACAGTCCTGCGCTTCTGGGAACACGAGCCGCCCGAAGCCATCATGCGCCAGGTGGCCACGGCTGTGGATCAGGAGAGGGCCGATCGACTGACTCGCGCCACACGCAGGCACGTGCTAGGGGCCGGGTAGCCCTACATCGCCCGGATGGCGCACTGCATTCGCAGATGGCCATATGCCTCGCGATGAACTCCTCGGTTCTGTGGGCAAGCGGGACGACCGGCGTCCTGCCCTCGATGTAGGACTCAAGAGCGTGAGCTCCGCTCCAGGACCGGGGCCTGTCCAGCTACATCACCGAAGCCGTCAGGCACCGGCTCGCCATAGACGGGCTCGCCTAGATCGTCGCGTCACATGAAGAGGAACACGGCGCACTCACGGAGCAGGAGATCGAAACCACTCGTCGCCGCGCTCGCACTCCGCGCTCTGGGCCCTGTGGTCGTTCAGACCTTCGACCGTGACGAGTGGTCGAAGGTCTGCGGAAGCCGCGTGATAACCCGAGAGATGTGAAGAGCCCGGTCTACTCGGTCTGTGAGTTCACTGGCACCAGTGGCAGCTTGAATACCCGACGCTCAGCAGCACCGGCACCCCCCCCCCCGGCGCCGCGCCTCGGCGAACGCCGCGTCGGACCAGGGCCACAAGTCGACCGGACTGTCGGCGTGCTGGAGCACATGCGGGAGGTCTCGTCGCCCAGACGGTTCCGCATGCCCCTCTCCTACCGCACCCGGCACCCAGCACCCGCGATAGGCAGACACGATATGGTTTCTGTATAGTCTGGGTGGACTTCATGTACGGAGCTCCAGCCTGCAGCCAAGGATTCGCATCCGCCCCTCTCAGTTCTCCCGTATTAATGGAGCCCCATCAGGTTAGGGGGGCGGGTATCGCACTATTCAACTGGTCGACGCCACCACTCGGTGGACTTGAAGCACCCCATGAGCCAGTGTGCTTCCGCTTCATTGAGGATGGTGCCTCCGATCGACGGGATGGGCCAGAAGCGGAGCATCGGTTCCTGGATGCGCACCGGATACCAGTCAAGGTCGTGATGGAGCAGTACGGCGAACGGCTCACCGCGCTTCTGCCAGAAGACCATGGGTTCGCCGCAGTCGTTCTCGAACGGTTTGACGATGTCGTTCGGTGCGAACTCGACGTCCGCCATGTCCGCCCACCTGCCAAGGCCCTGTCGTTCCCAAGCCAGGTAGTTTCGCATGCTCTGCACGAAGGCATCAAAGGTGGAATCGTCCAGCGCGTACTCTCGTCGCACGACAACGGACTTCAGCGTCTCGCGTAGCGCTTGGGCTCGGCGGAGCTGACGAGTTGCATTGGCCCAGAAGAGGCTGTCTCGTTGGGGATCATGGACTATGCAGAGCACTGGGAGACTCCCGTCGCGCCAGTTGTCCCCATGATTCCCTACCTGGACGCGGTATCCCCTACGGGTACGTGTCGAGTGCCCACCCTTGACCTGCACAGCCAGGGAGTCCGCTGTCCGCTGCCCGTCCTGGACGAAGGTGACGTGCAGGTCCTCTCCGTGATCGTTTGCACCATCGATTTCCTGCACGATATGGCCCTGCCGCTCCAACAATGAACGCACCTCGTTCACTGCCATGCGTCCAACACGTCGGCTCTCAGGAACCTTTGGCAACTCCACCCCCCTCTTGATGTATTCAGCCAAGGTTAGGACAGAGCGCCGACGCGCGCCCCGTCTTCAGGGGAGAAACGGTCGGCGGCTGTGACCTTCGGGCGCGGCCGGCTTCGCGCTGGCAATGCCGGAGCGCCCACGGCGCTCGGGCGGCGGCGAACGGTAGCGGGCTTGGGCGCTACAGCCGTGGCTGGTTTCCCAGATACCGTGCCTCGTCCGGGCGGAGAGCCTTCCGTCGGGCGCAGCCGACCGTGCCGGTCGTGCCGTCGGGTTTGGCCACGGTGGTGCGCGCGGGACAGGCCCAGGCGAAGTAGCGCTGGGCCGGATGGGCGATCGTGTGCGGGGACCTCGCGGGGCGCTGCCTGGGCGGGATCACGTACTTGCGCAGTTCGGCCTGGGCGCCGTGCTCGGGGCAGACGGGCGGGTGGAGCAGTAGGTCGGCGTTCTCGTGGTCGAGGATGTGGCGGGCGAAGCGGCGCCCTCGGAACGGGACCATGATCTCCCGCCGGCCCTTGCTGCCGGGCACATGTGACAGGGTGTTGAGGCTGCCGAGGAAGCAGAGCTGCTCGTCGATCACCAGGATCTTCTGGTGCATGTCCCTGATCTCCACCACGGTGTCGGCCACCGCCTTGAGTTCCGGCAACCGGCGCGCGGCGTCGGCCGCGGTGGCCGGGTTCGCCAGCTGGCCCTGCAGCAGGCTGTCGCTCTCGTTGGTGACGAAGAGGTGGATCCGCACACCGCGGCGGCGCGCGTCGTCGAGCCGTGGGAGAACCTCCCACATGCGCTTGGTGTACCAGGGGGACCAGAGCCAGATGCTGTGGCGGGCTTGTTCGATGGCGTCGAGGGCGTCGGGGAAGTAGGTGTCCTCGTCGTGGATGGCCGTGTACCGGACGTGGCCCTCGAACGCCTGCCAGATCTCCTGCTGCAGCGGGGTCAGCCCCGGTGACTCACCGGAGGGCAGACCGAGGAGTTGATCGGAACGAACGCCGCGTACCAGTGCCTCGGGCTCCGCTTTCGCCATGTCCCTCAACTGGGCCAGTACCGTTCCGTCCGCCGCCTTCGCAAGGGCGTCCCAGGCCGCGATCACATAGACGCGCTGGCGGGCCCGGGTCGCACCCACGTTGAAGAGCCTGGCCCCGTCCTTGCGGTAGGGCCGCACGTCCTCAAGGTCTCCTACAGCGGTCCATCCCGGAAGCACGCCGTCCTCCACCAGGTCGAGGATGACCACGTCGAACTCCCGGCCCTGGAAGCGGTGCGCCGTGCCCACCTCCACCGAGGGGGTGCGGAAGAGTCGGCCCTGGTCGTGGAGCCAGTCGTGCGTCACCTGGGCCTGCGTCTTGTACGGCGTGACGATACCGACGCTCTCGCCCTCGTCGTGGTGGCGCTCGGCCAGCGCCGTCGCCAGCAGACTGCCGGCCACCCACCAGCGGCCCGATCCGCCCGGCACTCGCCGTGCGGTGGCTATTCCGTCGTCTCCCTCACCGAGCCCGTCGGTGGTGACCAGGATGATCTCCGGGTCGAGGGCGCGGTCTCGGATCGGGCGGGTTGACCTGAGCATCCCGCCATAGGCGATCCGGTTGACCAGATCGGTGGTGTCGGGCCCGAACCGGTGCGTGGTGCGCAGCGCCGCGCAACCAGGATGTGCCGACGCGTCGGCGGGGGTACGGATGCCCACCAGCTCGAAGCAGCCGGTGCGGATCCAGCGCTCCAGCTCCGGCTGCTTCGGCACGCGCTTGGGCATGACCGGACCGAGCTGGCAGAAGTCGCCGAACAGGACCGCGGTCTCCTTGGCCTTGGCGACCGCGACGATCAACTCGGGCAGCAGGGCGGCCCCGGCCTCGTCGACCAGTACGACGTCGTAAGGCCCTTCAGCCACGGTCCGGTTGAGCCGCAACCGGGCGAGGGTGGTGGCCACCACGCTCGCCCCGCGGATCAGCTCGGGTTCGGCCTGGGAACGCCGGCGCGCGAGCTCCCGGACGAGCCGCTCGTGTTCGAGCTCCAACTCGCGTTGCCTGACCAGCAGTCCGGCGCAGGAAGCGCGCAGCTCCCGGAGCCGGACGGCCAGCTGAGGGAGCCCGGCGCGGTCGGAGGCCGCCACCAGATCGGCGTCCTCGGGGTGCGGATGATGATCCTGCTGGGCCGTGCGCAGACGGTGCGCGGCGGCCTGCGCCGTCTGCCGGGCGAGCGCGAGATCCCGGTCCACCTTGGCCTGGTCGGCAGCGGTCGAATCGATCAGGGCCAGTTGCAGGCGCAGCGCGGTGTCATCGACAGGGTGTGCCTCGGCCCGCGCCTGGGCGATGTGTCGGCGCAGTACCTCATGGTGGGCGGAGTAGGTCTCGACCGCTTGGTCGACCTGTTCCTGGAGGGCTTCGCGGCGCTGGGCCTGCTTGGCTCGTTCACGCTCGATCTCGCCACGCCGCCGCCTGGTCCGCAGCCGGCCGCGCCGGTCGAGTTCGCGTTCCTCCGTGTCCAAGGCGGCCAGCGCGGCCTCGGCGTCGAGCAGCGCGGCCCGCAGGTGCTGCCGGCTCTGCTCCCCCTGCTCGATCTCGGCCTGCCACTGCGCCACCTGATCCAGCAGGGCCCGCTGGGGTGCCCAGTCCTCCCAGCGCTCCCGCGCTTTCCGGTGCTCGTCAACGGCATGCTCACTCCGGGCCCGGGCATCCGCCTCGCCCGCTTCGGCCGCCTCCAGTTCGGTCGCGAGGCGCTCCACCAAAGCGCCGTGGGCAAGACGTCCCTTGGCCTGTTCGTACGCGTCGGGATCGAATCCGTCGAGTCGGGTCTCCGTCTCGCGCAGCTCGGTCAGCACCGGCTCGCTCATCAGGGCGGAGAGTCGCTCGGCGACCCCTTCCACCGCCTGCTCGGCCTCCGCCACTCTCGCCCGTACCAGCAGGGGCAACGAGACCCGCGGGTCCTCGGCCACATGGCGTAGCGCGGGAGAGCCGACCCGGACCATCAGGCCGGGCGACAGCGAGGAGCGCTCCTTGAGCACCCCCTCCAACGCGTTGTCCACCGCCACGTTGGTACCGGAGACCAGCAGGACCCGCTTGCCCCGCAGGGCCAGGTCACTCAGCGCCCGGGTCAACACCGTCGTCTTCCCGGTACCGGGCGGCCCCCAGACCAGCCGCAGGCCCGGAGAGGTGCAGGCCAGGTACGCCTGAGCCTGCCCGCCCTGCAGGACTCCGCCGCAGGCCGAGGTCTCCTCGGGCGCGACCGCGTCGATTCGGCCGTTGACCAGCCTCTCCGCGAGTCCGGCGCCCGGCAAGGCCGCCAGTGCCTCACGCAGTGAGCGGAGCAGGAAGTCGGGCGGGCGCCGCACCGCCCACAGCGTCAGTCCGCTCCGGGGTGCGTGGGCCGCCACCTGGAGGCGGACCCGTTCCGACTCGACCCGCCAGCCGAGGACGGTGAACGAACGGCCGTGCCGATCGCCGGGCCCGGCCCCGGTCGCCAGCCGCATGTCCTGGAGGTCGTCCGGGTCGATCCGGCTGGCATAGGTGGGCAGCCCGTACCAGCCGTCCTCCAGGTAGTGCACGTCCCCGACCCGTGTGTGCCCTGGGGACTCCGCACGACCGCCGGCGCGGCCCTCACCGGCCAGCACCTCGTCCACTGCCTGGACCAGCTGCTCCATCCACTGCGCCAACGCTCCCCCACCTGGCCCACCTGGACACAACTACGTCACTTCGGGCAACTATCCCACGCCGATCACTCCCTGTGTGTGGTTGTCACACATCTCGTCGGCGCACCCCTACGGGGCTTACAGCGAGTCCCGGCAAGGAGTGTCTCGGCGTCGCGGACGGCGGCGACAGGTTCGGATGGCATCGGCGAACGGTGCTGCGGCGGGCCGCTGACGCGGGCGCCAGGTTCATCGACGGAGCGATGCGATGCGGTTGCCCGTATGCGCGCCACCCCGCGGACCGCGTCCCGGGCATCGGCTCCTTGGCGGAGCTCATGAAGTGGAGGCAGAACCACGAGGCGATCTGTGGGGATATCGCGGCGGGAAGCCTCCCCAGCCGGTGTCGCCCTCGCACCGACCCTGGCCGAAAAGCCCGCCAGGCCCCCGGCGACGGCGCGCCGGGGGCCTTGCGTGACCAGCTGGTGACGGAGGGGAGTGGCGGGTGGGGCGGTCGGGCCGACCGTCCCACCCGGTGGCCGGGTGGGCTCAGTGGTCGGTGGCCGGCTTCGCCGTGCCGCCGGCGGCGGCCTTGGCCGTCTCCGGGCCGCTCTCCGCCTCCTCCTCGAAGGAGACCTGCTTCATGTGCTTGTTCATGGACTTCATGAGCAGCCACACGGCGACACCGAGGACCGCGAACACGATGAAGCCGAGGACACCCGGCGTCACCTTGTTCTGGTCCAGGTCCTTGGCGAGCTGCATCGCGGACGACGCGTGGGTCAGGGCGAGGGAGCTGGTCGCGCTCATCATGGGCTCAATTGTTGCGGATGCCCGCGAAGAGGTCGTCCTCGGGGAGGGTGGTGTCGACCAAAGACCTGGCCAGCTCGTATTCCTCGGTCGGCCAGACCTCCTTCTGGATCTCCATCGGGACCCGGAACCAGCCGCCGTCGGGGTCGATCTGGGTGCGGTGGGCGATCAGTGCCTTGTCGCGGATCTCGAAGAAGTCCGAGCACGGCACATAGGTGGTCAGGTTGCGCTCGCGCTTCTGGATGGACTTCCAGCGCTCCAGCCACTCGCCGTAGGGCGACTCCAGGCCGCGGGCGAGCAGCGCCTCGTGCAGCGCGACGGTGCGCGGCCGGTTGAAGCCCTGGTTGTAGTAGAGCTTCTGCGGCTGCCAGGGCTCCCCGGTGCCCGGGTACTTGTCCGGGTCCCCGGCGGCCTCGAAGGCCACCATGGAGATCTTGTGGGTCATGATGTGGTCCGGGTGCGGGTAGCCGCCGTTCTCGTCGTACGTGGTGATCACGTGCGGGCGGAACTCGCGGATCAGCTTCACCAGCGCCCCGGCGGCCTCGTCCACGTCCTGGAGGGCGAAGCAGCCCTCGGGCAGCGGCGGCAGCGGGTCGCCCTCGGGCAGCCCGGAGTCGACGAAGCCCAGCCACGCCTGCTTGACCCCGAGGATCTCGCGCGCCTCGTCCATCTCCTTGGCGCGGACCTCGTGGATGTGCTCCTCGATGTACTTGTCCCCCTGGAGCTTGGGGTTGAGGATGGAGCCGCGCTCTCCGCCGGTGCAGGTCGCGACCAGCACCTCCACCCCCTCGGAAACGTACTTCGCCATGGTGGCCGCACCCTTGCTCGACTCGTCGTCGGGGTGTGCGTGCACGGCCATCAGTCGCAGCTGCTCAGTCAAGGCTCGATCCTCAGATATGTGTGTCAGTCAACGGGTCTGGTCCCCGGCCGGGGACGTCGATCTGGGGTGTCGGGTCAACCGGTGGCGTCCCGATGGGACGTCCTTCGGTGAGGGAGGGGCTGGTGGTCAGGAGACGAGTGGAAGAGTGTGTGGATCGGGGGTCGCGTCCCGGTGGGACATGGCTCGGGCCACCGGGGTCCCCCGCGGGGCGGCGGTCGGGCGGTGTTCCCTGTGGGGCAGGCGTCGGGC
>NZ_SRID01000765.1 GCF_004684805.1 Streptomyces palmae
ACCGGGAACCCCCCGGCCGCCCACCGGCCGCTCCGCTCAGCCGCGGTCCAGATAGGCGAGCACCGCCAGCACCCGGCGGTTGTCGTCGTCGGACGGCGGCAGGCCGAGCTTTCCGAAGATGTTCGAGGTGTGTTTGGCGACCGCCCGCTCGGTGACGAAGAGCTGTGCCGCGATGGCGGCGTTGGACCGGCCCTGGGCCATCAGCTCCATCACCTCCCGCTCCCGCGGCGTCAGCTTGCCCATCGGCTTGTCCTGGGAGCGCCGGGTCAGCAGCTGCGAGATCACCTGCGGGTCCATCGCGGTGCCGCCCGCGGCCACCCGGCGCACCGCGTCGACGAACTGGTCGGCGTCGAACACCCGGTCCTTGAGGAGGTAGCCCACCCCGCCGCTGCCGTCGGCGAGCAACTCGCGGGCGTACAGCTGCTCCACGTGCTGGGAGAGCACCAGCACCGGCAGCCCCGGGGTGGCCTTCCGGGCGGCCAGCGCGCACTGCAGGCCCTCGTCGGTGAAGGAGGGCGGGAGCCGTACGTCGACCACGGCCACGTCCGGTCTGAGTTCGGCCAGCGCGCGGCTCAGCTCGGGTCCGCTCTCCACCGCCGCGGCGATCTCGAAGTCGTACGCCTCCAACATGCGGACCAGGCCGTCCCGCAGCAGAAAGAGGTCTTCGGCGAGGACAACGCGCACTACAACTCCACGGAGGGGCGGCGGATCGAGGGGTCAGCAGAACGAATGTACCTCCCCCCGGAGGCCGCCCCCGCGGGATCGGCCGTGGGCCCCCCG
>NZ_SRID01000089.1 GCF_004684805.1 Streptomyces palmae
GAGTACGGGACGGGGCCGGGGCCGGGCTCCGCCGCCAGGGCCGTCCGGGCGGCCGCCGCCGTCCGCGGGGCACTCCTCCCGCCGGCCGTCGCCGCCCCCGTGCCGACCGCCCCCCGGCGGCCGGCCCCGGGTGTGCCTGGACCGTCTTCGTCCCCGAGCAAGGTGATGCCGCCGCCCACGTAGCTCTCCCCTCATCGCGCCTACGCCGCCGCCCATTTCTCGCATTACGCGACAACCATGGGCAAGCACGACGATTCACCGGAGAGGGGGGCGCAAACCGCTTTCCTGCCGGTCGGAGTGGCTACGGCGCACAACCGCGCCCAGAAGAAAACCACCCGATCCGGTGAGTCCGCGGGCCCCGGAACGGGCTACTGCTCGACCTTCGCGGCGAGCTTGTCGAGCAGCGCGTCATAGATCCGGCCCAGGCCCTTGGGCGCGAAGGTGCGCTCGAAGAAGCCGCCGACGCCGCTCGCCCCGGTCCAGGTGCTGGTCACGACCACCCGGCTGCGGCCCTCGCCGGCGGGGGTGACGGTCCAGGTGGTGACCATGGTGGAGTTGCGGTCCGTCTCCACCAGCTGACCGGCCATCGGCTCGGTGACGTCCAGCAGGCAGTCCCTCACCCGCTTGCTGGTGGCCTGGAGCCGCCAGTGCACCAGGGTGCCCGCGCCCACGCCGCCCTCGCGGACCTCGTACTCGCTGAACTGCTCGGGCAGCAGCCCGGCGCGGGTGCCGCGGTAGTCGGCGAGCGCCGCGTAGACGTCCTCCGGCCTCCCCTTGACGGTGCGCTCCGTGGTGGCTTCGACCTGCCCCATTGCTCTTCCTCCCGGCTGTCATGCGAGGGCGTCGTCCGCCCGCCCGGCAACCCAATCACCTACCGGTCGGCCACCCAAATCAGCGGTTGACGCGGCGCGTGTCGCCCGCGCGCTCCACTGCCGAACGGATGGCCAGGTGCCGGTGGGAAGTGCGCCCGGGGCCTGAACCCCCGCCCGCGCCCAGGGAGCCGTGCCCGGCCTGGGTGTGTCCCGGGGGAGATCGCGGCGGCCGGAGGGCACCACGCGCGAAGCGGCCGACGGGCCACGCCCACCGAGGCGGCCGCGAGGCCCCCACCCACCGGGGTGGCCGTAAGCCTCGACCCACCGGGGCGGCCTGAGGAACCGACATACCGAGGCGGCCTGAAGGCCCCACACCGGGGCGACCGAAGATCCCCGCCGTCGCGGCGGCCGAACGGCTCCTACCCGCCGGGGCTCGGGCGCGGCGCCTTGGGGTGGGACTCGGCTCGTGCCAGGGCCGCCGAGGCGGCGGCGGTGAGCTGGGGGTAGGAGCTGGCCTGGGTGAGGACCGGGATCGCGCGGGGGTCGCCGAGGGCGCCCAGCCCCTCCACGCAGGCGCGGGCGATGGGCCAGTGGTGGTCCCGGGCGTCCAGCAGCCGCTCCAGCGTGGCGATCAGCGCGGGGGCGGACTCCGGGGCGCGCAGCTCCACCAGCAGCCGGATGGGGTGCAGCGCGTAGTGGGTGCGCACCGGGTTGGTCGCGAGCGCGGCGGCGGCCCGGGCGGTGCGCGGGTCGCCGAGCCGGGCCAGGGCGCGGGCGGCGGTGACGCACCGGACGGGATCGCGGTAGTTGAGCATCAGCACCAGGGTCTCGAAGGCCCGCCGGTCGCCGGTGCTGCCCAGGACGTAGGCCGCGGTCTCCCGGGCCCACAGCGGCTGCTCGGGGGCGACCAGGACCCGGGCGAGCCGCTCGCGCGCCGCCGGGGTGCGGTCCCGGACCAGATGGAGCAGCGACGCGTATGCCTTGATCTCCTCCGGGGATGTGAGCGATGCCCGCACCCTGTCGACCAGTGCGCGGAAGTCGTCTTCCATGTCCCGATCCCTCCCCAGTGGCTGTGCGCTGTGGTGCGCGCCACAGCGCAAGAGTCGTAACGAGCTCTGGCGTTGCCGGTTACCCGCGAGTTAAGCTCCCGGCCACGAGCAGCACCCCTGCTCGGGCGGCCTGGTGACGCAGCCGCCATGAGTGAAGTCGGTTCGGCGCTCCAGTACGGCGCGGCCCCGGGACAGGGCCGGCCGCCAGCCTTCTTCGCGGGCTTCTACGACCAGTGGTGCCCGCCCAGAGGCGCATAACTCCCTTTCCCGCGAACGCCTGTGATGGTGTTCCGCCGGATCCGGAGCTCCCCCAGTCGTCACCTCTCCCCTGCCCGGGGAACACCCTCTGGAGTTCGCGATGGGCACTTCGTCCACCCCTGATCCCTCCACCGACCTCTCCGCCTCCCCCCGCACCCTCCACACCGTGGCCGTGGTCGGGCTCGGCACCATGGGCACCGGCATCGCGGAGGTACTGGCCCGCGCCGGCCGGCAGGTCGTCGGCATCGACATCAGCGAGGAGGCCGCCCGCCGGGCGGTCGCCGCGCTGGAGTCCGCCACCGCTCGCGCGGTCCGCCGGGAGCGCATCACCGAGCGGGAGCGCACCGCGGTGCTGACCCGGTTCCGTACCGCCACCGAGCTGTCCGCCGCGGCCGACGCCGATCTGGTGATCGAGGTGGTCCCGGAGGACTACGCGGTCAAGCACGAGGTCTTCACCGCGCTGGACGCGATCGTCCGCCCGGACACCGTCCTGGCCACCGGCACCAACGCCCTCTCGGTGACCCGGCTGGCCGCCGACTCCGCCCGGCCCGAGCGGGTGCTGGGGCTGCACTTCTTCAACCCGGCACCGGCCATGAAGCTGGTGGAGGTGGTCTCCTCGGTGCTCACCTCCCCGGCGGCGGTCACCGCGGTCACCGCGCTCGCCCGGGAGCTGGGCAAGGAGCCGGTGGCGGTGGGCGACCGACCCGGCTTCGTCGCCGACGGCCTGCTCTTCGGCTACCTCAACCAGGCCGCCGCGATGTACGAGTCCCGGTACGCCACCCGGGAGGACATCGACGCCGCGATGAAGCTGGGCTGCGGGCTGCCGATGGGCCCGCTGGCGCTGCTCGACCTGATCGGCATCGACACCGCCCGCACCGTGCTGGAGGCGATGTACGCCGAGTCCCGGGACCGCCTGCACGCGCCGGCGCCCATCCTGGGGCAGCTCAGCGAGGCGGGGCTGACCGGCCGCAAGGCGGGCCGCGGCTTCTACCGCTACGCCGGGCCCGGCAGCGCGGAGGTGGTGCCGGACGCCCAGACCCCGGCGTCCGCGGACCAGCGGGCCGCGGGGCGCGAGGTGCGCGGCGTCGGCGTGGCCGGCTCGGGCACCATGGCCTCCGGCATCGCCGAGGTGTTCGCCAAGGCCGGCTACACCGTGGTGCTGGCGGCGCGCGGGATCGACAAGGCCGAGGCGGCCAAGGCGCGGATCGCCGCGTCCCTGCGGCGCTCGGTGAGCAAGAGGCGGCTGACCGCCGAGGCGTGCGAGGAGGCGCTGGCCCGGATCACCCCGGCCGGGTCGCTGGAGTCCTTCGCGGAGGTGGATCTGGCGGTCGAGGCGGTGGCCGAGGACCTGGCGGTCAAGCAGCAGCTGTTCGCGGCGCTGGACGCGGTGTGCAAGCCGGGCGCGGTGCTGGCCACCACCACCTCCTCGCTGCCGGTGATCGCCTGCGCCCGGGCGACCTCCCGGCCGCAGGACGTGATCGGGATGCACTTCTTCAACCCGGCGCCGGCGATGAAGCTGGTCGAGGTGGTGCGCACGGTGCTGACCTCGGACGAGGCGCACGCCACGGTGCGCACGGTGTGCGGCACGCTGCGCAAGCACCCGGTGGACTGCGGTGACCGGGCCGGCTTCATCGTCAACGCGCTGCTGTTCCCGTACCTCAACAACGCGGTGAAGATGGTCCAGGACCACTACGCCTCGCTGGACGACATCGACGCCGCGATGAAGCTGGGCGGGGGCTATCCGATGGGCCCGTTCGAGCTGCTGGACGTGGTCGGGCTCGATGTGTCGCTGGCGATCGAGAGGGTGCTGCACCAGGAGTTCCGGGAGCCGGGCCTGGCGCCGGCGCCGCTGCTGGAGCATCTGGTGGCCGCGGGTTGCCTGGGCCGGAAGACCGGGCGCGGCTTCCGCGAGTATGCGAAGGCCTGACCCGGACCCGGGTTGGGGCGGGCTGCTGGAGCCTCCCGGCAGTCCGCCCCGGCACACGCACTCCCCGGCGTGTTACGTTCCCCACATGTCCCAGCCCGTGAAGTCCGCTCGTGCCGGTCGAACGACACCCACCGACGGCGGTGAGAGCGCCGGATCCCGCCGCGCGGCAGCGCAGCGGCTGACCATGCGCCGCAAACTGGCCGCCGCCGCCATGGAGTTGTTCGCCACCAAGGGCTACGAGGCGACGACGGTCGACGAGATCGCGGCAGCCGCCGGGGTGGCGCGGCGCACCTTCTTCCGGCACTTCCGCTCCAAGGAAGAGGCGATCTTCCCGGACCACGACGACACCCTGGTGCGGGCGGAGGCGGTGCTGGAGGCGGCGCCCGCGCACGAGAACCCGCTGGACACCGTCTGCCGGGGGATCAAGGAGGTCATGAAGATGTACGCGGCCTCCCCCGCCGCCTCGGTGGAGCGCTACCGGCTCACCCGTGAGGTGCCGGCGCTGCGGGAGGCCGAGATCGCCTCGGTGGCCCGCTACGAGCGGCTGTTCACCCGGTATCTGCTGGGCCACTTCGACGAGAACACCCACCAGGTCGGGGACGACGACCCGCTGCTGGCCGAGGTGGCGGCGTCCGCCGTGGTCACGGCGCACAACCATGTGCTGCGGCGCTGGCTGCGGGCGGGCGGCGAGGGCGATGTGGAGACGCAGTTGGACCACGCCTTCGCGATCGTGCGGGAGACCTTCGGCACCGGGATCGGGGCCGGGCGGACGGAGGCCGGGCGGCCCCCGGCGGCCACCGCCTCCACCGAGGGCGAGGTGCTGGTGGCGGTGGCACGCACCGACGCACCGCTGCACGAGGTGATGCGCACCATCGAGCGGGCGCTCAAGAGCGGCTGACCAGGCCCGCGGGCACATATCGAACAAACACAATCAAACATCCGGCGACGGCCGCTCCCACCATGGGGGCGGCCGTTTCGCTCATGCGTGCAGGACCGGCGACAACTGAGAGATGTTTCAAACTGTTGGCACCCAGTGTCTTGAACCATGGCACGCGGTGCCATACCTTGAGGGTGTCCGGGCGGCCGGCGCGTAGGAACCGTCGCGCGTCGGCTGTCCCCGCAACGCACCTTCGCGCGCCCGGACGCCTGCGTCACAGGCACCGCTCACCCGGACCCCGTCCGGGACGCAACACCGCGCCACCCGCGCACTGCCGAGCACCACCTCCGCCGAACCGACGGCACCGAAGTACCCCGCATCGTCCTACCCCAGCGTTCCCTCAAGCGTTCCCCCAACGCTTCGCCGGAGGCCCCACCGTGAACGAGATCCTGGACGCGATCCTCGCGACCGACAGCACGCCCGCGGACATCGCGGCGCTCCCCCTGCCCGAGTCGTACCGCGCGATCACCGTGCACAAGGACGAGGCCGAGATGTTCGCCGGCCTCGCCACGCGCGAGAAGGACCCCCGCAAGTCCCTGCACCTGGACGAGGTCCCGGTCCCCGAACTCGGCCCCGGCGAGGCCCTCGTCGCCGTCATGGCCAGCTCGGTCAACTACAACTCCGTGTGGACCTCGATCTTCGAGCCGCTGCCGACCTTCGCGTTCCTGGAGCGCTACGGCAAGCTCTCCCCACTCACCAAGCGGCACGACCTGCCGTACCACGTCATCGGCTCCGACCTGGCCGGCGTGGTGCTGCGCACCGGTCCCGGCGTCAACGCCTGGCGGCCGGGCGACGAGGTGGTGGCGCACTGCCTGTCGGTGGAGCTGGAGAGCGCCGACGGCCACGACGACACCATGCTCGACCCCGAGCAGCGCATTTGGGGCTTCGAGACCAACTTCGGCGGCCTGGCCGAGATCGCGCTGGTCAAGTCCAACCAGCTGATGCCCAAGCCCAAGCACCTGAGCTGGGAGGAGGCCGCCGCGCCCGGACTGGTGAACTCCACCGCCTACCGGCAGCTGGTCTCCCGCAACGGCGCCGGGATGAAGCAGGGCGACAACGTGCTGATCTGGGGCGCCAGCGGCGGACTCGGCTCCTACGCCACCCAGTTCGCGCTCGCCGGCGGCGCCACCCCGATCTGCGTGGTCTCCTCCCCCGCCAAGGCGGAGATCTGCCGCGCGATGGGCGCCGAGGCGATCATCGACCGCAACGCCGAGGGCTACCGGTTCTGGAAGGACGAGCACACCCAGGACCCCCGGGAGTGGAAGCGCTTCGGCGCCCGCATCCGCGAGCTGACCGGCGGCGAGGACGTGGACATCGTCTTCGAGCACCCGGGCCGGGAGACCTTCGGCGCCAGCGTCTACGTCACCCGCAAGGGCGGCACCATCGTCACCTGCGCCTCCACCTCGGGCTACAAGCACGAGTACGACAACCGCTACCTGTGGATGTCGCTCAAGCGCATCGTCGGCTCCCACTTCGCCAACTACCGCGAGGCCTGGGAGGCCAACCGGCTCATCGCCAAGGGCAAGATCCACCCGACCCTCTCCAAGACCTACACCCTCCAGGAGACCGGGCAGGCGGCCTACGACGTCCACCGCAACCTCCACCAGGGCAAGGTCGGCGTGCTCTGCCTGGCCCCCCAGGAGGGCCTGGGCGTGCGCGACCCGGAGCTGCGGGCCAAGCACATCGACGCGATCAATCTGTTCCGCGACGCGCCAGCGGAGCGGACCATCGAACCCAGCCGTGACGCGCCGGCGGAGCGGACCATCGAACCCAGCCGGAATGTCTGAGAGCGCGGCGATGACAGAGCGGACACGGAAGAAGGACCGTCCGTGGCTGATGCGGACGTACGCCGGTCACTCCACCGCCGAGGCCTCGAACGCGCTGTACCGGCGGAACCTCGCCAAGGGCCAGACCGGCCTGTCGGTGGCGTTCGACCTGCCGACCCAGACCGGCTACGACCCCGACCACGTCCTCGCCCGCGGCGAGGTCGGCCGGGTCGGGGTCCCGGTCTCCCATCTGGGTGACATGCGGCGGCTGTTCCAGGACATCCCGCTGGAGCAGATGAACACCTCGATGACCATCAACGCGACCGCCATGTGGCTGCTGGCGCTCTACCAGGTGGTCGCCGAGGAGCAGGGCGCCGACATCACCCGGCTGCAGGGCACCACGCAGAACGACATCGTCAAGGAGTACCTGTCGCGGGGGACGCACGTCTTCCCGCCGGGGCCCTCGCTGCGGTTGACCACCGACATGATCTCCTACACGGTGGCGCGGATCCCCAAGTGGAACCCGATCAACATCTGCAGCTACCACCTCCAGGAGGCCGGGGCCACCCCGGTGCAGGAGATCGCCTACGCGATGTCCACCGCGATCGCGGTGCTGGACGCGGTCCGCGACTCCGGGCAGGTCCCCGCGGAGAAGTTCGGCGACGTGGTCGCCCGGATCTCCTTCTTCGTGAACGCGGGCGTCCGGTTCATCGAGGAGATGTGCAAGATGCGCGCCTTCGGCCGCATCTGGGACACCATCACCCGGGAGCGGTACGGCATCGAGGACCCCAAGCAGCGGCGCTTCCGGTACGGCGTCCAGGTCAACTCCCTCGGGCTGACCGAGGCGCAGCCGGAGAACAACGTCCAGCGCATCGTGCTGGAGATGCTGGCCGTCACCCTCTCCAAGGACGCCCGCGCCCGCGCCGTCCAGCTGCCCGCCTGGAACGAGGCGCTGGGCCTGCCCCGGCCCTGGGACCAGCAGTGGTCGCTCCGCATCCAGCAGGTCCTCGCCCACGAGAGCGACCTGCTGGAGTACGAGGACGTCTTCGAGGGTTCGCATGTGATCGAGGCCAAGGTGTCGGCGCTGGTCGACGACTGCCTGGCGGAGATCGACCGGATCCAGGAGATGGGCGGGGTGATGGCCGCCGTGGAGTCCGGCTACCTCAAGTCCGAGCTGGTCTCCTCGCACGCCGAGAGGCGGGCCCGGATCGAGGCCGGCGAGGAGAAGATCGTCGGCGTCAACTGCTACCAGTCCACCGAGCCCAACCCGCTCACCGCGGACCTGGACACCGCCATCATGACGGTGGACCCGGCCAACGAGGCGCGGGTGGTCGCGGCGCTGGGCCGCTGGCGGGACGAGCGCGACGAGGTCCGCGCCCAGGAGGCGCTGTCCGCGCTCAAGAAGGCCGCGGCCGGTGACCGGAACCTGTTCGCGGCCACCCTGGAGTGCGCCCGCGCGGGCGTCACCACCGGCGAGTGGTCCTGGGCGCTGCGCGACGTGTTCGGCGAGTACCGGGCTCCCACCGGGGTGAGCAGCGCCCCGGTGGCGGTCTCCGCCGAGCCGGGCAGCCCGCTGGCCGCGGTGCGCGAGAAGGTGCGGCGCACCGCCGAGGAGCTGGGCTCGGGGCGGCTGCGGCTGCTGGTCGGCAAGCCCGGCCTGGACGGGCACAGCAACGGCGCCGAGCAGATCGCGGTACGCGCCAGGGACGCCGGCTTCGAGGTGGTCTACCAGGGCATCCGGCTCACCCCGGAGCAGATCGTGTCCGCCGCCGTGGCCGAGGACGTGCACTGCGTGGGCCTGTCCATCCTCTCCGGCTCGCACGCCGCGCTCGTCCCCGACGTGCTGCACCGGCTGCGCGCGGCCGGGGCCGGGGACCTGCCGGTGATCGCCGGCGGCATCATCCCGGCCGCCGACGCGGCGGCGCTGCGCGAGGCCGGCGTCGCCGCCGTCTTCACCCCGAAGGACTTCGGCATCACTGAGATCATCGGCCGTATCGTCGACGAGATCCGGAAAGCGAACAAGCTCGACCCCCTGGAGGTTCCCGCATGACTGTGAACCGGCTGCGGCCCCGCCGCTCCTGCCTGGCCGTCCCCGGCTCCAACCCGCGCTTCCTGGAGAAGGCCCAGGGGCTCCCCGCCGACCAGGTCTTCCTGGACCTGGAGGACGCCTGCGCGCCGCTGGCCAAGCCCGAGGCCCGGCACACCATCGTGAAGTACCTCAACGAGGGCGACTGGACCGGCAAGACCCGGGTCGTCCGGGTGAACGACTGGACGACCCACTGGACCTACCGCGACGTGGTCACGGTGGTCGAGGGCGCCGGCCAGAACCTCGACTGCATCATGCTGCCGAAGGTCCAGGACGCCCAGCAGGTGGTGGCGCTGGACCTGCTGCTGACCCAGATCGAGAAGACGATGGGCTTCGAGGTCGGCCGGATCGGCATCGAGGCGCAGATCGAGAACGCCCAGGGCCTGGTCAACGTGAACGCGATCGCCCAGGCCTCGCCGCGGGTGGAGACCATCATCTTCGGCCCGGCCGACTTCATGGCCTCGATCAACATGAAGTCCCTGGTCGTGGGCGAGCAGCCGCCCGGCTACCCGGCCGACGCCTACCACCACATCCTGATGAGCATCCTGATGGCCGCGCGGGCCAACAACCTCCAGGCGATCGACGGCCCGTACCTCCAGATCCGCAACCCGGAGGGCTACCGGGCGGTCGCCCAGCGGTCCGCCGCCCTGGGCTTCGACGGCAAGTGGGTGCTGCACCCGGACCAGGTCGCCGCGGCGAACGAGATCTTCTCGCCCTCGCAGGAGGACTTCGACCACGCCGAGCTGATCCTGGACGCGTACGACTACTACACCTCCGAGGCGGGCGGCAAGAAGGGCTCCGCGATGCTCGGCGACGAGATGATCGACGAGGCCTCCCGCAAGATGGCGCTGGTCATCTCCGGCAAGGGCCGGGCCGCCGGCATGCGGCGCACCAGCACGTTCGAGATCCCGGAGGCCTGATCCGATGCAGTTCGGCCGCACCTACGAAGAGTTCGACGTCGGCGCCGTCTACAAGCACTGGCCCGGGAAGACGGTCACCGAGTACGACGACCACCTCTTCTGCCTGCTCACCATGAACCACCACCCGCTCCACATGGACACCAACTACGCCGAGAAGACCACGGACTTCGGCAGGAACGTGGTGGTGGGCAACTACGTCTACTCGCTGCTGCTGGGCATGTCGGTGCCGGACGTGTCCGGGAAGGCGATCGCCAACCTGGAGATCGAGTCGCTCCGGCACGTGGCGCCGACCTTCCACGGCGACACCATCTACGGCGAGACCACGGTGCTCGACAAGACGCCCTCGAAGTCCAAGTCGGACCGCGGCATCGTCTACGTCGAGACCAAGGGCTACAAGCAGGACGGCACCCTGGTCTGCGTCTTCCGGCGGAAGGTCATGGTGCCCACCGCCACCTACATCACCGAGCGCGGCGGGGAGCAGCCCGGCCGGCCCACCCTCAGGGAACAGGAGAAGTGAGCATGGGCCGTCTTGCGCAGACCGAGGGTCTGACCGACATCCAGCGGGAGATCCTCTCCACCGTCCGCGACTTTGTCGACAAGGAGATCCTGCCGGTCGCCACCGAGCTGGAGCACCGGGACGAGTACCCGACCCAGATCGTGGAGGGCCTCAAGGAGCTGGGGGTCTTCGGACTGATGATCCCCGAGGAGTACGGCGGCCTGGGTGAGTCCCTCCTGACCTACGCGCTCTGCGTGGAGGAGATCGCCCGCGGCTGGATGAGCGTGTCGGGCATCATCAACACCCACTTCATCGTCGCGTACATGCTCAAGCAGCACGGCACCCAGGAGCAGAAGGAGCACTTCCTGCCCAGGATGGCCCTGGGCGAGGTCCGCGGCGCCTTCTCGATGTCGGAGCCCGCGCTGGGCTCGGACGTCTCGGCGATCAGCACCAAGGGCGTGCGGGACGGCGACGACTTCCTCCTCACCGGCCAGAAGATGTGGCTGACCAACGGCGGCACCTCCTCGCTGGTGGCCGTGCTGTGCCGGACCGACGAGGGGCTGTCCCCCGAGGAGGCCGCGGCCCGGCCGCACAAGTCGATGACCACCTTCCTGGTCGAGAAGGAGCCGGGCTTCGGCGAGGTCAGGCCGGGGCTCACCATCCCCGGCAAGATCGACAAGATGGGCTACAAGGGCGTCGACACCACCGAGCTGATCATGGACGGGCTGCGGATCCCGGCCGACCGGGTGCTCGGCGGGACCACCGGCCGCGGTTTTTACCAAATGATGGACGGCGTCGAGGTGGGCCGGGTCAATGTGGCCGCCCGCGGTTGCGGTGTCGCGCAGCGCGCCTTCGAGCTGGGCATTGCGTATGCACAGCAGCGAAGCACCTTCGGGAAGCCGATCGCCCAGCACCAGGCCATTCAGTTTAAATTGTCCGAAATGGCAACAAAGGTCGAGGCGGCGCATGCGATGATGGTCAATGCCGCCCGGAAGAAGGACTCCGGTCAGCGCAACGACCTCGAAGCGGGCATGGCCAAGTACCTGGCCTCGGAGTACTGCAAGGAGGTCGTGGAGGACGCCTTCCGCATCCACGGCGGCTACGGCTTCTCCAAGGAGTACGAGATCGAGCGCCTCTACCGGGAGGCCCCGATGCTTCTCATCGGCGAAGGCACCGCCGAGATTCAGAAAATGATCATCGGTCGCCGACTCCTCGAGGAGTACCGCATACAGGGTTGATTGTCCGATTCGGGATGGTATCGACGAGAACAAGATCACACCCCGCCGTGGGTCTTCGGCCACCGACTGGCCATGGCGCTTGCCCAGTTACCGCTCGCAACCGATACCATCCCGAGAAAGCCGCCGTCCCCGTTTTCGCTACGCGGCACCCTCCGCTACGAAGGTCATCCATGCCCCACAGCCATTCCTCTGCACCACGCGGCCGTGTCCGTCTCGCGCGCGGAGCATCGCCGTGGCTCCTTCCGACCGTCGCCACGGCGGCGGTCAGCCTCACGGCAGCTCGTGCCCGTCGTTCCGGGCGCTGGGCAGCAGTCGCCGTCCCCACGACCGCGCTCGCAGCGGGCATGCTGTGGTTCTTCCGCGACCCCGAGCGCGAGATC
Organism: Streptomyces palmae; assembly: GCF_004684805.1. Lineage (GTDB taxonomy): Bacteria > Actinomycetota > Actinomycetes > Streptomycetales > Streptomycetaceae > Streptomyces > Streptomyces palmae. Next base: position 11,870 of record NZ_SRID01000089.1, read on the forward strand.
GCGCAGGGCCGCGTCATCTCCCCGGCCGACGGCGTGGTGCAGAGCATCATGCCGTGGAAGGACGGGCGCACTCGCGTCGCGATCTTCATGAGCCCGCTGAACGTCCACGTCAACCGGGCGCCGCTGGCCGGCACGGTGACCTCCGTCGAGCACATCCCCGGCGGGTTCGTTCCGGCGTTCAACAAGGAGAGCGAGAACAACGAGCGGGTCGTCTGGCACTTCGACACCGAACTCGGCGACATCGAGATGGTGCAGATCGCGGGTGCCGTCGCCCGGCGCATCGTGCCGTACCTCTCGGAGGGCACGAAGGTGGAGCAGGGTGATCGGATCGGTCTGATCCGTTTCGGTTCGCGAGTCGACATCTACCTTCCGGAAGGTGTGGACGTCGCCGTCGAGGTGGGCCAGGCCACAGTGGCGGGGGTGACTCGTCTTGACCGTTCTTGATCCCGACACCCAGGCCGCGACCTGGGTTCCGGAAGCAGAGGTGGAGGCGGCCGACGACGCGGACGACATGCCGCTGTCGACCCGGCTGTCGATAGCCGACACCCTCACGCTCGGTAACGCCACGTGCGGGTTCATGGCGGTGTACTTCACCACCACCGGCGTCCTCATCCCGCACCTGTCCGGGAACGAGGACGGCGGGATGGCCCGGCACAGCGCGGCCACCGCGGTCATGCTGATGCTGCTGGCATCGGTCTTCGACCTGTTCGACGGCCTGGTGGCGCGCAAGCTGCGCAGCTCCGCCATGGGAGCCGAGCTGGACAACCTCTCCGACCTGATCAGCTTCGGGCTGGCCCCGGCGTACTTCGTGCTGGTCTGGGGGATGGTCGCCGACGACGCGCACCAGCGGGTCTCGGCGGTGGCGGCGGTCGTGGTGCTACTGGCGGTGGTGCTACGCCTGGCCAGATTCTCCTGCGTGACCATGAAGGACGGCATGTTCCAGGGCATGCCGAGCCCGTTCGGCGCGCTGACCGTGGTGTCGGTGGTGCTGCTGGGGCTGCCGTTCGTCCCGACCCTGCTGGCGATCGTGGGCGTGGCGTGGCTGATGGTGAGCCGCGTGGAGTACCCCAAGCCGCGGGGCCGGCTGGCGGTGGCCATGCTCAGCTGGATCGTCACCAGCATGGGCCTGCTGGCGGCCTGGGCCTTCGAGGCCCCCGGCGGTGAGCTGCTGCTGCAGACGGCGTGCTCGCTCCAGCTGGTGATGGGCGCGGTGATCCCGCTGTTCGCGACCGCGCGCAGGGTGAACACCTTCCGTGACAACCGGCGTGAGGCCCGGGCGGCGCAGCTGCCCTGAGCACTCCGCGGATACGGGACCACGGCGCGGGCCCCGGGTGATCGACAGATCCCCGGGGCCCGCGCCGTTTCCCATGCCGCCGCGCCGTTTCCCATGCCGCCGCGCCGTTTCCCATGCCGCCGCGCCGTTTCCCATGCCGCCGCGCCGTTTCCGTACCGCCACGCCGTTCCCGCGTCGCCACGCCGTTCCCGTGCGCCGCGCGGTGGACGCGCCCCGCAGGGGGCGCTGGGGTCCCCCCGGACGAAGTCTGGGGGAGGAACTGCGCGACAAACCACGAAGGACCCGCAGACGAGACACCGGCAATCTCCACCCCGCACCGCCTTCCGGGCGACCCCGCAGCACCGCGCCGGACGGCGGGCCCCCGGGGGTCACAGTCCCTCGTCGAGGGCCAGGCGGTGGGCGGTGCGTTCCAGCAGGGGACCGGCCTGGGCCATGCAGCGGTCCGGATCGGGTTCCAGGTCGAGCAGGGCGTAGGCCCGCTCGATGCCCACCGCGGTCAGCGCGGCCCGGTCGACGGCCAGCCGTCCGCAGACCGCCAGCACCCGCCTGCCATGGGCCCGGGCGGCGGCGGCCACCCCCGCGGGGGCCTTGCCGCGCAGGGTCTGCTCGTCCAGCGAGCCCTCCCCGGTGATCACCAGGTCGGCGCGGTCCAGGGCGTCGGCGAAGCCCAGCACCTCCAGCAGCACCTCGATACCGGGGCGGAAGACCGCCCCCAACCCGGCCAGGGCGCCGTAGCCGAGGCCGCCGGCCGCCCCCGCCCCGGGGGCCTGAGCGCGTTCGGCGGCGCACCGGCCGAGCGCTTGGGCGAGCACCTGCGCATAGTGGGCCAGGGCCGCCTCCAGGGCCGCCACCTCGGCCGGGGTGGCGCCCTTCTGCGGCCCGTAGACGGCCGCGGCGCCCTGGGGGCCGGTGAGCGGGTTGTCCACGTCGCCGGCCAGGACGATCCGGGTGCCGGCCAGCCGCGGGTCCAGCCCGGACAGGTCGGCGGTGGCCAGCTCGCGCAGCGGTCCGCCGCCGGGGGCGACCGGGTCGCCGCCGGCGGTGAGCAGACGGGCGCCGAGGGCGCTGAGCATGCCCGCGCCACCGTCGGTGGTGGCGCTGCCGCCGACCCCGAGGACGAGGGTGCGGGCCCCGGCGTCCAGGGCGGCCCGCAGCAGCTCGCCGGTGCCCTGGGTGCCGGCGGTCAGGGGGGCCGTCACGCCGGGCGGAAGCCGCCGGAGGCCGGACGCCTCGGCCATCTCGACCACGGCGGTGCCCTCGCGCAGCGCGTACGCGGCGGTCACCGGGGTGCCCAGCGGGCCGGCCACCCGGACGGTGCGGCGCTGGAATCCGGCCGCCACGGCGGCGTCCACCGTGCCCTCGCCCCCGTCCGCCACCGGCAGGGCCTCGACGCTCACCGGGCCCGCGGCCCCGCGCCGCAGCCCGGCACCGATGTGCTCGGCGGCCTCCACGGCCGTCAGCGAGCCCCGGAACTTGTCCGGGGCGATGAGCACTCGGGTCCGCGTCACCTTGCCACTCCTCACCTTCCCCCCAGCCGCGCCGCCGCGACCCTATCCGCCCGGTCCGGCCCCGGCTAGCTACTGCGCCGCGGTGTCCCAGGAGTGGCCCAGCCAGCTGTCATGGCTGGTGAGCAGGGCGACCAGGGCGGCGGTCACCCGCGGGTCCCAGCCCTCGGTGAGCACCGAGAGCTCGAACCGGGAGATCCCGTTCGCCCAGTCCAGCTCCGTCCGCCCGCCGCAGCGCCAGCGGGTACGCCGCGGGGTGCGGGCGACGTCGCCGCTGCCGGCGAGCAGGCTGCCGACCGCGATGGCCGCCTGGATCGGGGAGATCAGCCACCACACGCCCCACCAGAAGGGACGGCCCTTGCGGCCCACCGCGGGCTGCCGCCCGAGCTGCTCGACCGTCCAGCGGGTGCGGATCCGGCCGCCCTTCATGGCCGGTTCGCGGGTGATCCGGGCCAGCGGGGAGGCCCCCTCGCCGAGCACCTCGAAGACCGCCGTGGAGCCCTTGGCGGAGGACAGCGTGCGGATGTGCGCGAACAGCCGCTGCCGGTACGGGTCCGCCCACAGCACCAGGTCCCGCACGCCCTGCTTGCGTGCGGCGAGGTAGCCGTCGGCCCCGGTGGGCGGGAGGTTGCGCTCCACGAAGGCGAGCGGGTACTCGGACCGCCCGGATGCCGGGGCGGTGCGCTCGGCGGCCCGTATCTCCCGGAACACCCGGCCGTCCTCGGGCCTGCGCCACGCGTTCTTGCCGGAGCCGGCCCCCGTACTCGGATCGTGCAACCAGACGATCGAACCCAACTCCAGCCTCCCTGGCCGATACTCGATGCTCGCGGCCGGACTCTACCGTCCGGTAGATCTCGGTCGCGGGCGCGGGACCCGCTGCGTAGGCTCGCGGCATGAGCAGCGACGCGGCGCAGCGCCCCCTGGTGGCCATCCTCAGCGGGGCCGGTATCTCCACGGACTCCGGGATCCCCGACTACCGGGGGCCGCAGGGGCTGTGGCGGAGCGATCCGGAGGCGGAGAAGCTGGTCACCTACCGGTACTACATGTCCGACCCGGAGATCCGGCGCCGCTCCTGGCGGATGCGGCGGGACAGCCAGGCGCTGCGTGCCCGGCCCAATGTGGCGCACACGGCGGTGGCCCGGCTGGCGGACTCCGGGGTGCCGGTGCGGGTGATCACCCAGAACGTGGACGGTCTGCACCAGCTGGCCGGAGTGCCCGAGCGCAAGGTGCTGGAGCTGCACGGCACGGTCCGCGCGGTGGTGTGCACCCGCTGCGGGGCCAGGACCTCGATGGCCCAGGCGCTGGAGCGGGTGGCGGCCGGCGAGGACGATCCGGACTGCCTGACCTGCGGGGGCATCCTGAAGTCGGCGACCGTGATGTTCGGCGAGGCGCTGGACCAAGAGGTGCTGGGCCGGGCGATGGCCATCAGCCAGGTGTGCGACGTGTTCATCGCGGTGGGCACCAGCCTCTCCGTGCAGCCCGCCGCGTCACTGGCGGGGATGGCGGCGGAGCACGGAGCGCGGCTGATCATCGTGAACGCCGAGCCCACCCCGTACGACCCGCTCGCGGCCGAGGTGATCCGCGAGCCGATCGGCACCGCGCTGCCCGCCCTCCTGGACGCGCTCGCGGCCGGCGGGGCGGCGGCGACCGGCGGCTGACCGCGTCGGGGGCACCCGGGCTGCCCAGGCCGAGGATGGCGGCCGGCGGTTGCGGGGCCCTGGGACGCCCAGGCCAGACCCCGCGCCGCCCGCACACCTGGAGGCGCTCGACGGCCGGCGGCCCGGCGGCGACGGTCTGCTGACCCGCCGTCGGGGGCACCCGGGCGCCCAGGCCGGGGGTGGCGGCCGGCGGTTGCGGGGTCACCCCTGACCACTCAGGCCGGACGCGGCCGCCGGTCGCCGTCCGGGGGTCAGAAGAGCATGTCGGGCTCGGCGCCGCCGCTTTCGAAGTCGAGCAGCCGGCGCTTGCGGTCCAGGCCGCCGCCGTAGCCGGTGAGTGAGCCGGAGCCGCCCACCACCCGATGGCAGGGCACGATGATGCCGATCGGGTTCTTGCCGTTGGCCAGCCCGACGGCGCGGGAGGCGGTCGGTCGGCCGATGCGCTCGGCGAGCGTGCCGTAGGAGATCGTCTCGCCGTACGGAATGCTCCGCAGCTCCGCCCAGACCCGCTGCTGGAAGGGCGTGCCAAACAGCTGGAGCGGCAGCGTGAACTCGGTCAGCTCACCGGCGAAGTAGGCGGCCAACTGGCGGGCGGCCTCGGCGAACGGCTCGGGGTCCGGGGGCCCGAAGGTCTCCTGGGCGGGCCGGTGGCGCTGTTCGGTCATGTAGAGGCCGCACAGGACGCCCTCCTCGGTGGCCACCAGGGTGAGCGGGCCGTAGGGGCTGTCGAGCACGGTGTGCACGCGGGTCATCTGTGTCCGTATCCGGGTCGCGGTCAGGGGGTGGGCAGCTGGTTGATCGGGTGGTCGCCGGTGGCCCAGAGGTACTGGACGGCGTAGGCGCGCCAGGGCCGCCAGGCGTCCGAGTGTCGCAGCAGCGCGGCGGGCGTGGCCGGCAGGCCCAGTTCCCGGGCCGCGTGGCGGATGCCGAGGTCGGTGGCGGTGAAGGCGTCCGGGTCGCCCAGCGCCCGCATGGCAATGATCTCGACCGTCCAGGGCCCGATGCCGGGCAGCGCGGCCAGCTCCCGGCGGGCCTGCTCCCAGTCGCTGCCGGCGCCCAGCGACAGCCGGCCGTCGGCCAGTTCGGCCACCAGGCCGATCAGGGTGCTGCGCCGGGCCCGGGGCATGGCCAGCGCCTCCGGGTCGAGCCCGGCCAGGGTGCCCGCGGTGGGGAACAGTCTGGTCAGGCCGCCCTCCGGGTCCTCGACCGGTTCCCCGTGCGCGGTGACCAGCCGGCCGGCCAGGGTGCGGGCGGCGGCGGTGGAGACCTGCTGCCCCAGCACGGCGCGGAGCGCGAACTCCTCGGCGTCCGCGGTGCGCGGCACCCGGCGCCCGGGGGCCTTGCGCACCAGCGGCGCCAGCGCCGGGTCGGCGCCGAGCGCGGCGTCCACCGCCTCCGGGTCGGCGTCCAGGTCCAGCATCCGGCGGCAGCGCGCGATCGCCCCGGCCAGGTCCCGCAGATCGGTGAGGGAGAGCCGGCACTCGATGTGGTCGGGGCGCGGGCGCAGCGCCGCCACCCCGTGCCCGTACGGCAGCCGCAGGGTGCGCCGGTAGGCGCCGTCCCGCCACTCCTCCACCCCGGGGACGGCGGTGGCGGCCAGGTGCCCGAAGAGGTTGTCGGGGCAGAGCGGGGCGCGGAACGGCAGCCGCAGGGTGAGGGCGCCGGGGGTGGCGGCCTGGCTGCCGCGCCGGACCCGGCGGCGCAGTTCGGTGGGCGGCAGCGCGAACACCTCGCGCACCGTCTCGTTGAAGGTGCGCACACTGGCGAACCCGGCGGCGAAGGCGATCTCCGCCATGGGCAGCGGGCTGGTCTCTATCAGCAGCCGGGCGGTCTGGGCGCGCTGGGCCCGGGCCAGCGCGAGGGGTCCGGCGCCCAGTTCGGCGCGGAGCTGGCGCTCGATCTGCCGGGTGCTGTAGCCGAGCCGGGCGGCGAGGCCGGGCACCCCCTCGCGGTCCACCACCCCGTCGGCGATCAGGCGCATGGCGCGGGCGACCGCGTCGGCGCGCTCGTTCCAGCGGGGGGAGCCGGGGGCGGCGTCCGGCCGGCAGCGCTTGCAGGCCCGGAAGCCGGCCTGCTGGGCGGCGGCGGCGCTGGGGTAGAAGGTCATGTTCTCGACCTTGGGGGGCGCCGCGGGGCAGCTGGGACGGCAGTAGATCCGCGTGGTGAGGACGGCGGTGAAGAACCAGCCGTCGAAGCGGGCGTCCTTGGACTGCACGGCGCGTACGCACCGCTCGTGGTCGGTGTGCATGTCTCCAGCATCGGGCATCGGACACGGCGCGGCTGGCGAAAATCCGACATGGCCCTGGCGCGACCGGCGGCGGCGCGGTCCGGGCGTGCTGGCCCACCCTGAGGGGCCCGGCACCCCTATCGTGGAGAACATGCCTTCCGCCTCCGGTGCCACCGCAGCCACCATCCGTATCGTCTCCCGCTCCTCCCCCATGGCCCTGGCCCAGGTGGAGCGGGTGCGCGCCGAACTCACCGCGCTGCACCCGGGGATCCGTACCGAGGTGGTCCCGGTGACGACCTCCGGCGACCGGTGGCTGGGCGATCTGTCGGCCCTCGGCGGCAAGGGGGCGTTCACCAAGGAGGTGGACGCCGCGCTGCTGGCCGGCGAGGCCGATCTGGCGGTGCACTGCGTCAAGGACATCCCGGCCGACCGGCCGCTGCCGGCGGGCACGGTGTTCGCCGCCTACCTCAAGCGGGACGACCTGCGGGACGCGCTGGTGCACCCCGGGGGGCTGACCCTGGACGAGCTGCCCCAGGGGAGCCGGATCGGCACCTCCTCGGTGCGCCGCGTGGCCCAACTGGCCATCTCCCACCCGCATCTGGAGTGCGTGCCGATGCGCGGCAACGCCAACCGGCGGCTGGAGAAGCTGGACGCGGGCGAGTGCGACGCACTGCTGCTGGCGCTCTCCGGGCTGCAGCGGATCGGCCGTACCGACCGGATCAGCGAGGTGCTGTCGGTGGAGGTCATGTGCCCGCCGATCGGGGCCGGGGTGCTCGCCCTGCAGTGCCGGGAGGAGGACACCGCGACCATCGAGGCGGTGTCCGGGCTCGGTGACGCGGACACCTGGCGGGAGATCACCGCGGAGCGGATGCTGCTCCATGTGCTCCAGGGGCACTGCAACTCGCCGATCGCGGGCTACGCCCGGGCCGAGCGGGACGGCCGGCTCTCGCTGCGGGCGCGGGTGTTCTCCCCGGACGGCAAGACGGTGCTGGACGCGCACGAGTGGGCCGGCCCGCTGGACCCGGCCACGCTGGGGACCTCGGTCGCGGTGGCGCTGCTGCGGCAGGGTGCGCGGGAGGTGATTGATCGGATCCCGCGTTAGGGGGGTGCCGGGTGGGGTGTGCGGGGTGTTCGGGTGCGGGTTCGTTTGGGGTTGCTCGCGTGGTTCCCCACGTGCGGGTCGTTTGGGGTTGCTCGCGCAGTTCCTCGCGCCCCTATGGGGCACGGGTGAGCTGGGGCGATCGCCGAGGTGCGGGGCTGTTGGGGTTGCTTGCGCGGTTCCTCGCGCCCCTATGGGGCACGGGTGAGCTGGGGCGACCGCCAAAGTGCGGGTCGTTTGGGGTTGATCGCGCAGTTCCTCGCGCCCCTATGGGGCACGGGTGAGCTGGGGCGATCGCCAAGGTGCGGGGCTGTTGGGGTTGCTCGCGCAGTTCCTCGCGCCCCTGTGGGGCACGGGTGAGCTGGGGCGATCGCCAAAGTGCGGGTCGTTTGGGGTTGCTCGCGCAGTTCCTCGCGCCCCTGTGGGGCACGGGTGAGCTGGGGCGATCGCCAAAGTGCGGGGCTGTTGGGGTTGCTCGCACGGTTCCCCGCGCCCCTATGGGGCACGGGTGAGCTGGGGCGATCGCCAAGGTGCGGGGCTGTTGTGGATGCTCGCGTGGTTTGGGGCACGCTCTGGTCAGATGTCTTGGTGGAGGTGGCGCCAGACGGCGCGGGCGGCGTGGTGGCCGGACATGCCGTGTACGCCGGGGCCGGGGGGGTGGCCGAGGAGCACAGGAA